>DATJMA010000090.1:0-7399 GCA_035509055.1 Bryobacteraceae bacterium | reverse complement strand
AAGTTCGACATCGTTTCCTACCTTTCGGAGGATAAGCTAACCTCTGCCGGGCGGAGTGTCAAGGGCGTGGGGCCGCCAGTGGGTCTTCGGCGCTCGACCTGCGCACCGGCGATGGCGTTCGGCAGGTGTGCGGCGAAATCGCCGCCGGCGGTCGATAATGAGGTTCAGGAGATAGTGGATGCGAAATCTGTTGCGGGATCTTCGTTACGCACTCAGGACGCTTGGCCGGACGCCCGGCTTCACCATCGCCGCGGTTCTAACCCTTGCGCTGGGAATCGGAGCCAATACGGCAATCTTCAGCCTGGTCCACGCCGTGATCCTGAAGCCTCTACCCTTCCGCGATCCCGCACGGCTGATCGCGATTTGGGATACCTACCTGCCTCTGTTCCCCAAGCTTGGAGTCTCGCCCCTGGAGCGCGAAGCCGTGGAGCAACAGACCGATCTGTTTGAGCAGACGGCGTGGTATCGGTACGTGCCCAGAAATTTCAATCTGATCGTGCCCGGATCAGCGGCGGTTGAAATCCACGCGACGTTCATCTCCTCGAGGCTACTTCCGCTGCTCGGTGTCGCTCCCGCGCTCGGCCACGCCTTCTCCGACACGGAGCCGTCCCAATCGGTCCTGTTGAATCATCAGTTTTGGAAGCGCCGCTTTGGCGGCAATGCAGGGATCATCGGCAAGCCGATTCGCCTGGACGATCAGCAGTTCATCGTAGCTGGAGTCATGCCACCCGCTTTCGAATTCCCAACATCGACCGACGTCTGGCTGCCGCAGGGGCCATTACTTAATGATGAATTGACGAACCCCGTGCGGCACGCTCTTGGGTTGGTTGCCCGCCTGCGGCCCGGAGCCACACAAGCACAGGCGAGCGCGCGGATGAATGCGGTTTTCGGCCGGCTCGCCGAGGCACATTCGAAGACGAGCAAAGGCTTCGGTATCCAAATATCCCCGTTGCAGGATGACCTCACCGCCAACTTGCGACCTGCCTTGTTTCTGTTGTGGGGCGCCGTCGGGCTGGTCCTGTTGATCGCGTGCGGAAATGTCGCCAATCTGCTGTTGTCCCGCGCCATCAGCCGCACGAAGGAAGTCGCCATCCGAACGGCTCTGGGCGCAGGCACCGGGCGCCTTGTCGGCCAGTTGCTCACCGAGAGCTTCGTGCTTTCCGCAGTGGGAGGCGCGCTCGGCCTGGCTCTCGGGGCGTGGAGTCTGGCGACTCTTTCGCCCATCAAGGCTCCAATCGATTCCGCCGTGCTTCTATTCCTGACGGTGATTTCAACCGGCGCGGGCATATTATTTGGACTCACGCCCGCCCTGCAGGCGCGGAGAATCGATCCTATGGCAGCGATCAAGCAGGTAGCAGCCGGGCATGGCCAATCCTCCACGACGCGGAGCGCGGTGGTGATCGTTGAATTCGCCTTCACTCTGGTGGTTGTGGTTGGCGCAGGCATCCTCGCCAAGAGCTTTCTTCGCTTGATGAATGTCGACCCCGGATTCAGCCCGGGTGGAGTATTGACCCTTCGGCTTTCGTGGCCGCCCTCCCAAGACGCAAACGCGCTCTTCCGGCGCATCGAAGAACGTCTCAAGCCCCTTCCGGGGATCCAATCCATTGCCGCGGCGAATACGTTGCCGCTTGTGGCAAACCGCGCGAACGCGCTGCGCTTCAACGTCCCGGGAAGTCCACTCATCAATCCGGATGCGCTGCCGATTGGACAAATCCGAGCCGTCAGCCCCGAGTATTTCCGTGCGATGCGGATTCCTGTCAAGTCCGGCCGGTCATTTACCGAGCGGGACTTGAACCAGCCAGTCGTGATCATTAACGAGAGCATGGCCCGGCGCTTCTGGCCGGGAGAGGATCCCGTCGGGAGGAAGTTCGTCACGGGTCCGTGGGGACCGACCCAGAGCTGGTCCACGATTGTCGGGGTGGCAGGCGACATCAAGCAGTTTGGTCTGGACTCCGAGACGAGTATGGACCTTTACTTTCCGAGTCTCACGCCGACGCAGCTGATCTTACGCACCTCTGGCGACCCCTTGTCGCTCGCCGGCGCCGTCCAGCGGGAAGTGCAGGCGATGTACCCAGGCCTGGCTGTCTCGGATGTCCGCACGATGGGCCAGGTATTGGATGAGTCAGCCGAGTCGCGCCGATGGACCATGGCTCTGTTGAGTGCATTTGCGGGTTTGGCGCTCGCGCTCGCGCTGGTGGGCATCTATGGCGTGATATCGTGGGCGGTCTCGCAACGGACGCGCGAGATCGGAATCCGGATGGCTCTCGGAGCGGACCGGACGCAGGTTCTGGGAATGGTCATCCGATATGGAGCAAGGCTCTGCGCAATCGGACTGGCGATCGGGTTGGTTGGAGCGCTTGCGCTACGGCGTTTTCTTGCCGGCCTCACCTTCGACGTCAGCACGGCCGATCCGATGATTTACAGCGGGGCAGCACTGCTGATGCTCGCCGCCGCACTGTTGGCCTGTTATCTGCCGGCCCGCCGGGCCTGCCGGGTGGATCCATTGGTCGCACTGCGGTGGGAATGACGGAGCACGATCGTATTGGGCACGGAGGACCGATATGCAGCCGAAAACGGAAGGGATCCTGGAGTCCTCGCTTTATGTTGCCGATGTGGCGGCATCGTCGGCGTTTTACGAGAAGATTTTCGGGTTTCGGACGATTAGCGATTTCGGCGGCCGGGGCTGCGCCATGGAAGCCGGCCCACGCCAGGTATTGTTGCTATTCCTGAAAGGCGGGTCCCGCTCAGTCCAACCACCGCACGATGCCGAAGGGGAAATCCATCTCGCGTTTTCGATCCGAGCTGAAGAACTGGAACCCTGGGAGAACTGGCTGGCCCAGAACGGAATCGCGGTGGAAGCGACGCGTACGTGGGAGCGGGGTGGGCAGAGTATCTATTTTCGCGATCCGGACAGGCATTTAATCGAGATCGCTACGCCTGGCGTCTGGTCGATTTACTAGGAAGGAGTGCATGTTCGGCAGCGCAAGCTTTGCGCCATGGCGCCGGACTTCTCTGGCTGCGCAGTTTTCCGGCATGAGAGGACCGAACACATTGCGGACCGGCGCTGTCGCTCACGGAATCTGTGTGCCGTTAAAGTTCAGGATGATTCGGTAGACCCAGATGGCACCCACGAGAACCAGCAACGTAAGCGAGGTAAAGCCGAAGCGCTTTGCCCAGGATCCGAGCCGCTCAACCTTGGCGATGACCGCCTGCTGTTCGGCGGCCTGGCTGGCCTCGGCGGGATCGAGTATTACAGATCCATCCTCCCGTAACCCGACCAAGGATTTCCAGATGACTACTGTGATGAACGCTCCGGTGACAACCGCCCAGAGGATCAGTAACGGAGTGAGAAGTGAAGAGCCAGACATGCAACCCTCCTCTCTTTGGCTTCACAATACTGCGCGGTCGAGCCAAAGTCAATGTGGCGATGTATTCTGCTTGCCAAGCGAAGGGTCCGCCGCCGGACGTGAGAAGGGAGGAAGGCCGGGCAGGGTATGATGTTGACCAGATGTTCCGGCTCCAACTTGCGGTGCTGGCTGCGATCGCCTGCCTGGTGCCGGCCATCGGAGCGGCGGGCGATAACCAGGATGCCGAAGAAGCGCCGCGTCGCCGGGCGCTGATTGACGGGTTGAAGAAAGTCGAGAGCCGGCTGGGCTTCGGTGCGACGCGGAACTTCGCGCGGGCAGACGATCGTGTGTCTGCTTACTATCGCTGTTACTACACGGGACCGCTGGAACTCCCGGAGTCGTACACCGGCTTGCGATTGCGCAGCGGGACGCAGAACGGCTGTTTCATGAACCCCACGAAATACGACGTGTTCTTCTATCCGATTGAAGCTGTCGCCAGCGGCAGGGCGCCTGTGACGCGGGCGCTCGAAGCGGCTTCCGAAGACCGCGTGGCGATGGTTGTTCCCCACGAGGACTTTCATGCCCAGGTGCGGGATCTGCCGGGTGCGTTCGCAGAGGCGGCCGCGACGCTTGTAGGTTTCCTGGCGGCAGATGAGTTTCGGGATGCGGGCAGCGGACATTCAGGCGCGACCGGAGAGGCGGATCTGTTCTTGCGGAAGGCCGAGATTGTAAACCGGTACTACGGGCGGATAAGGGAACTCTACCGTAGCGTGCGAGAAGGGCTGGTGCCGAGGGCGGCCGCCCTGGAACGGAAGCGGCTTCTTTTTTCAAGTTTGGAAAGGGAGTGCGGCGCGATTGCGCCCGCGCCGCGATCCTTCAACCGGTGCCTCTCCGCGGCGAACAACGCCGGCCTGGCTTTCGACCACACGTATACTGTGTACTATCCGTTGCTTTACCGCGTATTTGTTGCCCGAGGCCGCGACCTGAGAGCGACGATTCAAGCGATCGAGAACGCTCCCAAGACGCGCCGGGAACGTGATGTTGCGCGCTACTTTTCAGAAATTGCCGAGGCAGGGCGGGAACGCCGTTCGCAACCTGTCGGATTCTGATTCGTTCTACTCATGCCGCAACGATGTTAGCGGATCGACCCGCAAGGTTCGTCGAGCCGGAAAGTAACACGCCAGTATGGCGATGAGGACGAGCAGGAGAGCCACGCCGGCGAGCGTCTCCGGATCGAAGGCGCTCACGGAATACAGCAAGCTGGCCATTAACCGCGTGAGACCCAAAGAGGCCGCAGCGCCGATTACGATGCCCGCGGCCGAGATCTTCCCGCCTTGCGCGAAGACCATGCGCAGCACGTCCCCGGTTTGCGCCCCCAGCGCCATCCGGATGCCAATCTCCTTGGTGCGGAGCGCCACCGAATAGGCAATTACGCCGTAGATCCCGATGGCCGCCAGGACCAGCGCGAGCCCGCTGAACAGCCCGAGCAGGAGCAACGTGATGCGCCGCGTGGAAACGGAAGCGCTCACCACTTCCTCCATGGTGGCGATGCCGAAGAGGGGCTGCTCCCTGTCGATGGAAGTGACCACCTGGCGAATTGCGGAAACCAGGGCGGTTGGCTCGTGTCTGGACTTCACCAACAGGACCATCCCATTCGGCGCCGACTGACGGAACGGCAGATAGACTTCGAGCCGCGCCGGATTGGCGAGGCCGTACATTTTGGTGTCCGCAACGACACCCACGATCGTGATCCACTGCGGGGTGCGGCCGGAGCCGATACGACCGAAGGTGAACCGCTTGCCCACGGGGTCCGCGCCAGGGAAGAGGCGCTGCGCCGCCAGGGCATTGATCAAGGCAACCCGCGGCGCGCTCTCCTGGTCTGCATCCGTGAAGCCGCGGCCCCGCAGCAGGCGGACGCCAAGAGTCTTCTCATAATCCGGACTGACGATGTGCATGTCCGGATGCGGGTAACTACCCGGCTTTGGCAACTCCATACCTTCCACGGAAATGTCGGAGCGCCAATGATCCTCGGTGAGGGGAATGGCGGTCCCGAGCGCCGCGGATTCTACTCCGGGCAAGGCGCGGACCTTGTCCAGCGTCTGCTGCCAGAAACCGATGATCGCCGGGTCCTTATCGTATTGGGCTGTCTGGAGGCTCATCTCCAGTTTCAGAACGCGCTCCGGACGAAAACCGGAGTCGACGGAAAGCAGGCGATAGAGGCTCTTCAGCATCAATCCGGTTCCCACCAGGAGAATCATCGCCAATGCTACTTCGCTGGTGGCCAGCACGTTGCGTAAACGCATGCGTCCGCCCGCGCTTGTCGTTTTGTCTCCCCCCTTTAATTCCGATTGAAGGTTGGAACGCGTGGAATCGAGCGCGGGAGCGAGACCGAAGACAAACGTCGATAGAACGACGAGGCCGGCGGAAAAAACCAAAACCGGAAGGTTCACTTCGACGCTGGCGCCGGCCAGCGTGTCCCGTGGAATCAACCGCACGATGGCCGGAACCCCAACCATGGCCAAGCCCACGCCCGCCATGCCGCCCAACAGCGCCACCAGAAAGCTCTCGGTGAGGATCTGACGGACGATGCGGCCACTGCTCGCGCCGATGGCGATGCGTAGCGCCAATTCCCTGGTGCGTACGGCGCCTCGCATCAGGAAAAGATTCGCCACATTCGCGCAGGCCACCAGAAGCACAAAAATCGCGGCTGCCAGCAGCACCAGCATTGAAGGGCGCTCGTCGCCCGAAAATGTTTCGCGAAGCGGCTGCAGGTTGACGCCGAACTGGTCGTTGGCTTCGGGATATGCGCTGGCCAGGCGAGACGCAATGCCCTTCATTTCCGTGCGGGCCTGCTCGATCCCGGCGTTTGCGGCGAGCCGCCCCACCACCAGGAGGTCGCCACGCTGCCGCCTGTCGGTCGCGTTCCCGTTGTGGGTCGCCCATACGCCCATCGGCTCCATTACGTCGCACTTCTCGAGCCAGCGAAAGTCCGGCGGCAGAACGCCCACGATGGTATATGTCCCGCTGTCCAGGTGAATCACCCGTCCGATCACACCTTGCTCCGCGCCGAAATGCGTCTGCCAGAGGGTGTAGCTGAGGAGCAATACGGGCGCCGTGCCCGCCTTCTCCTCCTCAGAGGTGAAGCGGCGGCCGATCACCGGCTGTACGCCTGCCATGGAAAGAAAGTCCGGCGAAACGGCCAGGCCGGCGACGTGCTCCGGCTGCCCGATGCCCGTCATGTTGAAATTGACGGAGCTGACCGCGGCCATCTCCGAAAACGTGCGGCTCTGCGCCCGCCAATCCTGAAAATTCGGGTAAGAAACGCTGACGTTGCCGACTTTCGGCGTGGTCTCATTGAGCACGACCAGGCGCGAGGGATCCCGGAAGGGCAGCGGCCGCAGCAGAATTCCGTAGACCAACGAAAATATCGCCGTGCTTGCGCCGATCCCCAACGCCAGCGTAAACAATGCAGCCGCGGCGAAGCCGGGCGCCTTGAGCAGCGTCCGCCAACCGTAGCGCAAATCCTGTGCCAACGTCTCGACCAGAGAGACGCCGCGCGCGTCACGGCAATCTTCCTTCACTTGTTCCAGGCCGCCGAACTCCATCCGTGCGCGCCGCAGGGCTTCTTCGTAACTCATCCCTGCTTTCCGATATTTTTCGATCCGGCGTTCACAGTGAAACCGCAACTCCTCGTCCATTTCGGATTCCACCTTCTTCCTGCGGACCAGAGAGCGCACGCGGAATCGTAAATCGTCGAGCATGTTCATTCCTCTAGGCCGGCCCGAGCACTTGAGCAACGGCGGCGGTGAGCTTCTCCCAGTAATCCCTTTCCGCCGCGAGCTGCTGGTGTCCGCGCTTGGTAAGCTCATAGAATTTGGCACGCCGGTTGTTGTCCGACGCGCCCCACCGGGCTTTGACCCAGCCCCGGCGCTCCAGCCGATGCAGGGCGGGATAGAGCGACCCTTGCTGAATCAGCAAGGCGTTGCCCGACATTTGCTGCACGCGCTCCGAAATGCCCCAGCCGTGCTGCGGCTCCAGGGCGAGCGTACGCA
>DATJMA010000089.1:0-97896 GCA_035509055.1 Bryobacteraceae bacterium | reverse complement strand
ACCGCTGTCTTGCGGAAAAGCCGGCGCCATTACTTCGCCGGCTCGGTGACAGTCAGAATCTGATCGACCTTCGGCTTCTTCACCGTCTGCACGACCCCGCTCGGCCAGCGAATTTCGAGCGATTCGATGGCTTTCTCCGCTCCCAACCCGAAGTGAACGCGCTTGTCGCTCGAAGACATGAACCCATCGGACGTTGTGACGTGATTGTAGAGCGTGCGGCCGCTGGCGGTGGTCAATTTCAATGCGGCGCCGACGCCGTCGCGATTGCTGCGGCGGCCGATGGTGTTGACCAGCAGCCAGTGATTGCCGTTATCGGCCGAATTGATGAGGATGCGCGGCTTTTCGTCGAGCGACGTGACTACCAAGTCGGGGAAGCCGTCGTTATTGAGGTCCGCGAACGCCGAGCCGCGTTGGAAACCGGCTCGCGCGAAGTCGGCGCCCACCTCGTTGGTGACATCGCGGAACTGTTTGCCGTCTACGTTCTCGAAGAGGGTGTCGGGCTGGCGGGAGACCGTGCCCATATCATCGATATCGCCGTTGGAAGAGTAGAGATCTTTCCATCCATCGTTGTTATAGTCGATAAATCCGTTGCTCCAGCCCGAGCTATGTTCGCTCAGGCGCGACACGTGCGAGAGGCCGGAGACATAACTCATGTACTTGCCGGCCATATTGTGGAACAAGCCCCAGATCTGGCCTTTGAGATTGTTGTAGAAAAGATCCGGGAAGCCGTCGTTGTCGTAATCCTTGGCGTCGGCGCCCATGGACGAGTGGGCGTTGCCGTTTTCGTCGTAAGCCACGCCCCATTCGTAGCCGGATTCCTTGAACGTGCCGTTCTTCTGGTTGATGTACATGAAATTGCGCACGGTATCGTTGGCGATGAAAACGTCCTGATAGCCGTCGCCGTTGAAGTCGGCGATGGCGATGCCCATGCCCTTGCCCAAATCCTTGCCGAAGCCGGCAGAATCCGTGACATCTTCGAAGTGGCCGTTGCCGAGATTGTGATAAAGACGGTGCGCCACGCCGGGATAGATTTTGGGATGGCAATAATATTCCTGGCCATTGATGGCGCAGATCTTGTCGATCTGCGGCGTCCATACGGTGTAATTGGAGACGACGAGATCGAGCTTGCCGTCGTTATCGTAGTCGAACCAGGCGGCGGCAACGCTCAGCACATCCTTTGGCTTGGTGATTCCGGATTGGTCGGTGACGTCGGTGAACGTGCCGTTGCCGTTGTTGTGATAGAGAGCATTGCGGCCGGCGTTGCAGACGAACAGATCTTCATGGCCGTCGTTGTCGTAGTCGCCGGCGGCCACGCCGAAGCTGAATCCCAGGTCTTTGCCCTGCAAGCCGGCCTTCGCGCTGACGTCTTCGAAGGTGCCGTCGCCGCGATTGCGCAGCAGGCAATTGTAAAAGCGCGGATCGGATTTCTGCATTTCGGGCAGCTTGGCGCCATTGGTGAAGAAAAGGTCCATGCGGCCGTCGTTATCGAAATCGAAGGCGGCCACACCGCCGCACATGGTCTGCGGAAAATATTTGCGGCCGGTGAAGTTGTTGTCGGTGCGGTAGGCGAAATCGGATTTCGGTGCAATATCGGTGAAATGCGGACGGCGCGTTTCCGGCTGCGCGCCACTGAGGCTCACCCACACCACGCACATGGCAACTACCGGCGCGCCCGCAGCCCACCAGCGATTCATCTCGGTTTGGTTCCTGTCTGGAGAGCGTCCCGCTGTTCCATGAGCTTTTCGGAGAGAGCGCGCTCGCGATCGCCATCGGCGCTGCGGTTCATACGATAGTAGACGGTCGCCAGGGTGGCGTGCGCTTCGGCGAATTGGGGCGACTCCTTGACGAGCGCTTCGAGCGCCTCCCGCGCCGGGTCGAGGTTGCCGGTAGCGAGGTCGACATTCGCGAGCTGATAGCGCACACCGGGATCGTTCGGGCGCACCTTGAGGGCTCGTTCCAAATAGCGGCGTGCCTCGACGTATGCCTGGTCTTCTTTCGACAGAACGCCCAGGTTCAGATTGGAGGTGAATTCGTCGGGATCGAGCGCGAGTTCCTGGGCAAACGCGGCGCGCGCCTTCTCGCCGTCACCGAGGGCGAGCAGGAGTTCGCCGAGGCGGGCGTGCGCACCGGCCAGTTTGGGATTCAAAGCGATGGCCTTTTCGAGATCGGCGCGGGCTCGGACGCGATCGTGCGCGGCGAGTTCCAGGGAGCCGCGCAGAAGAAACACCTCGGGCGAATCGCCATGGGCGAGAATGCGGTTCATGACGGCGGTAGCAGCGGCTTCGTCCCCCGCGCCGATGAGCGCGGTGCCATAAACATAGTCGAATCCAGCGTCGCCGCCTTTGTCTTTCTCGAGGGGTGCGAGGAGCGCTACGGCATCCTTATAGCGGCCCAGATTGTTATAACAGACCGCCAGCAGGAGGGTGACCTGGTCGTTGAACTGCGGCGAAAGAGACATGGCACGTTCGAAGCGGGCAGCGGCTTCCGCATGGCGCCCGGTCTTGTAATATGCCAGACCGAGATTGAGCAGGAGCGCGGGATTGTCGGGGCTCTTCTGGAGGCCGATGTCGTATTCGGTAATGGCCTCGTCATAGCGCCCGGCGCGCGCGAGGGCGGCGCCGAGATTGGAGCGGGCCTGCACGGAATCGGGCTCGACCGCGAGGTAGTCCCGGTAGGCGCGAATGGCGCCATCGAGATCTCCCGACTGGTGAAGAGCGATGGCGTGCTGGAGGAGCGCATCGTGGTCGGCGGCTGGCTGCTGCGCGAAAAGCGGGAAGGCGAGCAGCGCGAGGAGGATCGGACGAAACCGGCTCATTGCCCCACCTCGGCCGCCAATTTTCTCAGACGGGCGAACTCGGCACGCTCTTTCGCGGCATCCTCTTTCCGGCCGGCCATGGTGTAGGCCGTCGCCAGCGAGAAATGCACCTGGGGACTATCCGGCGCCTGCTGGCGCGCAATTTCGAGCTCTTTAATTCCCTGCTCCACCTGCCCGTTCTCGGCCAGCAGCTTTCCCAGCACGGCGTGCGCGCCGAAGAACTTGGTATTCGATTCCATCGCGCGCCGGGCGTACGTAATGGCGGTATCGAGTTCTCCACGCGCTTCGTATTCCAAAGCGACGGTAGCCAATGCTTCGGTGTGTTTGGGATTCAGCTCCAGCTCTTTCCGATATTCGCGCAATCCAGCTTCGCGATCGGTGGCGGCCAGGAACCATCCGTAGAGGTAATGCACATTGGGGGCGTTAGGATAAGCCGCCACCAGTTCCTTGAAATAGTTCTGCGCGGACGTGGCATCGCGCAGCGCCATGGCGCAGACGGCGCGGCCGGCATGCTCGATCAGATCCTTGTCGGCCTCAGGCACCTCATCGGGAAGGATGGGGCGGCGAAGACCCGCGATGCCGGCGGCTTCGATCACGGACTCGCCCATGCCGCCATCCTTGACGACATCCACCAAAATCTGCATCGCGGTTTCGTATTCCCGCAGCTTGATGAGCAGCAGCATCTGGTGGTACAGCACGACCCGCTTGACCTGCGGATCGTCCCCCAAGCCGATGCGGCGCGCCTGGTAGATGTGGTTCAGGGACTTATCGTACTCCTTGGTTTCGAACTCGCATAGCCCGAGCAGCGCGAATCCGGGACCGGTGTTGCGATCGATCGCGATGAGCTTGCGGAGGGCGTCGCGGGCTTCGGCGTACTGGTTCTGATCGTAAAGCAGTTCGCCCAGGAACCACCAGCCTTCTCCCCAGGCGGCGTTGAGCGCCAGCGCCTGCCGGTAAAGCGGAATGGCTTCGGCGCTGCGATTCCGGATGCGCGCCTCGGTCGCTTGCTTCGACACCGTATCGAACTGCGAAGGCGCGGACTGCGGCGCCTTCTGCGCCGCGCCAGGCAGCGCCGCCATAAGCGCGGAGATGACGACGCCTGCAATCGGCGGCCGCATCATTTATTGCGACTCCTTGACGTGCAGGACGCGGTCGGCGCGCACATCCTTCAACGTCTGAACAATTCCCGAGGGCCAGTGGATGACGATGGACTGCGCGGTATCGTTCCCGGCGAGTCCGAAATGGACCGGTCCGTAGCTCGACGAGGCGTAGCCCACGCTGGTGGTCATGTGGTTGTACTGCGCTCCGCTTTTGGTGACTACTTGAATGCGCGCGCCGATGCCGTCGCGATTGCTTTTGGTTCCTTCGAGTTCGATATCCAACCAGTGGGCGGCGCCGGGGCTGCGATTCATCCAGATTTCGGCGGGATGGGCCAGCGCGGTGGTCACCACGTCGATCTTGCCGTCGCCATCGAGATCGCCGAACGCGAGGCCGCGGTGCCGCGCGGCAGGCGACGCATCCAGTCCCGCTTCGGCGGTGAGCGCTTCCCAGTGTCCGTTGGGCGCGCCGGCGGTTCCGAGGTTACGGAACACGGTGTTGTGCTGCTCGACGGTGGTATTGGGCATCGGGCGCGAGAGTACGTCTCCGCGGCTGACGAAGAGGTCCTTCCAACCGTCATTGTCGAAATCGAAAAGGCCCACGCCGAAGCCGGCCATATGCATACACAATTTCCGCATTCCGCTGAGCGTAGTAACTTCCTCGAAGTCTTTCCCGGCGCGATTTTTCCACAGCGGGAAGGTTTGATTTTCGAGCGCGGCGGTCACCAGGTCGGGGTATTCGTCGTTGTTGTAATCGCGAAAATCGAGCCCCATGCCGGAAATGGGATTGGCATCTTCCGGCAAAGCGACGTTTTTATTGAATGCGACTTCCTCGAATTTATTGCCCAGGTTATGGAAGAAGGAATTGTAGGTTCCGTCATTGGTCACGAAGATGTCGGGACGGCCATCGAGGTCGAAGTCGGCCATGCCGCCGCCCATCCCTTTTCCGACTTTCGCGCGAATGCCCCACTGCTCCGATACGTCTTCAAATTTCCCGTTGCCTTTATTGAGGTACAAAATGTTGGGAAGCCCCTGGTAGGAGCGCGGCGAGCAATAATCGGCCACTCCCTTGTATTCGCAGAGGGGCTCAGTGGCATAGTCCCATTGCAGATAGTTGACTACGAAGAGATCGAGCAGGCCATCGTTATTGACATCGACCCAGACGGCCGCGATGCCCCACATCGGCCCGAATTTCGGATCGGGCTTATTGGAGATGCCGGCCTGCCCGGTCACGTCGGTGAAGGTGCCGTTGCCGTTGTTGTGATAGAGAGTGTTGTGGTGGACGCCGGCCACGAACAGGTCGGGATAGCCGTCGTTATCGTAATCGGCCACCGCGACGCCGCTGTCGAAGCCGGTGCCGGCCACTCCCGCGGCGTCGGTAACGTCGGTGAACCTGCCGTTGCCATCGTTGCGAAAGAGGCGGTTGCGGTATTTCGGATCGTCTTTTTCGAGGGTGGCGAGATTGGCGCCGTTGGTGAAGAAAATATCGGGACGGCCGTCGCGATTGTAGTCGAAGATGGCGACGCCCCCGGCCATGGTGGCGGGCACATGCCGCGCCGCTACCTCACCATGCTCGAGCTGAAAGGCGATGGGGCGGAGCTCAAAGCGGATGGCCGCCATGGATCCCCCGGCCGCGCGCAACGCCCAAACCATGCCCACTGCCATCAGAAGCAGCGAAAACACGGCTGCGCGACGACGATGCATACCATCTCAGAATATCGCATGGCAGCTGGAAGCAGCCAACAGCAGAATTGTCCAATGCAGGATGAGCCTGAACGAGAGGTTCGATCCCACTGCGGGGTGAGCCTGGAAGCGGACTTTGATTCCAACGCGAGATGAGCCCGAAAGGTGAAATGTTGGATCCTGCGGGTGAATGACGAGGTAGACGCCGCCCACGAGAAGGGTCTATGGCGACGAGCGGTTCCAGCGTCTGGCACGCATCTCGGCGGCGCACATCTACGGTCTGCGCAAGTCGGCGCCTCACCAGCGTTGGATCGCGCGTCAGTTGCGCGCGGCTTACTGCCGTAATTTTGTCCAGGAACCACTTCCCAATTCCAGGCTCATTTCTGGATTGGAAAATGCTACGGCAAGCGCGGCGCTGTCACCTCAACGGTAGGTTCGAGGATTGGAGGCCCGCCGGGCGGCATGACCTCCACTTTCATGTCCACCCAGCGCGGCTTTGCGATGGGTCGGACTTCCTGTAGAGGCGCAGTACGCAAAGCCAGAGCCGGGTTTCGGCCTGCTTGGGTCCCAGCGGCGCGGCCGCCTGAAAAATCGACGCCCGTTCGCCCGCGCGTTGGCCATCGAATTCCGGGTGCCGTGAGCGCTGGCACCAAACTTTCGGAACTTTGCGCAACTTCGTTTCGGCTGGTGAGTTTGACTGGGTGTAAGGCGATTCGGAATTGAGAAATCGCCGGAACGGAGGGCAGACCGATGAAGGGTGTTTTGTGGGGCACCGTGGCCGCTTGCGTCCTGACAACGGCGGCGTTGGCGCAAACGAGCGAAGTCGGACAGCGGACCGACAATCAGCAGGACCGGATTGCGCACGGCGTAAAGTCCGGCCAGTTGACGGCCGGAGAAACATCGAATCTGGAGAAAAAAGAGTCGGCCATCAATCAGGAAGTGCATACCGATCGCGCCTTGGACGGCGGCAAACTGACGGCTGCCGAGAAGACCCAGGTCAACCGGCAGCAGAACAGGTTGAGCGGCCGGATTTACAACGACAAGCACAACTCGTCCACGCAGCACTACGCGAACAATGAAGTGGACGCGCGGCGCGAAAACCAGCAGGATCGCATCGCCAACGGAATTGCGTCGGGCAAGATGAATGCGGCGCAGGCTTCGCGGATCGAGAAGGGCGAATCGGCCATCAATCACGAAGTTCACACCGACCGTTCGTTGAACGGCGGGAAACTGACGCCGGGTGAACGGAAGATGGTCAACCGGCAGCAGAACGTGGCCAGCAGGAAGATCTACAACGACAAACACAGGTAGACCGCTGGAAAAAATCTCGGAGGATCGGCGCCCGCCCGTAATGGTGCGGGCGCCTTGGTTTTTCAGGTATGATTTCCGTTTGAATGGCTTCGGCTCCCATCTTGAAGCTGGCTTGCGAAAAGCGCCGGGCGCTTCTTGAAGACTTGAATTACCTGAATACCGCCGAAATCAAGTCTTTTTGCAAGCAGCATGCGATTCCGTACCGTATCGTCGTGGAAACGCCGGATGGGCGTAAATGGAAGACCGCGGATGACGATCGCAAGGGGGTGATTTTGGAGCGAATCCGTCACTTTCTCGAGACCGGAACGGTCCTGGCCGAGACCTGCTTCCGCGCCGGCGTGGTCTGTTTCGATCCGCTGCCCGCCAAAATCTCGCCCGATGACCGGCTGTTCTACGGTCAATACGACAAGGCCAACCCTGCGATGAACGCGCTGTTGAAGGTATTGACAAAGGGACGGTTTCAGAATGGCGCAATCGCCCGCATTCTGGCGCGCAAATTCTGGGCACGGGGAGAAGCGCCGACATTCCGCCAGTTTGCGGCTGCATGGTTGCGGGAGCGCGACGAACATAGCCGGCCCAATGCGGAATGGGCGTTCCTTTCGGACCGGACGAGAGGGGATGCGACGCCCGGCTGGAAGAAAATGAGGGCCAAGAAGGCGGCGGAAGCGATCCGAGTACTCGGCCAAATTACGCAGTGAAAAAAACTTACCGCGAGGTGACGCGCAGCTTGTCCAGGAAATGAAACAGCGCGGCGCCCACCAGCGCGTTCAGGACGCCGAGCCCCAGCCAAGCCGGCATATCGAAAGGCGATTGCTGGCTGAGCAGCGCGTGTTCCATCACCCAATAGAACGACTGGTGAAAGACGTAGAAGAAAAATGCCAGCACGAAACGCATGAGCACGTTGTCGACATCGAGCTTCATGCCGATGGAAGCGGCGAAATATCCCACCAGGGTTTTTGTAATACCGAACATTCCGAGCGGGTTCTTCGACCAGGCGTCCTGCGCCAGCCCGACGGCGGCTCCCACCAAAAGCCCGCTGATGGGATTGCGGCGCATGAGCCCTATGTAGACCACCACCAGGAGCGGCATCTCCAGAAAATTCAGGAACCGGAAAAACAGCGGCACGTAGATCTGGAACAGGAGCGCGAGAAACGGCACCAGAATCGTGACCCAGATATTGAAGCGCGAGACCTGCCCTTCCCGTTGGCTGCTGAGCAGCATGCGGCTGTCGGAATAGCTCATAGCTGCGGTATGCCGCCCGGTCCCCCGGCCTGGTTGGCGCGCCGCACGGCGTCCGGATTGGTGGGGGCGGTGCTCTTAGTCGGAATGGGCGGTTCGGCGCTTTTCTTCGGCACGGGTGGAGCGGAAGGGGTCGCCGCGGGCGCGGGAGCGGGGACAACGCCTCGCCCTGGCGGAAGGGTTCGTGGATCTACCGGGATCTTGGTGAAATCGGGCGGACGTTTGATGTTCTGCCCGGTGGGGCCGCCGCCCAGCACGATGTCTTCGGCATCGGCGGCTTTTTGATAGACCGTGCGCAGCTTGTCGGCTTCCGTTCCGGGGCCCAATGGCGGAGCCGGAGGCGGCGCGGGAGCGGACCCGTCCGCAGGAGGGGCGGCTTGCGCCGATGTTTCCGGGAGCGGTGGCGGAGGCGGCGCCAGATAGACCTGCTGGCTGGCCGGAGGGGTATCCGGAATATCCTGATGCACGCCCTCGAGCACGATCAGCACGTCGTCCGGACTGCCGGCGGCCATGGCGCTCGGCTCCAGCATGATCTCGCGATAAGGCTGACCCGGCTTGACCGACTTCACAACTCCCACCGGCATGCCGCGCGGGAAGATGCGATCGTCACCCGAGGTGTAGAACCAGTCGCCCGGATCGACCTTGTCTTCGAAGGCCACAAAATCCACTTTGCATTCGGAGTTGCCGGTGCCCTTGAGCGTTCCGCGGGCGTGCGTTTTTCCGGAAATCACTCCGGCGGCAAACATCGGGTCGGTAATCAGCAGGACTTCGGAAGCTGTCGGATAGACGGCGGTAACTTTGCCGATGATGCCATCCGGCGTGATCACGGCCATCTCGCGCATGACGCCGGAAGCTGAACCGCGATCGACATACACCACCTTGCGGCTGGAACCGATTCCGGTGGAGAAGACGCTGGCGGCAATCGTTTTCGAGGGCGTACGCTGCTGGAAGATGGCGAGCGCTTTGGCATTATCCGCGCGGTTGAGCTGGTTGGTAAGGAAAATGTTTTCCAGTTTCAGGCGGTCGACTTCGGCCTGAAGGCGGCGATTCTGCGCGTCGGCATCGTGCAGCGTGATGTAGTTGTGGACGAAACCGATGCTGCTCATGCGCATGCCTTCCATTACACGCGCCAGGGGGGAGACCACGGTGACCGTCCAGACGCGAATAAAGCGCACGTGCTGGTCGTTTTTCGCGTCAACGGCAAGCAGCACGAGCTGCGCGAAGAGCACCAGCAGCAGAACGGTTATGTTCCGGTAGCGATTGAGAAAGGACTCCATTACTCCGGGCCACCCTCTGCCCTTAGTCTATCGAAATCTTGCGCAGGAGCCGGAAATCGCTGAGCATGCGTCCGGTCCCGAGCACCACCGAAGCCAGTGGGTCGTCGGCGATGGATACGGGCAATCCGGTTTCTTCGCGGATGCGCTTATCCAGGTTCTTCAGCAGGGCGCCGCCGCCTGTGAGCACGATGCCGCGGTCGCTGATATCGGCGCTGAGTTCGGGAGGCGTGCGTTCAAGAGCTACGCGGATCGCGTTGACGATGGTGGCCACGCACTCGCCGAGGGCTTCGCGGATTTCGCTGTCGTCGATGGTGATGGTGCGAGGCACGCCCTCGATCAGATTGCGCCCCTTGATTTCGAAGTGCAGAGGCTTATCCAGCGGGTAGGCCGAACCGATTTCCATCTTGATGGTTTCGGCGGTGCGCTCGCCGATCAGCAGGTTGTACTTGCGCTTCAAAAACTGCGTGACGGCATCGTCCATTTCATTGCCGGCGACGCGCACCGAGCGGGAGTAAACGATGCCGGAAAGCGAGATGACGGCCACATCCGTGGTACCGCCGCCAATATCCACCACCATGTTGCCGGAGGGTTCGGTAATGGGGAGGCCGGCGCCGATGGCCGCCACCATCGCCTGCTCCACCAGGTGCACCTCGCTCGCCTTGGCGCGGTAGGCGGAATCCATAACCGCGCGCTTCTCCACCTGTGTGATTTCGCTTGGCACCCCGATCACGATGCGCGGGTGCACCAACATTTTGCGGCCGTGCGCTTTCTGAATGAAATAATTCAGCATGCGCTCGGTCACTTTGAAATCGGCAATGACGCCGTCTTTCATCGGCTTGATAGCGACGATGTTGCCGGGAGTGCGGCCAAGCATTTCCTTGGCTTCCTTGCCGACTGCTTCCACTTCGCCGGTGTTCTTATTAATGGCGACGATGGACGGCTCGTTGACTACTATGCCTTTTCCTTTGGCGTAGACAAGCGTGTTGGCCGTGCCGAGGTCAATGGCAAGGTCGGAGGAAAACAGGCTGAAAAGAGAGCGTAGGTTCATTGACACAGGTGGTTCCGGGACAGGGGCAGGACGTGCTGCGGACGGCCGGAGCAACGTCCTCTAGAATGTTAACACATCCGCGGCGCCGACCCTGGCGTTATTGCCCATCTTTGCAATAGACCGAGGCCTTCACGGAGCGCAGAGGAACGTCCAGACCGGTGAGCGATTCCGAATGGCCGGCAAACAGGTAACCGCCCGGCGCCAGATTCCGGCAGAGCCGGTTGACGACCTTTTCCTGAGTACTCCGGTCGAAATAGATCATCACGTTGCGGAAAAAAATTGCATCGAAGGTGTCTCGGACCGGATAAGGTTCTTCCATGAAATTGAGCTGATGAAAACTGATTCGGGTGCGGAGAGACGGCACAATTCGCGCCAAGGCTCCGCCATCGCGGCTGGCCAGCAGGTATTTCCGGCGTAATTCCGGTGGCACGGGCAGGATTCTGTCCCTTGGATAGATGCCTTCCTGCGCCTCGCCCAGCACCTTAGTGGAGACATCCGTCGCCAGAATCGCGAAATCGAACCCCAGTACGCGGGCGGCATACTCGGCCAGAACCATCGCGAGTGTGTACGGCTCCTCGCCGGACGAGCATCCGGCTGACCAGACCTGGAAACGCCCGGTGCGCGCCCGGTGATGAGTAAACTCGTGCAAAACCACATCGTTCAAATAGATGAAATGTTCCATTTCCCGAAAGAAGTCGGTTTTGTTGGTGGTGATTGCATTGATGAAGTATTCCCGCTCCGCAAAATTCTGGGGAGCGAAGAGATATTCTACATACTGGTCGACCGACTCCATGCCTAAGCTGGTTACCCGGCGCAGGAGCCGGCTTTGAATCATCACACTCTTGGAATCAGGCATCTTGAAGCCGAGTTCGCTTGTGAGGAACTGCGCCACCCGAGCGAAACCGGCCGGCGACAGAGGCCGTGGCCCCCGGTGCTCAATCACCACATCGAAGCCGATTGGCATGATCACGCACGCCGGCTCAAACCGCCTAAGCCGGTTCACCTCCTTCAACTGCAGCCTTCGCCGCGGGCGCGAATCTTTCGGCGGGAAGACCCAATTCACTTCCAGGAAAACTATGAAAGCGTCGCATCCATGCCCGCACTAGCTGGACGAATGGAGAGTGCCGCCGCAAGATGGGGCCGGTCGACGGGAGCGGGGCTGGGGTCGCCGTTCAGCCGCTTGCCCATCACGAGAATGCGGTTACCGGCGATATCCGCTGCGGCCGCAAGCCAAATCGCGGGCGGAAATCCAAAACCGGCGTGGCGCACCCACGCACGTCGATGATGGCTCGCATGGGGGCGAAACCTTGCATGGAACGTCATGCACTTGCGGATTCTCCCTTGTCATGCCGCCCCTTCAAGTCCGGAACGGTTCGAAATCCCGGTCGCGCGGATCGGCGCCGCCCTGGTTGCTATCCAAAGAGATGGCCAGCCCTGCCGACGTCACAGCGTGGTTCATTTTCGTCAGTCCGGCGGCGTGCAACTGTGGCGCAGCCCCTCCCCGCGGACGCACCGCATTCGAAACCGGCTTTCGCGCCGGCGGGCGTTGAATGTGTAGAGTCTCGCCATTCTTGAAGAAAGCGATCGTAGATTGCAGTCCTTCCGCCTGGCTCGATAGCTCCGTCGCTGTGGATGCCATCTCTTGCGATGCGGCCGCGTTCTGCTGGATCACCTGATCGAGTTGTTGGATCGCCTTGTTAATTTGATCGGCGCCGGTACTCTGCTCGGCGCTCGCCGCGGCGATTTCGCGCACCAGTTCCGCGGTCTTCTGGATGTCGGGGACGAGCTTGGCCAGCAAGTCGCCGGCGGATTCTGCCGTCCGCACCCCATCCGATGTCAGACGGCTGATTTCGCCCGCCGCCGTCTGGCTGCGTTCCGCCAGCTTGCGCACCTCCGAAGCAACCACCGCGAAACCCTTGCCGTGCTCACCCGCGCGCGCCGCTTCGACAGCCGCATTGAGTGCCAACAGGTCCGTTTTGCGGGCGATCTCTTCGATGATGTTGATCTTTTCGGCCACTTCCTTCATGGCGGTCACCGTGCGGACGACGGCATCGCCGCCCGCGCGCGCGTCGTCCGCCGCCTTGGAGGCGATCTTGTCGGTCTGCCGCGCGTTATCGGCATTCTGCTGGACGCTCGAAGTCATCTGTTCCATGGACGAAGTGCTTTCCTCCGCCGAAGCCGCCTGTTCGGTAGCTCCCTGAGAGAGTTGCTGCGCCGTGGAACTCATTTCGTCGCTTCCGGTACCTACATTAGCTGCCGCCGTGGCAACCTCCGAGACGGTCTTTCGCAGATTGCCCAACATTTTCCGGAGCGCCTGTCCGAGCACGTCCCGCTCCGATCGCGGCGCCGCCTGCACAGTCAAATCACCCTCGGCGATGGAGGCCGCGATCTGCGCCGCCTGACGCAGATTTTGGACCATATCGATCAGCGCATGTCCCAGCGTGTCCCTTTCCGAGAGCGCTTTCGGTTCGCACCCCAAATCGCCCTCCGATATTCGGGAAGCCACGTCCGCGGCGCCGCGCAGGTTTTCCACCATGCGGTTCATCGCTGTAATCATTTGTCCGAATTCATCTCGCGAATCGGCGTCCGCGGCGCGACTCAAGTCTCCTTTTGAAACGCTCTGGATGAGTTCCGACGCCACGCGTAATGGGTTGGTGATGCTACGGACAATGGTGCACGCAATCAAACATCCCAGCGCCACTGCGATCGCCAGCCCGATTTCAATGCCCGTCCGCGTCGCAATCACCGTGTTGTCAATTGCCTTGCCTTTCTCGTCCGCCCAGGCTTTCCGGTAGGCCATCAACTCCGACACGGTATCCACGTATTTGACGTGCGCCGGGCGGAGCCTGCCTTCGACCGCTTCGGCAGCCTCTTGGTCTTTCCCCGTGCGTTTCAACTGCAGCACCGCTTCGAAAGCCGTCGAATAAACGCTCCGCGCCGCCTGCACGGCGGCGAACTGGTCCCTGCCCTTTTGCGTCAGAATCGTCTTTTCGTACTCCGACATGACATTGGTATTCTGCGCTCGCGCGTTCAGAATGGACGCTTCCATCTGCACCGCTTGCTGGCGATCTTTGGTGGCCAGTAACGTGAGCAGCGAGGAAAAGTTTCTCTGCGCGCTGTTCTGCATCTGGGAGGCGTAATACAGGCCGGGTACGGCGTGTCCGGAGATCTCCAGCGCGCTCCGCTGAATATTCGCCACCAGCAGAACCGCAAAGATGCCGAGCGACATGGCGAGCCCGATGACCACTCCGAATCCAATTGTGATGCGTTTTCCGATTTTCCAATGCTTCATTGCCTTGTTCCTCAACTTCTTCGTCCCGCCTTTTTGCCCGCGCCGAACGCGTTAGGCGCGGTCGGCCAGCCGAGCGCCCGGCCGTTTCACGGCCCGCCGCCTGCCGTCGCAAGCCCGTTCCCACAGCCAGACTGCCCCAGGCGCCAGGAACGGCGCGAACAACGTCGCGATCAGTTCCACCCTAAGTCGGAACAAATCGATCATCTTTCGATCCTTAAAATTGCCGGTGAACTGCCCCGCGGCCGCCCGAAGTTCCGCTCCCCACGGACGCGAAGAGCCCGTTGTTCTTATCGGCGGAATCCGAAGAAGGCGATAGGCTGTCAGAATCTCTGCGCCATACCCAGAAATAGAATGTTGTAAGGCACGCCCGAAGTAGTACGCTGGAGGAATTCCCCGGGGAACAACCGGCCGTAGCCTACGTTCAACTGGCTCGCCAGCGAGATAGTCCACTGCGCCTGGACATCGGCCTCCCAGCCGATGTGTGTGCCGGCTGTCCCTTTGGGACTGGAAACTACCACCTTTCCCGACTCGTACAATCCGTCTCGCGCGCTCGCCAGCCAGAAGTTGTCATACCCCGTGCCCAAAGTGAAGCTCCGGCGCACCCTGTACTGGAAACCAGGACGAAAATGAATGATGTTGCTCGCACAGAACAGGTCGGTCAGTCCGAACTTGTCATGCGAACTCGGGAACAGGCTGTCGAAGGTGCCGTGCTCCCCGTCCTTGGCCAAGGCGTCGCCCGAAGCGCGGTTGTACTCAATAAAGAATCGCGGTCTGTGAAGATCGCCGGGCAGCGTCTCGCCCACCACCCAACGTCCCATCCAGGCTCCTATGCGATCGCCCGCCCACGAACCGCTCTGCATCGCCGTCTCGCTGGTGTAATCGAGGCCGCGCGGCAGTTTTCCAGCCCAACGGAGGCCATACGTTTTCTCGTCCAGGTTGCCCGGCTTGCCTTCCTCATTCTTGTAGTGATGCTCCAGGCGCCAGAAAACATAGGGTTCGATAACGGTGTCCGGAAGCAACTGACTGAAGGAACCGTAGGCGCCGTCGAAGTGCTCGCCGGGCGCCGGTTCATCGAAGTTTACCGGGTCCACCTTCACCGACGCCGCGCTGAACAGATCCACTTTGTAATTCTTTTTGCGCAAGGTGAGCCGCGCCGCGTCGAACGACTTGCCGACATTCGACCAGTTGGGATCCGCGAGAACACGCCCGTCTCCGAAATCCAGGCCCTGTCTGCCGGCGCGCAAGACCAACGGGCCTTCTGCCTTGCCCAGTTCCATATATCCGAGTCTGAGATCCATCGCGTCCTTCTGCGATGCCGGCGCCGGTAGCGTGTTCTGGCCGAAAACCCGGGAATCCTCGGATTGAAAATAGAACCGCAGCCCGCTGAAAGCCCGCACCTCCAGGTTGAGACGCAGGCGGTTCAACAGATAAAGGTCAGTCACGGGCTTGAATCCTTCGCCCACGATATATTCCATGCGGGCGCGCTCTTCTCCGCTAAAGCGCAGCCATGACGGTAACTGGGAGTTAACTGCGTCGGACACCGGAGTCATACTGGGCGACTGATCGTCCTGAGCGAATGCGATCGCCGGGACTGCACAGGCCATTATTAGGATAAAAAAGTCTGATTTGCGCACAGCCAAGTTCCTTGCTGGCCTCATCGGCACAGAAAGGTAAACTGTGAGGCTGTTCCCCGGAATCAGTTGGTGTGGTAAGAAGAGCTACCTAAGGAGGATGGACCAATCAGGCTCGCAGCCGGATTGGCTGCCCTACAAAGACAGTTCTAGGCGAAGCCGCTTACTTGCCGTCGAGCGCCCGCAACTCGCGGAAGAGCGCGCGCATGCATGCCACTTCCTCGATAGCCTGGACAGCGAACCCCGCGTCGGCACTCGTGCTCTCTCCGAAATAGGCGCGCGCCAGCGGACCGATGCCCAGCCACGAAGTCTGCAGGACTCCCTGCATCCGATTGGCGATGGCTTCTGTGGCATGCGACCGCACGCGGCTGATCGTTGCCAACTGGGCTGCCGCGACATCGGCACGCCGCCACGGACACGCCAGCACCGGGAAGCCTTCGACGGCGAAATATTCCGTGGTTGGCAGCGGCTGTTCGTAATGCCAGTCGCAGATCACGATATCGTGCGGTATCCGTGTGATAGCGGCATGCGTCCCGGTAATACTCGCTTCCCACTTCCCAATGCCCGTCGTGACGCCGTCGAGCAGGCGATCACCCCACATCCACATGGTGCGCTTCGATTGCGCCAGGTGGTCGTGCAGCGTGGTGACCTCGCGCGCAAACAGATCCGCCTTGTCCTTGCCCTTGCAGCGAGGGCAATCGTCTTCACCCAGCAGGAAGACTTCGTCCATCCCGACGTGGAACGCGTCCGCGCCGGTGACATCGGCCAATTCGTCGATCAGGTCGAAGACAACCTGGTGCACCTGGGGATGCAGGGGACAATAACTGCGGCAGTAGATACCCTCGTTTTGCGGATATTTACCGGGTGTCTCATCGAATTCCGGATGCGCGCGCAGCAGTCCGCCGGTGGCCTTCGCCCACGACTGGTGCCCCAGCAGATTGATCTCGGGAATGAGCCGGATTCCGGCTTCTTTGCACGCCGCCGCGAGGGCCTTCACGTCGTCCGCGGTCAGGCTGTCCGCCTCGGCAACTTCCGGCCGGCGGGTGAACCGGTAGCGGTAGTCGAACTCGACCACCAGCGTGTTGACGCCCTCTTTGGGCAGCGCCTCTTTGATAAAACGAACGGACAGTGGAACGTCTTCCGCCGCGGGCGCCATCACGTGCAGCCCGCGAACCGGGCTTGCAGGCAAAGCAGCGAGGGCGGCCGCCGCGGGGACGAGCGCCGCAATCAGCAGTCTCATGCCGATGACGATAGCACCACTACTCTCGGATCGCATCTGGCGAAACAATCGGAGTAACTCGTGCAGAGTTTCAGACCGGGCCGAACGCCCCCCGCAGTAAAATCCATTACCCGGCCTGCGGGACCAGTTCGCGCTTGTCGGCACCGGCCTTCACCAGTTCAAGCACGATGGAATACCGGTCGCCCCTCACAATCGACTGGACAAACTCGAAGGGGCGGCCGTTGGGGAGCATGGTGATGCGTTCCACGGCGAAAACCGGAGATCCGGCTGCAATTCCCAATAGTTCCGCGGCCGCCGGGTCCGCCGCCGCCGCCATGTAAGTTTCTCTGGCGCGGGCAGGATAGAGGTCGAAATGACTCTTTAGCAGTTCGTATAACGATGCGCCTTCATCCACCGTCAGGCCGGGCACGAACTCGGCGGGAACGTGCGCGGTCTGCACGCTCACGGGTTCGCTGGCTGCAAGCCGCACGCGCTTGAGCACAAAAACCCGGGCTCGGGCTGGCAAGCCCAAAGCATGCGCTACACGGGTGTCGGCATCCACCACCTGCTGCGAGAGCAGACGCGAACTCGCCACCACGCGGTGGCGCTTCATCTCCTCGGTGAAACTGGTCAGTTCGCGCGGTCCTTCATCGAATTTTCGCTTGGTGATGAAGGTGCCGCGGCCTTGCTCGCGGCGGACATACCCGAGATTCACCAGCTCCTGCAATGCCTGCCGCACCGTGATCTTGCTGACGCCGAACCTTTCGGCCAATTTGCCCTCGTTAGGAAGCTGCTCATCGGCAATCCATCTGCCGGCCTCGATCTCCGCCTGAAGAACGAGCTGGAGCTGGTGATAAAGAGGTGCGGGCAGATTTTTGTCGAGTGACAGTGCTATTGACATCCTATCCTTATAATGTCATAATCTCCGCAAATCGTAACAAAAATTGCTTGGGTAGAGGAGCGCTTTAGACATGAATAGGGTGGCATTCTGTCTTCTCACTGCGTTTGTCGCAACCGGAGTGTACGCACAGGACATTTCGGGCACCATCGAAGGCTCCGTCCTGGATCCGACGGGCGCCGTTGTGCCGCAGGCGAAGATTACCATCACGAACACCGACCGAAGCCAGGTGGTGCGCACGGTCAATTCCAACGACAGCGGGGTTTATTCCGCGCCATTTCTTCCGATAGGTCATTATTCGGTCAAGGTCGAAGCGAACGGCTTTAAAACCGACGAGCGAAGCGGCATCGTCCTGAACGTGGACGACATCCTGAAAGTCAACTTTAACCTGACGGTGGGCCAGGCGACAGAAACGATAGAAGTGACCGCGGCGCCCGCGAATGTCGATCTGAGTACGCCTTCGAGTTCTACAACCATTGAGGGCATCCAGGTCCGTGAGCTGGGGCTGGGAACGCGCAACTTCGCTCAATTGGTGGCCTTGATGCCCGGTGTTTCCAACCAATCCGCGGTCGATGAGTTGTTCGTCGGCGTCACCGGAGCTTCCGGCACCACCACCACCATTCCGTACTCGGTGAACGGCCTTCGCAATTCCGCCAACAACTACACGATTGACGGAGCGGACGATCTGGACCGCGGCAGCAATCTGACGTTGGGATCGTTTCCCAGCATCGACGCCATTTCCGAGTTCAAGGTGCAGCGCAGCGACTATACCGCCGACACCGGACGCGCCGGCGGCTCGCAGGTCACCGTGGTCACGAAGAGCGGCACCAGTCAGTTTCACGGCACGCTCTACGAGTACTTCCGCAACAACGCGCTGAACGCCAACAATTGGGTCAACAACGCCAACCACGTGAATTGGGTCGACCGCCAGAACCCGCAGACGCCTTGCAATGGCGCTGATTACCAGGATTGTTACGCCAAGCAGTCCGCCTATCGCTGGAACGATTTCGGCGGCACCGTCGGCGGTCCGGTTCCCCTGGGCCACTACAACAAGGACAAGAACAAGACGTTCTTTTTCTTCTCGGAAGAAGCCCGGCGCATCATCAACTACGCTACTTTTAACCCCATCTGGCCGACGCAGGGGATGTTGCAGGGGAACTTCATTCAGCCGGTTTGTATTACCCAAGTTACCACTTCGGGAATTGTGTGTCCCTCCGGCTCCGCGCCGGTGACGAGCATTCCGGCATCGATGATCAACGCCAACTCGGCGGCGTACATCAAAGACATCTTCAACAAGTCGCCGCTATCGAACGGAAATACCTTGGCCGACACCAGCGACGAGTTTTTCTCCGAACGCACGCTCCTCAATTTCCGCGAGGAACTGGTGCGCGTCGATCAGGCTTTCAGTGAAAAGTTCTCCATGTGGGGCAAGTTCTCGCATGACGCCATCCCCACTACCGAACCCGGTGGAATCTTCAGCTGCAATCTTTCCTTCCCCAATAGTTGCACCACCAACACCAACTCGCCCGGCGAACAGGCGGCCATTCACGCCGTAAACATCATCAAGCCCAATATCATCAATGACGCCGGATTCACTTACAACTACAGCGCGATCGTTTCGACGCCGGTGGGTTTAACCGCCAAGACGAACGCGACCGATGTCAACCCGCCCGAGCCATTCGCCGATCCCGACGGCGTGATCCCCAACCTAAGCTTCACCAGCGGGACCTCGGTGAGCGGCATCGGACCGTACAAAGACTACAATCGGAACTATAATTTCCTCGACAGTGTGAGCTGGGTCCATGGGCGCCACACGTTCCGCATTGGCTACAGCTTCGACCGCTATAACAAAACCGAGAACGCCGACGGAGCACAAGGAGCATTCGGCTTCACCAACGTGGGCGCGCCGAGCGGCACCAGCGCTTTCCAGCAGTCGTGGGCCAATTTCCTGCTGGGCAACGTTTCCACCTTCACGATGCCCTCCGAAGACGTCACGCCCAACATCTGGGCCTGGCAGCACGAAGCCTATGTGCAGGACGATTTCAAGGTGTCTACGCGCCTCACTCTCTACATGGGCCTGCGCTACAGCTTCTTCGCGCAGCCCACCGATGCCAACGGCGAGATGGATAATTTCGATCCGAAGCTCTACAACGCCGGAGCCGCGCCGGCCATCAATCCGAGCAACGGGAACTACGTGACCCCGCTCTCCCAGAACAATCCCATCACCAACGGGATCATCATCGCCGGCAAGACTTCGCCATTCGGCGACAAGATCGCCAACCAGAACCTTCACAACTTTGCACCGCGCCTGGGCATCGCCTGGGACCCCTTCGGCCACGGCACCACCGCAATCCGCGCGGGCTACGGAATCTTTTACGACTCCAGCCTGTTCGGCGACTATGAGCAAAATATCTTTGCCGATCCGCCGTTCGTGCAGTCGGTGAGTTACTCCAACGCCTCGTTCAACAGCGTATCCGGCGGTCCGCAGGGCCTGATCACCGCTCCGCTGACGCTGCACGCCACACCGCTGCCGTCGTTGACGCCCTATACGCAGCAGTGGAACTTCACCGTCGAGCATCAATTTGTGAAGCAGATTGTACTCGATGTGGCGTATGTCGGGACCAAAGGCACTCACCTGCTGGGTGAAGTAGACATCAACGAACCCATGCCGGGAGTGGCGCTGGCCGCCGGCCTTCACACTACCACCGGGACCGGCTCATCCGGCCCTGGCACAACTATCTTCACCACCAGCGACGATCCGCGCATTAACGCCGTGCGGCCTTACCTGGGTTACGGACCGATCACCGCCATCGAATCGGCGTTCGATTCCAACTACAACGCCTTGCAGGTGATGGCGCACAAGGACTTTGGCGGCGCCGGGGTAATCAATGCCTCGTACACGTGGTCGAAGAATCTGACCGACAGCGGCTCGGATCGCTCCAACGCCCCACAAAACAGCTACAACTGGCACGAAGGCGAATACGGACCGTATCCCGGCGACCGGACGCAAAACTTCACTGCCAACTACGTCTACCTGATCCCGATCTTCCGGCAGAGCCACGGTTTCGTCGGCCAGGCGCTGAAGGGTTGGGAGTTCTCCGGCATCCTGAGTGCTTATACCGGGGTGCCTTCAACCGTGACCACGTCCAGCGTCGATCCCGCCGGTTTGGGCATCCTGGGCGCCAGCCCGGTCAGTTCGCGCCCCGACGAGATCTGCAATCCCAACGTGAACGCTCCGCATAGGTATGGCGCCGGAGCGCAACTCCTCACCTGGTTCAACACCGCGTGCTTTTCCCCGGTGCCGGAAGGTGCGGTCCGGCCTGGCAACACCGGCCGTTACACGGTCCGCGGGCCTGGCTTTTTCAATCTCGACGCTTCGCTGCTGAAGAACTTCGCCATCGCCAAAGAGGGGCGAGTCAACCTGCAATTCCGCTTCGAGACCTTCAATACTTTGAACTGGGTGAATCCCAGTGGGTTTGCCAGCACCAACAACACGGTGAGCACCTTTGGAGTGATCAGCTCCTTCCGCGCGCCGCGCCGCGTGCAACTCGCATTGAAACTGACGTTCTGACCGCTACCGCTCCCTCTCGGCCACGGCCGGCAGCCCGGTGAGCCGCGGCCGCGAGGGAGCGGGGAAGTTGACTTTAGTTGGCCAGTACCCGATAAACCAAAGAGAATTGTGGCCGAATGTGACGTCACGTACGATAAAAATGCGGCGTGGAGAAACTGGCCATATACGCGGCTGAACTGGCGAGGCGGCTGGCATCGCGTCCGGCTACCCCCAACGAACTCCAAGCCCTCGAACTGCTTGCCATCCGCGTGCTCGAGGAAGTCTCAGCGGCTCGGCGCGGCGAAGTTCGGTCGATTGGCGAGACCAGCGGGATGTGGCGCGCAGTCGAGAAACTCGAAAAGCACTAGCTCTGCCCTTCATCCGCGGTGAAATAAGCGCAATCGGGATGGTGAAACACCAGCGCGCTCACGCTCGCCTCCGGCTCCATCATCATGCCTTCGGTAAGTTGCACCCCGATGTCCTCGGGGCGAAGGAGTTGGAACAATCCCGCCTGATCGTCGAGATTGGGGCAGGCGGGATACCCGAAACTGTAGCGCTTGCCGCGATATTTCGAAGTGAAGCGGTCGTGCATCGTCGTCGTGGGCGGATCGGGAAAGCCCCAATCTTCACGAATGCGGCGGTGCAGCCATTCCGCCGTGCCTTCCGCCGTCTCAATGGCCAGCGCCTGGATGGCGTGCGCCTTGAAAAACTCGCCCGCCTGTTTCCACTCTTCCGAGCGCTCGCGGATACACGAACCGGCGGTGACTACGAACAGCGCCAGGTGATCGCGGCGGCCTTCCCCGGCATCGAGGATGTAGTCGCTCAGGCACAATCCGCCTTCGCGGCGCTGCCGGCCGAAATGGAAGGTGTGAACCGGCGCAGTTCCCGAAGGCGCGAACAGGTGGATCGCGTTGCCGTCGCGCTCCGCCTCGAAAAACTGCCAGACGGCTTTCACTTTCATGAATCCGAAAGCGGCCTGCTTCAATCCTTCGACATTGTGGTAGAGTTCGAGCGCTTTCTCGTCATGCTCGGCGAGACCTTTCTCGAAGTTGCCTTTGTAGCCGAGGTGTCGGCCAAACAGCATGTATGGGTTGATGTAGCTCCATAGCTCGGCGAGCTGCGGCACTTCGCGAATTTTGCGGTCGAGATACGGCGCGGCAGGGATCGGAATATCCGCCCGGACTTTGGCACTGCGGCGCGTGCCAACCGGCCCGGGCGCCGTCTCTTCGATTGCCGCAGGCGCGGCCGCAGATTCACCGGCACGGTGAACCGACAGGGTGAGGGCGCGTTGCGCCGGGTCCATCAGCCGATTCATCAGATCGAGCCCGGTCATGGCGTCCTTGGCGTAGCACACCGCCTCTCCATACGCGGGCGCGATTTTCGTCCGTGTGAACTTTTCCGAAAGCGCAGCGCCGCCCACGAGGATCGGCACGTCGATGCCGGCCGTCTTCAAATCGGTCGCCGTGATCACCATCTGCTGCGTGCTCTTCACCAGCAGCCCGGAGAGGCCGATGGCGTCGGGTTTGTGTTCGGCGTGCGCCTGGATCAGCACTTCGGGCGGAACTTTGATCCCGAGGTTCACCACCTGGTAGCCGTTATTCGACAGAATGATCTCCACCAGATTCTTGCCGATGTCGTGGACGTCGCCTTTCACCGTGGCGAGCACAATTTTGCCGCGCGCGGCGGTCTCCGATTTCTCCATGAACTGCTCGAGATGGCTCACCGCGGCCTTCATGGCTTCGGCCGACTGCAACACCTCGGCGACAATCAATTCGTTGTTGTTAAATAGCCGGCCGACTTCCGACATCCCCGCCATCAGCGGGCCGTTGATGATGTCGAGCGGCGCGGCCCCCCCGGCGCGCTTCAGTTCGAGATCGGCAATCAATCCGTCTTTGGTGCCTTCGATGATGTAATTGGCGAGCCGCTGGTCGAGCGGCAGATCGGCGGCTTTCGCTTTCTCGCGCCTGGTGGATTGCCGGAAATGGTCTGTGATGGCGGCGATGTGCCACTGATTGAGCGCGGCCTTTTGTCCCGCCGTCTGCTGCCGCCAATCCTCGGGCGCGGTGCGCAGAGATTCGTCGGCGGCATTCACTGCGGGCGAATTAAAAAGCAGGCCCTCGGCGAGCCGCCGCTCCTCCACGGGAATCGACGCGAACCGCTCCAGCTTTTCGGCGTTCACAATGGCGAGATCGAGCCCCGCCTTGGTGCAGTAATAAAGAAAGACGGAATTCACCACTTCGCGCGCGGCGGCCGGCAGTCCGAACGAAATATTGGAGATGCCCAGCACCGTCTTCACATACGGCAAGTTCTCCTTCACCAGTCGAATGCCCTCGATGGTCTCCACCGCCGCGCCGATGTAATTGACGTCGCCCGTGGCGCAGGGGAAAACCAGGGGATCGATGACGATGTCTTCCGCCGCGATGCCGTACTTCCCGGTCAGCAGCTTGTAGGAGCGCTCGGCCACCGCGAGTTTGCGCTCGCGCGTGAACGCTTGCGCCTGCACCTTGTCTTCATCGATGGAGCCCACTACCAGCGCCGCGCCATAGCGCCTGGCGATGGGGCAAACGCGCTCGAATTTCTCCTCGCCGTCCTCGAGATTGATGGAATTGATGATCGATTTGCCCTGGCAGTACGTCAGCGCCAGTTCCACCGCCGTGGGGTCGGTGGTGTCGATCATGATGGGCGCTTTGATTTTGCGGATGAGCTTTTCGTAAAAGGACGGGACGTCGGCGATTTCGTCGCGGTCGGTACTTTGCAGGCACACGTCAACGATGTGCGCGCCGTTTTTCACCTGCCGGCGGGCGATTTCGGTGGCTTCCTCCCACTTCTCTTCGGCCACCATGTTCTTGAACAGCCGCGAGCCGATGACATTGGTTCGTTCGCCTACGATCAGCGGCCGGTTGCTCTCTTCGGCCTCCACCAGGTCGATCCCGGAGTAGTAAGCGCGGTGCGAGCGCTCCGGAATCGGCCGCGGGCGCTTGCCTTCGGCCATCTGCGCGATGGCGCGGATGTGCTTGTCGGTCGTGCCGCAGCAGCCGCCCGCCATGTTCAGCCAGCCGTTGGCGATGAACCGCTCCAGGTGGCTCGCCACCGAGTCTGGCGTCTCGCGGTACTCCCCTTCCTCGGGCAATCCGGCATTGGGGTAGCAGGAAACGCGCGTGGGAGCCATCCCGCTGATGGTGCGGAGATGGTCGGTCATGAACTCGGGACCGGTACCGCAGTTCAGGCCGATGGAAAGCAGGTCGGCATGCAGCACGGAGGCGCAGAGCGCGTCGGCGGTCTGTCCGGCGAGCATGGTGCCGATGGTTTCGATGGTTCCCGAAACCATGGTTGGAATCGCAATGCCGCGTTCGGCGCGCAGCCGCTCGATCGCGATCAGCGCCGCTTTGATGGCGCGCGTGTCGTTGCACGTTTCGGCGGCCAGGATATCGACGCCGCCATCGAGCAGTCCGGCCGCGCGCTGGTAGTAGACCTCGACCAGATCCGGGAAAGTAACGCCGCCCACTACCGTGATCGATTTGGTCGTCGGCCCCATCGAGCCGATCACGAAGCGCGGCTTCGCCGCGGTCGTGAATTCGTCGGCCGCCTGCCGGGCCAGCTTCGCCGCGGCGGTGTTGAGCTCGCGGACGTCGTTCTGCAGGCCGTAATCGTGAAGCGAAATCGAGTCGCAGTTGAACGTATTGGTCTCGATGGCGTCGGAGCCGGCGGTGAGGTAGGCGCGGTGAATGGCAAGCACCACATCCGGACGGGTGCGGTTGAGGCTCTCGTTGCAGCCTTCCAGCGCGGCGCCGCCGAAATCGGCTGCCGTCAGGTTCCGCTGCTGCAGCATGGTGCCCATGGCGCCATCGAGCACCAGGACGCGGTGTTCCAGAATGTCGGCGAGCGCTTCGCGGCGGTCCAAAGGCGTGGTCATAAGGGTAAATGCAAAATCGGCGATACCAGAGTCAACACCGTTTCGGCCAGGCGCTCCGGAGAGCAGCGATCCGGCGTGTGCGCCCATTCCCTCGCCGCGCCATAGATTGCCCAGCTTGCCGTGGCTGCAATCATCTCCGCGGAAATCCCCGTCTGCGGTGGATGTTTCGCCAGCCCTTCCATTAGAATGCGCCGCACCACCGCGATGATGGCCGATTCCATGTGCGGCTCGATCTGCCGCCGGCCGGCCGGCCCCTGGAAACGGGTAACATATTCGCTGACGGCCATCACCAGCGCTTTCAGTTCCGAAGCACAAGTGCCGTCGAACTGCACTTTCCTTTGTGCCAGCAGTCCGTGGAAACGGCACCCGACCATCGCTTCCAGCAGGGCGTATTTGTCCGTGTAATGGTCGTAAAAAGTGGCGCGGTTAAGCGTCGCGAGCTCCGTGATGTCGTGTACGGAAATTTTCTCGAACTCCCTCGTTTCCAATAACTTGTCCAGGGCCTGCTGGAGCAGGTCGCGGGTGCGCCGGATGCGCGGATCGAGGGTCTCGCAGACAGTCGCCATTTTGGCTCCCTTCCATAAGATTACCAGCCCCAGGCGGACGTTGCATAAACGACATTAGTTGTTTTAGTTGAATCGACACTTGTTGCTTAGACATCGTATGTCGTACAAGGAGAGATTATGACCACGCTTCTTCGAGTAGATTCCAGCCCGTTTCCGGGCGAAGCATCGTTTAGCCGCCAATTGACTTCCGAATTTACGGCCGAGTGGCGCAAGGCCCACGCGGGAGGGCGGGTGAGCGAGCGCGATCTGGCCAAAACCAGCCTGGCGCCGCTCACCCCGGAACTAATCGCAGCCATGTACACGCCCGAATCGTCCCGCACACCGGAACAGAACGCGCTGCTGACGACCTCCGATGAACTCATCGCAGAGTTGCAGACCGCCGACGAGTACGTCTTCGGAGTCTCGATGCATAACTTTTCGATTCCATCGAGCCTGAAGCTGTGGATCGACCAGGTGGCGCGCGCCGGAAAGACCTTCAGCTACCAGGGCGGCGGCCCGAAGGGTTTGCTGAACGGGAAGAAAGCCACTTTCCTGGTAGCCAGCGGCGGTGTTTATGAGCCAGGCACGGCGATGGCTGCGTTCAATCACATCGAACCGTACTTGCGCTCGGTGTTCGCATTCCTCGGGGTGAAGGACGTGACGTTCATCAACGCGGGCGGAACCGCGCGGGCGCGCTCCGGGGTGGACCGCGCGACGATCCTCCAGCCGGCTCTCGAGTCGATTCATGCGCAATTCCAGGCGGCGTAAGCTGGCGGCCTGGTTTCGGTATAAAATAGCGCCGTGACCATCCACCGGCGATCTTTTCTGACGGCCGCGGCAGCGGTCCCGGCCATGCTGGCGCAGGACCGCGATTGGAGCGGGCGCCAGCCCATTCGCTATGCCGACCCCGACGTGATTGCGCTCGACAAGCGTTTTTCGAAATACATGATTGGGAATGCCGCCATAGAACGGCTGTGGACCGGCGCGCGGTGGGCGGAAGGCCCGGCGTGGAGCGGCACGGGACGTTATCTCGTCTTCAGCGACATCCCCAACAATCGCCAGATGCGCTGGCTCGAAGAAGACGGCCACGTAAGTGCTTTCCGCTCGCCCTCGGATTACAGCAACGGCAACACGTTCGATTTTGAAGGCCGCCAGTTATCGTGCCAGCACGCCCTGCGGCGCGTGGCGCGGTTCGAGCCGGACGGGACCACGACCGTGATCGCCGACAAGTGGCAGGGCAAGCCGCTGAATTCGCCGAACGATATCGTGGTGCATCCCGACGGCTCGATCTGGTTCACCGACCCGACGTACGGCATTCAGGGAAACTACGAAGGCTTCCAGGCGACTTCGGAGAATCGCAAGGCGGCGTATCGCGTCGATCCCAAGACGGGGAAGATGGACATCGTCACTGACGAGTTAGATCAGCCCAACGGCATCTGCTTCTCGCCGGACTATAAGAAGGTCTACATCTGCGATACCGGCGACCCGAAGGACATACAGGTCTTCGACCTCGCCGACGGCAAGGTACGCAATAAGCGGCGATTCATCAAGACACCGGAGATGAGCGGCAAGTCTGGTCTGGCCGACGGTATTCGCGCGGACATTGATGGCAATATCTGGGCGGGTATGGGATGGGTGGGTGCGAACTACGACGGCGTCCACGTCTTCACGCCTGCGGGCGAGCGCATCGGGGTCATTGAGCTCCCCGAAATCTGCGCCAATCTCTGCTTCGGAGGGACCAAGCGGAATCGTTTGTTGATGGCGGCGGGCCAGTCGATCTATTCGTTGTTCGTAGGCACGAAGGGCGCGCACATCGCGTAACGGCAATGTCGATTCGCGGACGGCTTTTCCGCGTGATCCACTACGATCGCGTCCAGGCTCGCCGCGGCCCGCGAGCGTCTCAATGCGAGTTGCTCCTGCCGCGCCGTGAAGATCGGAGGAACGCGATTCTACTGCGCGGCGCCGGCCGGAGTCGCCGCGTGGAATTCAAACTCCTTCGGCGGCTCCGTATTGAGCAGCCAGCGCACAAAATAATCCCACCGCCGGCGCATCATGTAATTGGAATCGGGGCCGTAGCCGTGCGGGCGATTGGGGAACAGAATCAAGTCGAAATCCTTGTTGGCTTTGATCAGTTCCGACACCACCAGCAGCGTGTTATATGGGGGCACGTTGTTATCCATGGTGCCGTGCGCCAGCAGCAGGTGTCCCTTGAGATTTTTGGCGAAATTCTGGTTGGCCTGGCTGTCGTAATTGGACTTTCCGTCGGTCGCCGTCTTTTCGAGCAGACCCTGCCACTTTTCAGCCCAATCGTCTTCGTACTCGCGATTGTCGTGATTGCCCGATTCCGAAATTCCCACCTTGAAGAAATCGGGATAGTGGAACATCGCGCCTGCCGTAGCATAGCCGCCGCCCGAATGGCCGTAGATGCCCACGCGATCGATATCGATCCACGGATAGCGGTTCGCCAGTTCCTTCATGCCGGCGACCTGGTCGGGCAGCGTGTTGTCGCCCATATTGCCGTAATATGCTTCGTGGAATTTCTTAGAGCGCCACGGCGTCCCCATTCCGTCGATTTCCACCACCACGAATCCGAGTTCGGCCAGCGCCTGCGCATCGCCGTGCGCCGCGCTGAAATTACGGCCGCCCACGCTGCCGGTCTGCGGGCCGGGATAGATGTGGTTGATGATGGGATATTTCTTAGCCGGGTCGAGATGGGTGGGCTTAAACATCAGGCCATAGCAATCGGTGACGCCATCGCGGCACTTCACGGTGAAAGGTTCGGGCGGCTTCCAACCCGTCGCGAGCAACTTTGAGATATCGGCTTTTTCGAGCGGCGTAATCAGCTTGCCGTCAATATCGCGCAGGGCCATCACGGGCGCGGTATTGGGTTTGGAATAGGTATCGACAAAGTATTTTCCGGAGGGCGAGAGCGCCACCGAATGATTGCCGTCGTCGGGAGTGAGCAGCTTCTGATTCTTGCCATCGAAGTCGACGCGATAGAAACTGGCAAAGTACGGATCGCGTCCCTTTTCCTTGCCCACGCCGAGGAAATAAACGACCCGAGCCTTCTCGTCCACCTTGACCACCTGAGTGACGTTACCCTCGCCGTGCGTGATCTGGTTCTTGAGTTTGTTCATTCCGTTCAGGTCGTATAAGTACAGCTGCCCCCAGTTATCGCGCTCGGAAAACCAGATGACTTCGTTGCTCGCCGGAAGATACTGCCAGTCGATGCGGCCGTTGCCCGACTCGAAGAACGTGGCTACCTTTTCGTGCAGCGCGTCGTGCACGGCGCCGGTGGCGGCGTCGGCAATGCGCAGCGTTTCCTCCTTGTGGTCGCGCGAAGTCGAAACAAACGCCAACTGCGTCCCGTCGGCATTCCACTGGATATCGGGCGCGCCGCTGCAGGTGATGTCATCGCAGAGAGTAGAGCGATGCTGATCGGGCGGCATCTGCAGGCGAATCACCCTGGCATCCGGCACGTCGATGATGACACGCTGAATGGTGGTGACCACCGCATCGCCGGGCAGGGGGTATTTCCACGCCCGCAGCGCCGGATGGCCAACCGTGGTGTTGACGAGGTACATTTCGCCGACGCCGCGCTGATCCTGCTGATAGGTCGCAATCTTTCGGGAATCGGGCGACCAGACCAGGATCGGCCGGTCGCTCGAACTCCATCCGGCATTGTCGGTGGCGTATCCAAAATCCTTGACGCCATCGGTTGTGAGCTGGGTTTCTTTGCCCGCGGAATCGCGCACCCAGAGATTCTCCTCGCGGATGAAGGCCGTCAGTTTGCCATCCGGCGATTGCGCTCCGCCCCCGGCGCGGCCTCCACGGCCGCCGCGCCCTCCGCGCCCGCGGCCGCCCGCCGCCACGAGTTCCGCTGGAGGATTGAGATCCTCCTCGCAGGCATTACCTTGCCGGTCGCACTTCCAGTGGTTCGAGCCGGTGCGAAATGCGACGTACCGGGAATCGGGGGTGATGCCGATCGAATCGAACGGCAGGTGCGGACCGTCGTAAGTTGTGCCTGCGGCCTTGGACAGCGCGGCGGCCAGCCGGACATGGTCGAACGCCGGCTCGCGCGTGCCGCGCGCCGGGTCGACCAGGAGAAACTCGCTTCCTTCCGCAGTGGTGACGCGGTACCACATCCGGCCATCGGGCAGCCAGTTGGGCTGCACGGCGGAGCGGACCATGAGGCCGTAGAGGTTGGGCCCAAGGAATTTCTCGGCCCGAGCGTAATCGGCCGTGGTAATTGGAGGCTGTTGACACCAGCAGGGCAGACTGGCGGCTGCCACGAGGAGACAAATATTTCGGATCACAGGCCTACATAATACTAAACGGCACGGCGCCGGTTGCCAGCCCGTCCCAGGCCGAACGATCGCCGCCACCGGCCGCGGCGGCTACCTCCTTGGACGTGAGCCTTCAATGAGGATATCCACCAAACGCCTGGCGCTTTGCTGCCAGTGCGGGCTTGATTCCAGATACGCCACCCCCACCAGGGCCCGCAGCAAATCCACGGGGTCCACATCTTTCCGCACGTCGCCGCCCTTTACCGCGCGCCGTACCAACGCTCGCATCGCGTTATGAATTTGTGCCAGCGAAGCTTCTATGAGCCTGGAAGGCCCACCGGCCGAAGCATTCAGGGCAGGAGCGATGATTTTCTTGGTGGCGATGTACTCGACGAACAATAACATCCAGGCGCGCAGGGCTTCGAGCGGCGACATAGTTTCGGCGAACTTCCCCTCTGCCGCGGCCAGCTTTTCTACCTCCGTCCGGTAAACTGCCTCCAACAGCTCCTCCCGCGTCGGGAAGTGCCGATAAAGCGTTCCCGGACCGACGCCGGACTGCCTCGCAATGTCGTCGAGACTGGCATTCGCGCCGGACCGCGTGAAGGCTTCCTTTGCCGTCTCCAGAATGCGCTCGCGATTGCGTTGTGCGTCGGCACGCGGCTTGCGCCCGGAGGATGGTGGATGTTTGATAACCATTTCTTAGAATCTTTGCAACCGGAGAAAGTCTCCGATAATCTAGAATTGCGGAGGCTAACTCCGTTTTAGCGAAATCGGCACGGATCGTCAACCCGTAAGTGCCGAAGAAAGGGTACATCAGATGCGTATCTTCGTAACGGGATCGACAGGGTTTATCGGTTCCGCGGTTGCCGCGGAATTGATGGGCGCAGGTTATCAGGTGCTGGGTCTGGCTCGCTCCGAGGCGGGCGCCAAATCCCTCGCCGACAGGGGCGCGCAGGTTCATCGCGGCGATCTCGAAGACCTGGAAAGCCTTCGGACCGGCGCTGCCATGTCGGACGGCGTTCTTCACATCGGCTTCATCCATGATTTTTCCGATTATCAAAGAGTCGCCGATATCGACCGGCGGGCGATTGAGACACTTGGCGCGGTTCTCGCCGGCTCGCAGCGTCCCCTGGTAGTCACCTCAGGCATCGGAGTTTTGAAAACCCACGACTTGGCCACCGAGGACGATCCGCCCACTCCGCACTTCCCGCGCCGGTCGGACGAAGCTGCGATATCGTTGGCGGAACGTGGAGTGCATGCGTCCGTGGTGCGCCTTCCACCATCCGTTCATGGCGCGGGCGATCATGGCTTCGTTCCGATGCTCATCGCGATCGCCCGTGAGAAAGGCGTCTCGGCTTACGTAGGCGGCGGGGGCAACCGTTGGGCTGGCGTGCACCGCTTGGACGCCGCGCATCTGTACCGGCTGGTGCTGGAGAAAGGCACCCCGGGCGCCCGCTATCACGCGGTTGCCGACGAGGGCGTGCCCTTCCGGGAAATAGCGGGCGTCATCGCCCGCCGCTTGCAAATTCCGGTGAGCAGCAAGACTCCCGATGAGTCCACAGGCCATTTCGGCTGGCTTGGGCAATTCGCCGCCATGGACTTGCCGGCCTCCAGCCAGCGAACTCGTGAACTGCTGGGGTGGGAGCCGAAGCAGCCGGGCCTGCTACAGGACATCGAGGGGGCTCACTACTATCAAAGCTAAAGGAGCGAACCTATGAACAAAATCGCCGTCATCACCGGCGGAAGCCGCGGCCTCGGCCGCAACACCGCGGTGAATCTCGCCCGTCGCGGCGCCGACATTGTCTTCACCTGGCATTCGCATCAGACCTGCGCGGACAGCCTCGTCAAAGAAATCGGCTCGCTGGGACGGCAGGCAGCCGGATTCCGTCTCGACACCGGCAACACCCGCGCGTTTGACCATTTCGCGGCGGAGGTGCGTAGTACGCTCGCAAGCTGGGGGCGCGACCGGTTCGACTACCTGGTAAACAACGCCGGGACTTCCCTGCACAAGCCGTTCGAGCAAACCACCGAGGCGGATTTCGATCAAATCGTCAACGTCCACTTCAAGGGCGTGTACTTCCTGACGCAGAAACTGCTGCCACTGCTGAACGACGGCGGCCGGATCGTGAATATTTCTTCCGGTCTGGCGCGCCTCAGCCTGCCAGGCACCTGGGCCTACGGCGCGGCCAAGGGCGCGGTGGAAGTGTTGACGCGCTACATGGCGAAGGAACTTAGGCCCCGCGGCATCACGGTTAACGTAGTCGCTCCGGGAGCGATTCAGACCGATTTCAGCGTCGGAATGGTTCGCGACAATCCGGAAGTCAACCAGCGGGTGGCGGAGATGACGGCATTGGGACGCGCCGGCGTGCCCGATGACATCGGCCCCATGATCGCCTCGCTGCTCTCCGACGAAAACCGCTGGGTAAACGGCCAGCGCATCGAAGTCTCGGGCGGCATGATGTTGTGAGAGAAGGGCTCACCCCTTCATCCGCACCGCATAAAGCGCATGGTGCGCCAGAATAAATAGGGTTCTCCCGCCCGTGCCCCCGAAAATGATGTCGATCGGCCGCTCCGGCACGTCGATCCGCCCGATCGGCTTCCCGCTGGGGTCGTACACGAAGATCTCGCCGTTGGCCACGTAAACATTCCCTTTCGAGTCTGCCGCTACGCTTTCCCCGCCGCGATCGGCAAAGGGCTGTAACTGCCTCAGCGTCCCATCCGGTTCGACCAATGCCCGGTAAGTAACATCTTCTGACTCGCTGCCGACGTAAATATGATCCCCAGGCGCCGCGACGATCAATCCATAAGTATCGAGGTTGTCTGAAAAGCGCCAGCCCGCCGTCGAATCTGAGGGCCCCTGCTGGAACACCCGTCCCGCCGGCAGAAAAGCGCTCCCGTCGGCGGCAAAATATGCCTTCGCCTTCGGCGTCGAAACGTCCTCCGCGAACATCTGTGCCAGCGTTTTATACACCATCGTCGAGAAATCCAATTGCGTCTTGAATTCGCCGTTATTCCAGTAATTCACCGGCAGAATCGCCCGCGCGCCAGACTTCGGCGAGATCGCCCGCGCTGCAATCGGCACAATCCCGTCCTTCGGCGACCCCGGCCGGAAGCTGTACATTGTTCCCTCCGGCCCTGCCGATGACAGCACCATCAAGTCGCCCGACCGATCAAACGCCAGGTTCACCGCATCGAGGGGGCTGTCCCGCTCCACGGTCAGTCCTTCGCGTTCAGACCATCCATAGATGCGCTGTTCGTGATGATCCACGAAGTACAACTTGCCCGCGCCATCCACCGCCGCACCCGAAATCGAGTAGAATCCGTCTTCCAGTTTCCGGACCTTCCCTCCAGCCTCGACTACGGCCGACGCGTCTCCCGGCGGCGGAATCGGCGGCGCGGCGGGAATGTCGAGCACCGCGAACTCGCGCTCGCGCGTCTCCAAATGGTGCGTCACGTCTTGAATGGCATTCTCGTAAGGAAATTTGCTCACGCGCAGAAAGGTGCCGCAGCCGTTCTGATCGCAAATCGCGTATCCGCTCTCGGCATTTACGTGCAGGTTGCGAAAGTGGATGTTCTCGCATTGGTACAGCCGCACCGCCGCCGGAAACGGCGCGCGCGACCGCGTCACACGATAGCCGTGGTAGTTGGCGATCGTAATATTCTTCGACCATTCCAGTTCCAGCGAGAGTGCCTCCGGACTCTCGCCGGCTTCTTCCTCCGTCTGCGGCGCGTTGAGATCCCAATTCTCCACGTGATCGAACTTGATCTCGTTGCGCACGTGATGTTCGTTCGAAAGCTCATACACGTGGCCCGGCGTCTTGGTGTCCGAGACATAAAATCCGGCCTGCGCAAAAGTATCTGGAGTCCAGAGGTCGGCAAACGTTCCCCCGCCGCCGCGCGTCACCCACAAGCTGGGATATTGGCCGTCCCATCGTCTCCGCAGATCGGGATCGGCCGTATGGTCGTTATTGTACGGATTGATTCCGCTGCCATGCCCGCCCAGGAAGCGCACGTCGTCGATGAGCGACCCCTCGCCCGCGCACCACATCACACCCACGGCGCGCGGATTGGTCCCTCCCGTGAAGACACCGAACCCGCTCAGCATGTTCTTCCCGCCCTGGGGCGCGAAAACCACCGCGCGAGCCGCTCCTACACCCTGGTACGCTTCCGCGCCATCCGCGAGATCGAACTGCGTCATGGTAGGATGCAGGCCGATCAGTACCGTATCCGGCTCGAGCACCAGCGTGTCGCTGACGACATAATGTCCGGCTGGAAAATACAGCACGCGGTGCCCATCGATGGCTTTGCGGATCGCCGCGGTATCGTCCGTGCTGCCGTCCCCGGCGACGCCTAGCGACCGCACGTTCACCCAATCTTCCACCGGCGGTAGCCCTGGAATCGCCGGCGCCGGCGCGGCAGGCATCGCGTTCAGCGCCGACGCGTCGTAAATCGTCCCCATCGAGCCCATCATCCCTTCGCCCGGCACAATCAGTCCGAAATTAAAGCGGGCGACGCGATAGATCGCTCCCTTGCCGGCAATCTTCTTCCCGCTCTCCCGCAGTCGTGCGAATACCGGCACGTTGCGCAGCACGGCATTTTCGAACCCGATTTCCGTCAATGGGCTCTTTTCGTTGCTGATCGTCACTGCCTGCTCCGGGATGTTCTCGAACCGGCAGTCCTTCACCCACAATTCATCGGAATAATGCGGGTCGATATCGATCCCCACCGGCACATTCCGAAAAGCATCGCGAATCAACGTCAGGCCCGCTTCATGCTCGCGGATCGCCGCCTCACGCTGGCCTTCGAACGTCGAATCGATCAAGGTGAACTGCCACGCCGGCGAAGTTTTGTCGGTCAGAATTCCGTACTGCCCTCCGTAGAAATGCAAATCCTCCGCCTCGTTCCCGACCTCGGTCAGCGCTGCCAGCCCCGATCCGGTATGGAAATCGATGTGGCTCAGGTAAGCGTGCTGCGCTACGTGAAACCGGATTGCCACCGCCGCCGGGTTTCCCTCGCCGATCTCGAAATCGACATTGCTCATGGCCGAATAAAAGGTGCCGGAATTGGCGTCGGCGATGTCGCTCGCCGGCGGCACGCTGTCCAGCGGGGGAAACGGCACTCGGAACCCCGCGCGCGGTCCACGCCCGCCCCGGCCGGTCCGGAAGCCGGTAAACATCACCATTGTCCCTATTCCCTGTTGGAATCCCGGGGTATGGGCGGCCAGGACAAACACCGGGCGGGTTGCGCCATAGCCGAAAACCCGCACGCCCGGCCAGACATAAACGGTTCTGGTCAGACGGTAGCGGCCGGAAGGTACAAAAACAATTCCCTCGCGATTGTTTTCCGACTTGTCGATGGCCGCCTGCAGCGCAGCGCTGTCGTCGCCGGTTCCATCGGCGTGAGCGCCGGTCAGTTCGACCGCTTTCGGGTCCTCCGGCCTGGCAGTCATGGCCGAGGCAGCAACCGCCGTCGGGACCATACCCTTCGGAAGCAACACAAACAACAGGAGGGTTATGATACGGATATGCATGGCAGTATCTGTTCTACCGCAATGCATCGGTTTGGGGAATCCCGCTCCCGCTCCCGCATAGCTCCTCCGGGCTATTTCAGAGGTTGTAGGGGGTGTTTTGCGTTTCCCCGCAAAGCTTTGTAACCTGTCTACTTGCCGGTACGCCTATCCAATCGGAAATATGTGAGCTTTCGGGTGCCGGCGCCAACGGAACGGCATGCTGGTTGATTTCGAACTCATAAAACGCGCGCAGAACCGGGATAGCGCAGCGTTCAACGAAATCGTACTGGTTTACCGGAAGCGGATTTTAGGTACGATCACGCGGCTGATCGCGCGTTCGGAAGATGTCGAGGACGTGGCGCAGGAAGTTTTTCTGCGGCTGTATTTTTCTCTCGATCAGTTACGAACGCCTGAGGTCTTTGAACCCTGGCTTTATCGCCTGACGGTGAACGCGGCTTTCGATTATCTGCGGAAGCAGCGCCGCCGGCAGGAGTTCCGAATGTCAGATCTTTCCGAGCAACAGGTGCTGATGGCTGATGCCACCGCCGGCAGCAAGGTCGAACACGAGGAACAAGCCAAGAAAAAGGTGCGGGAATCCGTGGATTCCCTCCTCGGGGCGGTCTCCGAGGCGGATCGGATTCTGCTCATGCTGAAAGAAGTGGAAGGGCTTTCGTTGAAAGAACTTGAAAAGATCTACAAGGTCAACGAAAATGCTCTTAAGGTGCGGCTTTTCCGCGCCCGGCAACGAGTGTTAAAGGCATTCGGAGCGGGCGGGAAAAAGGAGGGGCCCGGTTAACACCGGGTGCGGTAGAGGTTATTATATGTCCATGCGCGGCAACGAAGACGAAAGGCTGGATGCTCTCTTCCGGGCATATCGCGATGCCTGCCCAGATCCGGAGGCAAGCGCCAATTTCATGCCCACGCTCTGGGCGCGCATCGAATCGCGCCAGACGTTCCTGTTCTCATTTCGCCGGATGGCGAATGCTTTCGTAACGGCTGCCGTAGCGCTATCCATTGCACTGGGCGTGTATTTGACGATTCCCCGTTCGACTCCCGCGCCGACCCCAGAGACTTACGTGGAGGTCTTGGCCGCTGCTCACCCCCTCGATAATCCGGACATCGTGTCCCCGGCCATGCACGTCGATCTGAACGGCCGGTAGGCTGCCCCATGGCGAGCACGAAACTATCGGCCTTTCTATCACTGCTACTAGTCTTTGCCAGTGGGATCGTGGTGGGCGGTGTCGGCTATCGCGTTTACAATACGAAGGTTTCCCCGCCGCCCCGGCCGCAGGAGAAACGGTCGCCGGAAGAGTTCCTCAAGCGCGCCATCTCCGAAATGACCCGCGAAGTTCACCTGGACGACGCCCAGGTAGCTCAACTCAAGCAGATTTATCAGGATACGTTTGCCGCCTTCGACCAGAAACGCGCCGAGCACAACGCCAAATTGAAGGCCGAAGGGCAGGCAATTCACGATCAGCAAGTCGAGAAGATCAAGGCTATTCTTCGGCCCGATCAGATCCCGCTCTACGAAGCCTTACGGGCGCGCCACGACGCGGAGCGAGCCGCCCGCCATAAAGGCGATATCAGAAAAGATCAGTAAAAAGCAACGAGGCCGGACGGGATGTCCGGCCTCGTTCCTTTTGTCTGAGAATTGTGAGGCTTACGATACCGGCTGCTTCTTCGCGGCGCGCGTGCTCTTGTACTTCCTTTCAAACCGGTCGATGCGGCCGGCGGTGTCCACCAGCTTCTGGCGGCCGGTGAAAAAAGGATGGCAGGAAGAGCAGATTTCCACGCGGATATCGCCCTTGTGCGTGGAACGGGTCTGGAAGGTGTGGCCGCAGGCGCAGATCACTTTGATAGGGTTGTAAGCGGGGTGAATACCAGACTTCATTTTGTTACGGGGATTCCTTTCGAGATCTTCAGTATACCAGAAACAGAAACCCCCGCGGACTCCCAGGAGCTCGCGGGGGCGATAGCCTATAGAATCAAACCTGAGGCTTTAGCTACGCGTGAGGCAGCCGGTCCACAGGAACGTGATTCCGATACTGGACGGAATCGGCTACATTAGAGGCTCGACTTCAACAGTCGGCCACCTCTCGCGGTCTTATATTACTACCCATATTTTGCTGGACCACCTCCTTTTCCAGTGATGGTTCCATGCTCTCATGCAAGCCCGTTCCTGTCAACCCTAAAATTTCCAATCGAGACTTTAAACCCTATGTATTGTTTAGGTTACATGTTCCGCGCGGCGAACCGGCACATCGCCAGGCCGTCCAAAATTTTGAACGGAAACTGACCCGTCGTGTAATGCCCGCAAGGCAGCGTGTACACTTCGTGCGGCAGCGCCAACTGGCGGAACGAAGCCAATACCTGCTGCGAATACACCGGCAGAAAACTGCTGTCGTGCCGTGCCCAAATCAGCAGATTCCGCATTTGCCTGCCCTGCATGCGCCGCAGATAACTCGCCGGACTGATCATCGCCCAATACCGCCGCAAATCATCCTGCGTCACTACGTCGCCGAATCCTTTGCGCACATGCTGGGTCGACAATCCGGTCCAAACTACGTCCGAAAAGTACATGGAGACGTGATTGAAAATGCCCACCTGAATCCGCAAATCGTGCGCTGCAGCGATGAAAGCCACGCACGAGCCGAGGCTCGTTCCCAGAATCCCGATGCGCCGGTATCCCCGCGCCTCCAGCCAGTCGATCGATGCCCGAACGTCCAGAATGGATTGCCTCGCCGCATGGATGGTCCGCCCGATATTGCTCGACACGTGGTAATCGGCGCGCTGGAGTTCCTCTGGCATACGCTCCGCGTGGTAAGCCATCGTCATACGCAAGGCACTGATTCCAAAACGATTCAACAGCTTCGCCAGACCCACGTGCCCGCCCGCGTCGGAATTCCACTGCGGCAGCACGACCAGCGCACGCCCGCGATCCTCTGCCGCCGGAAACCACAGGGCATGTACTGTGTCGTTTTTGGGGTAAGGAGTTGGCGCCGGGCTTGTGAATGTAAGCCGCCCGTCCTCCAGGCGGTAATCGTTGACTGGCGGGTAGGAGTAAAACCGGTCCGACTGTGTGACCGCTTCGTCACAGAAGCGGCCTACGCACTCGGCAGCGTTGCCGTTCACTTCCGCGGGGCAGTTTGGGAAACCGATGCCGTGCAGCCAGTCGGTGCCCCATTCGAACGGACGGACCACGCGATTGGTATCGCGGGTCGCCAGCTTCCGCTCCCAACGATCCATCCAGCGAGCGTACAATCCGGGCATGATTGGAGAAAACCCAGTTTAGCAGGAAACAAAAAAAACCCCGCGCCGGCGGATGGTTTTCCGGGGCGGGGCCGGTAGTGCCTCAAAAGAAGGCAACTCACCAAAGTCGAGCAATCCTCTAGAGCCCTTAATGCGATGAGCCAAAATGCAATCGGTATTCCATCCCTAACTGCTTGAAATTCATGGCAAACGACTGGAATCCTACCGAATTTCGTAGTACCTTCTACGCTTTCCGATATCTCCGTGGGGTTGATCGGGGGCTTCCCGGATCAGCCCGTGGAAAACGGTACAATCGTACTTCATGGGATCCCAACCCGCGCCCGCCAAGGAATCTACCGCCGGCGGCGGCAAGGCACTTGCCGGCTTTTTCCTGTCGGGCTTTCTGCTGGCACTGCTGGGAGCCATCCTTCCAGCCTGGGGATACCATCGCGATACAGCCGACTTTGTAGCGGTCGGCAATTACTTTCTCTCGCTCGCGATCGGCATTGTGGCGGCTTCGTTTCTCGCACGCCGCATCATGGAGCGCCGCGGATTTTCGTTCCTCCTGGTCTTCGGCTGTTCGCTCTCCTGCGTTTCGCTCGCCTACCTCGCCACCGTTTCCCCGCCGCTGTCCGCCTGGTGGCGCGCGCCCGGACTGGTCAGCCTGGGTATCGGCGCCGGAACGGTCAATTTGGCTTTGTTTTTCGCCATCTCGCGGAAATACCAGGCCGATGCCGCCGACACAGCCAATATGGGCGGCGCGTGGTACGGGTTGGGATGTGTGACGGCAACCCTGCTGGTCTCGGGAACATTCTATGTCTACTCCGTGCCCGCCATCCTGATTTTTATGGCGGCTGTTCCCGCGATTTTTGCCATTATGTACGCCCGGGAAAGCTATCCCCAAGCGATCGAGGGGCGCCAACCCACCCTCCGACAGGCATTTCAGGACTTCCGGAGCCTCGGCGCCGTGCTCTTTGCCCTGCTGCTTTTCTTTCAGTTCGGTAACGAATGGTCCATTGCCGGATGGCTGCCGCTGCTGCTGATCCGTCGCGTAGGACTCAGTCCCGCGGCAGCGCTGGGCGATCTCGCCCTCTACTGGCTCGCACTCATGGCAGGACGCCTCGTCTCCGCCGCCATCCTCCCGCACGTCCGCCATGCGCGACTGCTGCTCGGGAGTGTCGCCGCCGCTATTTTCGCCTGCGTAATCCTGTATTTCACCAATAACGGATTTGGCGCCGCCAGCGGCGCGGTGTTGTTGGGCGCCGGATACGCCAGCGTCTTTCCCTTGGTTTCGGAGGCCATCGGCCGCCGTTTTCCCCACTACCACCCTGGATTTTTCAACGGAATCTTCTCCTTCGCCCTGGTGGGCGGCTTGCTCGCCCCAGCCACGCTTGGCTACGCCGCATCGCTGTGGGGCGTGGGAGTGGTTTTGGGCATTCCGTTCACCGGAACCTGTCTCGTAATGGTGCTGATTCTGCTAATCTGGCTGGAAACCAAGGTGACTGGACGATGAAGCAGTTGGCTCTCGCGCTGGCGTTCGCTGTCAGCTTGCACGCCGCATCGTCCCTAGCCCAACGCATCGATCAGGCTCTTGCCCATTCGCCCGCCGCGCTCTCCGCGTTCTGGGGCATTCGTATCGTCGATCTTCCCACGGGCCGAACACTGTACGAACGCAACGCCGGCCATTTCTTTGTCCCAGCCTCCAACACCAAGCTTTTTACCACCGCGCTGGCGCTCACCCGCCTGGGCCCGGATTTCACTTTCGAGACGCGCGTCGTGACCGACCAGCCGCCGGACACAGCCGGACGCGTCGCCGGTTCGATTCGGCTGGTGGGCGGCGGCGATCCAAATCTTTCAGCCCGGGCGATCCCTTACGCTCCCGGTCCAATCACCGGGAACCCTTTGGCCCCCCTCGAGGAATTGGCCGCCCAAGTCGCCGCGCGCGGCGTCCGGCAAATCGCTGGCGACGTCGTCGGTGACGACACCTGGTATGTCTGGCAGCCCTACGCCACCGGATGGTCGGTCGACGACCCGCTCTCCGACGACGGCGCTCCCGTTTCGGCCCTCACCATCAACGACAACACATTCAACCTGAACGTCCGGCCGGGCACAAATGCCGGCGACCCGGCCCAACTGACGCTCAATCCACCGATCGAATATTACAACATCGAAAATCGCGTCCTCACGGTCGCGGCCGCGGGCGACCGCCGCATCCGCGTCGAACGCGTTCCCGGCAGCCTCGATCTTCGCATCTGGGGAACCATCCCGCTGGGAAATATGGGCGAGGACCTTTTGCTCGGCATTGATGATCCCGCGCTCTTCGCAGCCAAAGCCTTCCGCCAGATTCTCCAGGAGCACGGCATCGCCGTAGCGGGACAGGCTATCGCCCGCCATCTGTACCCGGACCAGCTCGCAAGCCTGACCGAAGCCCCGGCGCCACCGGCAGACCCTGCCTTCGAGTTGGCGCGCCACACCTCCGCCCCGCTTCTGGAAGATCTGCGCGTCACCGACAAGGTCAGCCAGAATCTGCACGCCGAGATGGCTCTGCGCGCCGTGGCGCGGGCGCGTCGCAATGTCGGCAGCTTCGAGGCCGGGCGCGAGGAAATGCGCGCCTTCCTCGGCGAAATCGGAATCGACTCGGGCGCCTATAATTTCTTGGACGGGTCGGGACTTTCGCGCCTCGACCTGGTGACACCTTCGGCCGTCGTGAGCCTGCTCCAGCACATGTATCGTTCGCCGGAGCGCCAGAATTGGATTTCACTGCTCCCCGTGGGCGGACTCGATGGCACGCTGGCTACGCGTTTCGCCGGCAATCCGGCGGCGGCGCGCATCCATGCCAAGACTGGTTCGCTCTCGCACGTCAGTGCGCTTTCAGGTTATGCCGAGCGGCCCGGCGGACGGTGGCTGGCGTTCTCAATCCTGGTGAACAATTACAACGGACCGGCGGGCGACATCCGCTCTGTTATGGACCGCATTTGTGCACTTATAATGGAATAGAACCTATGCCCATCTACGAATACCGTTGCCAGGATTGCGGAACTAAGTTCGAGAAACTGGTGCGCCGGCCGGCCGACGCTTCCGAGACCGAATGCCCGTCGTGCGGCCAGAAGCATTTACAGCAGGAGTTTTCAACTTTTGCGGCGCACGCCAACGGATCGCCGAAATCTTCCGGCATGCCCACGTGCCCCAGCGGGCAGTGCAGCAATCCCGGAATGTGCGGCATGAACTTCAACTGACGCGCCGCACACGCGGCGCGGATTGTCAACCACCAAGTTAGCGTCGAGTAGGAGCTTGGCCGTACGGCTTGTGTGGCCCTTATTGTCCCTCTCCGGACCGCTCGTTAGAGTCTGGCCCATTTTCTTCCACGGGCATAGATTGGATACTGGAGTCTCTTTTGAATGAACTGGGTCCAACGGTCTGTGTTTCGTCTGTATGAACGGCGCCTTCTGCGTAATTGGTTCTACACCATTGCGTTCGCGATTTTTGTTCCGATCGGGTACCGCTTCGCCGATCTGGCATGGCGATATGGCGCTCCGATCGATAAACCGCTGGCGGTCATAGCCGGCGTCTTCATCGGAATCGCAACCGTGGTTACGCTGCTGCGAATCTGGCACGTGCCTCCGACGCAGGTAGCCACTCCCGCCGAGCCCAAACTTGCCGCTGCACCGCCGCCCGCCCCGCCCCCGTCGGCCGAGGAACTGTTAGCAGCAGTGCGGTTCCGTGCCGCGCGGAATCGCGATCTGGCCCGGAACGCATCCGTGCTGGGATCTTCAATCCACCCGCGCTGGCACTAAGTTTCGAGTCGTAAACCGGCACAGGACCGTGTAGTCCTTACTTCGTCCCCAGCAGATTCTGCACGAAAGCCCGGTCGATGGGCCAGGCACCCTCGAGTTGCGGTCCATCGGAACGGAAAGTTCCCGACGTCACGATGCCGCTGAAGTCCGCCGGGTTTGGCGTCTGATGCTCGCGCGCGAACAAACTGCGCGCGGTTTCCGTCACCGACGAGAATTGCGTGACGAGGTCGGCCGCTTCCAGGGCGCTCCGGCACTGAATCTCGAGTTTGGCCACTAGCCGGTCTCTATCCGGCACAAACGATACCGTCACATTTGGTGAATTCTCGATAATGCGTGCGAACGGCCGCATCCCGTCCGGCAGACTTGCCGCATATTTCGGCAGCCAGCCGGGGAACCGCAGCCAGACCAGGCCCTCCGGCATTTTGGGATTCGGTCCCGGCCGCGCGATCGCCAGATCGTTCACCGCATATGGCTCCGTGCTGACGGCCATCGCCATCAGGTCGCGGCGCAGCGGCAGGAACGAGATATGCCGGTCCGGCGCGCTCCCTACCACGCGGCAGAGGGAGTTCACGCACTCGCCGTGCTCCCTGGTAACGTAGTTACGCAGACTCTTCCAGTCGAACCGGCCCGAGAGCATAAAATATGAGCCGCCGGAATGAGAGAACGCGACCAGTGCGGTATCGAGGTCGCTCATATAATCGAAGCGGGTGGCGTAGACGAACGATTGATATTCGGGATCTTCCGCGCTTTTAGCGCCGGCGAGTAGCTGCAGGAATCCCGTGCGGCGCAACGATGCGAAATCGATCCACATCACCAGGGAATCGGAGGCGGGCATCCGCTTGAGAAGCGCCTCGGGAGTGAGAGTGGTGGAGTGATACCACACAAAAGCGCCCACGGAGAGGCCGCAAAAGGCAGCAATCGCCACGATGAGCTGCCACGGCTGGGGTTTGAACTTCACACTTCGAAGTATCACATACCCGCTCAGTCGGCGGCGACCGCGGCCACCGCGCCGGAGCGCGATTCACTCCACAGCCGGATGTACGGCGCAAGCTCCCGCATCATCTCACGGAAGCCCGCAAGCGTCAGGGATTGCGCTCCATCGCTGACCGCTTTTTCGGGACAGGGGTGCACTTCCACCACCAGGCCATCAGCGCCGATCGCCACCCCCGCGCGCGCCAGCGCCGGAACCAGGCTGCGCTTTCCAGCCGCATGGCTGGGATCGAGCACCACCGGCAGATGGGTCAACTCGTTGAGCACCGGCACGGCTGAAATGTCGCAGGTGTTGCGCGTGGCGGTCTCGAAAGTGCGGATGCCGCGCTCGCACAGGATCACATTGGGATTGCCATGCGCAACCACATACTCCGCGGACATCAGCAGTTCCTTGATTGTGGAACTCATGCCGCGCTTGAGCAGCACGGGGCGGCCGCATGCGCCGAGCGATTTCAGCAGTGCGAAGTTCTGCATATTGCGCGCCCCCACCTGCATGCAATCGGCGTATTCGGCCACCAGGTCCACATCGCGGTCGCTCATGATCTCGGTGACGATCGCGAGCCCGGTCGCTTCCTTGGCTTTGCGCAGCAACTTGAGTCCCTCGCGTTCGAGGCCCTGGAAGTCGTAGGGTGACGTGCGCGGCTTGAAAGCGCCGCCGCGAAGGATACGCGCGCCCGCCGCGGCCACCGCTTCGGCGGTCTCCATGATCTGCTTCTCGCTTTCCACCGAGCACGGGCCCGCCGTCACCACAAATTCTCCGCCGCCAATCTCGACCCCGTTCACGCGGATCGCCGAGCGTTCTTTCTTAAATTCGCGGCTCACGAACTTATAAGGCGCCGAGATACGAACCGCCCGCTCGACTCCGGGGGTGGCTTCGAGCGACTCCAGGCACGCCGTGACATCGCCCACTCCAACTACGCCGATGACCACGCGCTCTTCGCCTTCGATGGAGTGTACCTTGTAGCCGAAATCGCGGATACGTTCGCAGACGTGGTCAATTTCCTGCCGGGTAGCATGAGGCCGCATAGAAATAATCACTTCATTCCCTCCAAATAAAAACCCACTCCCGAAGGAGTGGGTTGGATTCCGATCAAAAAGTCAGTGTCTCGAACCAACGCCACTCACCGGATCTGGCGAAAATGCCAGAACCGGTCCGTAAACCAGTTGGCGCGGCGCGAAGACATCTATGTCATTGTACACCGTTAGGTACACCAATAGCGGCGTAACGTCAATATTCATATATATTTAATTCCACCACCTCGCAATGGTGTATTTGGCTTGCGAAAATCGCCGGTTCCGACTAAACGGGCTGGGAGCTAGGATATTGTGCTATGGAAGCAAGGGACTCAATAATCTATGAGGTCGCCCAATCCGCCGCCGGTTCGCGGTTAGAGATCACTGAACTGAACCTGTTGGTTCAGGCGATCATGGAGACGCTTGCCGATTCTCCTGAGTTGGCGGCTCGTCTTCGGGAAAACCAGGCACGACTCGCTCGGCGTCCCGATTTTTGCAAGTCGCGCGACGAATCCCAGAAGTTTCGCAGCAAAATAGAAGCATCGCTGAGAGTGCTCGGCCTCTCCGAATAGCCGCCGCCAATTCTTCTCTGCAATCCGGCTCAGCGAGTTGGCCTAAAGAGATCCCCCATAATGCCGATATCTAACCCGTGGAGCGGTTGGAAAAACTTTCCGGGGAATGGAACATCGCCAACTCCGATGAGCTACGCGAGCGATTGTCGGCCCTGGTGGTATCGGGCGTCGATCTCGTACTGGATCTGAGCGCGGTGGAATCCTGCGATACCGCCGCGCTCCAGTTACTTTGCTCTCTTCGCCGCACAGCGGACGAACGGGGCTTGCGCTTACGATTTCTGGACATGCCGCCGGTGCTCGTCGAGCTCGCCCAAGCGCTGGGGTTGGATCTCGGGGAACTCACGGAAGGGGTGGGCAGTGGCGTATAACCCGATTCCCACTTTCCTCCAGGAAGCCGAGGAACTGATCGCCGATATCGAACAATCGGCCCTCGGCCTCGGCACCGAAGCCGATCCCACCGAAACCGTTCATCGTCTGTTTCGTGCTTTCCATACCATCAAAGGTTCGAGCGCCATGTGCGGGCTGGACGCCGTGGCAGGGTTCACGCACCATGTTGAGAGCCTGCTCGATCGCGCACGGAATGGCGCCGTGCCCGTGTCCGGCCAACTGGCGGACGTGGTGCTCAAAGCCGCCGACCAGATCAAAGCACTGCTGGCCGAGTCTCAGGGCGGCGCGAGGGCTTCTTCCGAATCGCTCGCGGCGCTGGCGGGGACGATTGCGAATTTCGACTCGGCAAAGACAGCCGAACGAGCCTGGTCCATCCGCTTTCATCCGGACAGATCGCTGCTGGCCAATGGCGGCAATCCACTCACCTTGTTGCGCGATCTGCGGAAACTCGGCCGATGCGAGGTTCGGGCGCACACCGGCGCTGTACCGGCCCTTTCGGGAATCCAGCCTGATGCCTGCTATCTGTGGTGGGAAATCGTCCTGTATACCGAGGCCGAGGAAAATGCCATCCGCGACGTTTTCATTTTCGTGGAAGATGGCAGCCAGCTGGAAATCACCCGCGCCGGAGTGGCGCCGGCACCCGAGAGGCATCCGGAGCCCGCCTCGGAAATCCGTGAACGGGCAGCCCCAAAAGCCACCGTGAGGGTCCCGGCCGAAAGGCTGGACCGTCTGGTGCGGCTAGTGGGCGAATTCGTCATGAACCATGCCTCGCTGTCTCAGGCGGCGACGCAATCCGGCGCCCCGGAGTTCTCCAATCCAGTGCAGGTGCTCGAACGCCTGGTGGCCGAGTTACGCGATACCGTGCTCGGAATCCGCATGCTGCCGGTCGATACACTCTTCGGACGGTTTCAGCGCCTGGTGCACGATCTTTCCGCCGAACTCGGCAAGGAGGCCGACTTGTTGACCGAAGGCGGTGAAACGGAGCTCGACAAGAGCATCCTGGACCAGCTTGGGGACCCGCTCGTGCATTGCCTGCGCAACTGCCTCGACCACGGCATCGAGCCGGCCGCGGAAAGGGTGGCCAAAGGGAAGCCGGGGCGGGCAGTCATCCGGCTCACCGCGAAACATACCGGATCCAGCGTGGTCATTGCCATCGCGGACGACGGACGCGGAATCGAGCGCGAGGCCGTGCGGGCCAAAGCTGTCGAAAAGCAGCTTCTGGCGCCCGCCGCCACGCTGAGCGATCGCGACCTGTTCAATCTCATCCTGCTACCCGGCTTTTCAACGGCGCGCCAGGTCACCAATGTATCCGGGCGTGGCGTGGGCATGGACGCCATCAAGCGTCAGATCGACCTATTGCGCGGCTCGTTGTCGCTCGAAAGCCAGGAGGGCCGTGGCACGCGTGTTTCGATCACGCTACCGTTGACGCTGGCCATCATCGACGGACTGCTGGTGGAAGTGGCCGCTGAAAGATTCATTCTGCCCATGGCGGCGGTGTCGGAAAATGTGGAGCTGAGCGGGACCGAAAGAGAACGCCACAACGGGCGGAATCTGCTGGCGGTTCGCGGCCGTCTGGTCCCTTATGTCGATTTGCGAGAGGCGCTGGCAATCGGCGGCAGTCCGCCGGCCATCGAGAAGGTCGTGATCGTGCAGCACGGGGACGATCGCGTCGGCCTGGTGGTGGAGCGCGTGCTCGGATCTCACCAGACCGTCATTCAGTCGCTCGGCCATTTCTACAAAAACGTAGAGGTGATTTCGGGCGCCACCATCATGGGCGACGGACGGGTCGCGCTGATATTGGACGTCGCGCGCCTGATTCAACTTGCGGACCATGCCCATGATGCGCCGCCATCGTGCGGTGTGTTCACGGCAAAAGATTCTTAAGGAGGTTATGCGATGAAGAACTGGACTATCGGTCAACGCATTGCGGGAGGGTTTGCCGGCGTCATCGCCGTCGCCATCGCCCTGGGAGTTTTCGCGTACACACGCATTGGCGTCATCGACACCAATGTCAGCAGCATCGCCGCGCACCGGCTGCCCATGGTATTTATCGCCGGCCAGGTGCAGAATAACGCACAGTCCAACGTCGGGCTGGTGCTGCGGCACGTGATGACCGATGACGCGCGCGAGATGGCGTCGATCGAGACCGAAATGGCCAGCCGCTCGGCGAACAATTCTACGCTGCTGCCGCAATATGAGAAGCTGCTGAGAACCGAAAAGGGGCGCGCGCTCTTCGATGCCTTGAAGGCCGCCCGCAGTCCACTCAACGCCGCGCGCGACGAGGCCGTGGCGTTCAGCCGCGCGGGTAAGAAAACCCAGGCGGCGTTGTCATTCCATGAAAAGATGCTGCCGCTGAACGCCAGGTACATGGAAGCCGTCGCCAACATGATCACTTTCAATAAAGAGTCGGCCGATGAGGACGCGCAGACGATCGGTGCAACCGTGGCAGCCAGCCGGGTCGCGATTCTCTCCGGCCTGGCCCTGGCGGTGCTGCTTGCCATCGTAATCTCGGCGTTCGTGGTGCGCAGTATCACCCGGCCGCTCGACACCACCGTCGAACTCGTCGAGCGAGTGGGCGCGGGAGACCTTACGCGCACGGCGGAGGTGACTTCTCATGACGAACTGGGGAAAGTGGTGGCCGCGGTGAACCAGATGATCGAGAACCTCCGCTCAACCGTCGGAGACATCGCCACGGCATCGGCCAATGTCGCGTCCGGAAGCGAGCAGTTGAGTTCCACGGCGCAGCAGCTCTCGCAGGGAGCTACCGAACAAGCGTCCGCCGCCGAGGAGACCACGTCCGCCATGGAACAAATGAGCGCCAGCGTGCAACAGAACGCCGACAACGCCCGACAGACGGACAAGATCGCATCAAAATCGTCGGAAGACACCCGGACCGGCGGTGATGCCGTGACACATACAGTCAGAGCCATGAAGGAAGTTGCCGAAAAGATCAACATCATAGAGGAAATAGCCCGCAAAACCGATTTATTGGCGTTGAACGCCGCGGTCGAAGCGGCGCGCGCCGGCGAACATGGCAAAGGCTTCGCTGTAGTGGCTTCGGAAGTGCGCAAACTGGCGGAGCGCAGCCAAACCGCTGCCGCGGAGATCAGCCGTCTGACCGCGGAAGGCGTGAAAACCGCCGACGGCGCGGGTCATCTGCTCGTCAAATTGGTGCCGGATATTCAAAAGACCGCGGAACTGGTGCGCGAGATTGCCGCTGCCAGCGCCGAACAGAGCACTGGCGCGGAGCAGGTCAACAAAGCCATCCTCCAACTCGACCAGGTGATCCAGCAAAACGCCGCGGCGGCGGAACAAATGGCTTCGACGGCCGAGGAATTATCGAGCCAGGCGGGCGTCCTCCAGTCGGCGATCGCTTTCTTCAAGGTCGTCGATGCTGCCAAGGCGCAGATACCGGTCAAGCGGCCGGCGGCGGCGAAGCCCCGCCATCTCATTCCGCCGAACCAACATTCCTCGTCGGCATCTCTCGCGCACATGAGCAAGTCCGTAAAATCAGCCGGTCCGGCCATCGAGCTCGTTCCCAACAACCACGGCCCTGAGCCGCACGACCGTGAGTTTGCGCCTTACGAAAGCTGAAATGGAGTCCCGATGATCACCGAAACCAATCAGTACATGACCTTCAAGCTCGGCAACGAGCTATTCGCGATCGCGGTAAGCCACGTCCGCGAAGTCCTGGAAGTGCCGCAAATCACCCGCGTCCCGACGGCGCCGGCCTACATGCGTGGTGTCGTCAACGTTCGTGGCCGGGCCACTCCCGTGGTCGATCTACGCCTGAAATTCGGCCTACCGCCGGTGGCGGACACATTGAACACGCGCATCATCGTCATGGAACTTGCCATCGACGGCGAAACGGTCGTGCTTGGCGGCGTCGCAGATAGCGTACATGAAGTAATCGAACTCGAACCGGCCGCCATCGATCCGCCTCCTCGCATCGCCATGCGCTGGCGTACCGAATTGATCGAGGGGATGGGAAAGCGCGGCGACGATTTCATCATCATTCTGGATGTCAACCGGGTGTTCTCGTCCGACGAAGTTGCGATCGCGGCTCAAACCGCAGTTGAGCCTTCGGACGCCGTTTGCCAATGAGCCGCGCCAATCCAGTTCGCGTTCTCGTGGTCGACGATTCGGCATTCGTTCGCCAGGCGCTCAAAGAGATTCTCGAAAGCGATCCGGAAATCATGATTTCCGGGCTGGCCGGGGATCCTTATGCGGCCGTCGAGCGAATCAAAGTACAGTTGCCCGATGTAATCGTGCTGGACGTGGAAATGCCGCGTATGGACGGCTTGACGTTTCTCGATCGCATCATGAGCCAGCATCCCATTCCGGTGGTAATTTGCTCCACTCTCACCACGACGGGTTCGGACGTCGCACTGGCTGCGCTGGCCAAAGGCGCCGTGGAAATCATCACCAAGCCGAAACTCGGTACGCGGGAATTCTTTGAGGAATCGCGTATTCGGATTTGCGACGTGGTCAAATCGGCGGCGCACGCGCGCTTGGGGGGATCGCAAGCGCGGTCCGCGGCGCCAAAAGCCGTGCCCCCGAAACTTACCGCGGACGCCATCCTGGAAAGACCGAACTCCTCGGCCATGATTCAAACGACCGAGAGGGTGGTGGTAGTGGGCGCTTCCACCGGCGGCACCGAAGCCCTGCGCGAATTCCTGGAAGTCATGCCCCTTGACGCTCCCGGAATCGTCATTGTGCAGCACATGCCCGCGGAATTCACCGCGAGGTTCGCTGAGAGGCTCGAAAAGCTATGCCGCATCTCAGTCAAGGAGGCCGCCGATCAGGATTCCGTGATACGCGGCCAGGCGCTGATCGCCCCCGGCAATCGACATTTGCTTCTGAAGCGCAGTGGCGCGCGCTATTTTGTTGAGGTCCGCGACGGGCCCCTGGTATGCCGCCATCGCCCATCGGTGGATGTTCTGTTCCGGTCGGCCGCCCGCTACGGCGGCAGAAACGTGGTCGGGGTGATCATGACCGGCATGGGGGACGACGGCGCCAAAGGGATGCTCGAAATGCATCAGGCCGGCGCCTTCACCATCGCGCAGGATGAAGCCACTTCAGTAGTGTTCGGCATGCCCGCAGAAGCGATCAAGCTCTCCGCGGTCGACGAAGTCCTGCCGTTGGGCGCAATCGGCGGTGAAGTGGTGCGCCGCGGCGCTTGAGTGGGCTCCGCTCAAAAAGTCGAGGCTCGCCATTTCTGCCACCAGGAGAGATGCGGCTCAAATCCCTTGAGCAGCCACAGATCCGCAGCCGGGTGGTCGATCGACGTCAGAAAGCTCTTCCCGTCGCGCGCCAGGCTGAAGCAGGATAACATCGAGAACGGCGGCACGGCGATCTGCCCGAGAACTTTTTCCGTGCCCCTGGCGACGTCCAGGGATGCCACCACCGTCTGCCGGCCGCCCGTCCTCTTCAGCCCATAGATTTTGTTGCCGTCGGAGTCCCAACCGTAAACCAGCCACGACCTGTCGCCCACCACTTTGGAGCCGCTGCCATCGGGAGAGATCAGCGTCAAGCCGTCTTCCGTCATGCACGCAATCCAATCGCCGCGCTTCGACCATTTGGGATGGGAGCGCAGGCAGCCTGTGCGCAAAACCACCGGCTCGGCCGATCCGCCAGGCTGCGCCTTCTTCAAAGTCCAGCGCGCGCCGGCGCTTTCGAGGTATGCGATCCAGCTTCCGTCCGGATTCCAGGTTGGCGAGCGCTGATCCGTCCGCCCCGCCACGAGTCGCTGCGGCGACCCGCCTTGCACGCTCGAAATCCACACAGAGTGGCCATTGTCGCCGCCCACGGCGTACGCGATTCTCAATCCGTCCCACGAGAAACTGACTTCATTGAAAGAAACGATCCACGCCTGCCCGAAATCTCGTTCCGTCACTACTGGACGATCCCAGTCGCCCGCGCCGCTGCGCAGCCAGATTTGCGCCGTCCCGGTTCGGTCCGTCGAGTACACGTACTGATCGGAGACCGGCGACCACGACGGGTCGCGCTCACTGCGCGAGGTTGCCAGCATCTTGGTCGCTGCCGATCCATCGAGTGGCACCTCCAGCAGGTCGAAATCGTTGGCGCCCGCGCTGAATGCGATCTGTTCGCCATCCGGCGACAGTGCCGGTTCCGTGAGGTCCTTCGGCGTCACGGTGAGGCGGCGGACGCGCCCGCTCACGGTGTCGGCAAACTGCAAGTCGGCTCCTGGAGTTCCCGCGGCCAGCGCGCCGTAGACGATGGTCTTATTATCGGGAAGCCATTCGAATTCATGGGCGAAATTCGCCAGTGTGAGCACCTTGTTCGGGGCTCCGCCGGCTAACGGCAGCACCCAGATTTCCGACCCGCCTTCCCACCGTCCCAGCCAAAGGCCCAGCTTCGACCCATCGCGGGAATAGGCCAGGTGCCCCTCGCCATAATTGCCGGTCGCCAGGGGAGCGAACGCGCGCGGCACCGGAGTTCCACGCGGGGTGGATGCGGTCCAGAGCGCCAGAGGCGCTTTCCCGCTGCCGTCGGTACGCAGAAATGCCAGCGTATTCGCCGGGCCGATGGCCGCCGCCGAGACGCCGCGCTGCACCAACTCCGAAAGCCCTCCCGCCGCGCTCACCGACCACAAGTCGCCGTTCATCTGGTAGTACACTGTCGAACTGTCGGCCGACCAATACGGCGATTGGCAATCCGCCGGCGCCCGCGTGATTTGGGCGCGAGTTGTCCCATTCACCCCGCGCACGAAAACCTGCAGCACGCCATCCACTTCGGCACTATAGGCTATATCCCTCCCGTTGGGCGCCCACGCGGGCGAAGTCTTGTACCCCTCTTCGGTAGCCAGCGGAGTCATGGAATAGGAGGACAGGTCGGGCGCCCGCGGCCCCGGAACCAGCATCCCGTTCAAAAGCCCGGCCATCAGCGCGGCGAGCGATAATCCCACGGTGCGGAACCAGCGCCGCTTTACCGGCGCGGACGCCGCCGCCATGCTCGACGTCCGTTCCGCTGTGATCTCGTTAAGGTGCTCCAGAATGTGCCGGAGCTCGGAATGCAGGTCGGCCGTCGATGCGTAGCGGTTCTCGCGGTCTTTTGCCAGGCAGCGCTCCACGGCCCACCGCACCGGGGCCGGGACGGTCGGGCTGATCGGCGGAAGTTCGTCCTCGATAATCGCCGCCATGGTTCCCGCGGCGCTATTCCGTTCGAACGCGCCCTGGCCGGTGAGCATGCGATAGAACATCAGGCCCAGCGAAAACTGGTCCGAGCGGAAATCCAGCGCCTCGCCGCGCGCCTGTTCCGGGCTCATGTAACTCGCGGTTCCCACTACCATCCCGGGGGTGGTTTCGTGCGCGGGGGCTACCGCGGACTTTGCCTGCATCTTGGCAATTCCGAAATCCAGAATCTTCACGCAGCCATCGCGCCGGACCATGACGTTGTTCGGCTTGATATCGCGGTGTACAATGCCGGCGGCGTGCGCGGCCGCCAGGCCGCCGGCACACTGCACCGCAATCTCGAGAAACTTCCGCACCGGCACCGGACCGCGGGCGACCACCGCCGAGAGCGATTCGCCATCGATTAGTTCCGTAACAATGTACGGCCAACCGGAGGCGAGGCCGATGTCATGCACGGTCAGAATGTTGGGATGGTTGAGCGCGCTCACGGCGCGGGCTTCCTGGGCGAATCGCCGCTGGCAGTCGGGATCGCTCACCGCACCGGCAAGCAGGACTTTGATGGCGACGTCGCGGCTCAACCGTTCGTCCCGGGCGCGATAGACGGCGCCCATTCCACCCTCTCCCAACGGCTGAACAATTTTGTATGGACCCAGCAGCGCTCCCGTCCCAAAGCTCATAAGTCGATACTAGGTCAGGGATTTTATGCCGCACAGCTCCATTTCGATAGCGCCAGTTGCCTACCGCGGCGTACTATCGCCCGGTCCTCACATTCGTCTCGATGTGCTCGCCGCCGGAATTGCGGCGCGAAAGCGGACGGCCCGGGGTATGTTCCGGCGATTCCCAGCCGCCCTTCGCCAGATGTTTCGGTTCTTAGTGTTGCGCCGCTGTCATCCGGAAGGATCAGCCGGCTTTTCGGATTGGACCCGCTCATCGCGTTCCTGACTGTGACTGAAAGCAACCGGCTGCGCCAAAAAAAAAACGCGCCCGGAGGCCGCGCGATTCGCGCAGCTCCCAGGCGCCATTCGCAGGAGCGAAAGTGATCCCGGCAGACAAAAAAACGCCCGCCCCACCGCCAAGGCAAGGATTCCAAGGGGCCGGCAAAATGCAGGGGTAACTGGAGGACATGACCTAGGTTGCGACAACTCAGGATTAGTGCCGCGACCGCGTGATCAATTGCCTCGCGCCTTGCCGCAGGATGGCCACCTAGTGTTTCACTACGTGACCGTGGCCATCCCTCATCTCATTACCGTGGAAGTGCGCGGCGTCGACTCGCTTGCCTTGCTCCGCCCGATCACCCGCGTGCGGGAACGATCCGTGATAGTGAGCGCGGTCGAAATGGTTATCTACGTACCCGTGAAAATGTTCCGGCCCATGAAACCACGGCCCGGCGCCAATGAAAACGCCGCCACTGAACCATTCCGGACCATAGTAGCCCGCAGGCGCGCAGGCGTATGGCGGGACATCGTAATAGCCGTATGGGCAGTCGGGAGCGACACCGACTTCGATGCCGACCTGCGCGGCCGCTTTCGGCGCGGTCGTACTAATTCCCACCGCCAGCGCCGCCGTCGTCAATACCAATGCAAATATGCGCATCGCATTCACCTCGCGATCAAATGTGCAAGTCGGTTGCAAATGTTTCGCACCGCACCCAGATGGCTGGCAAAGGGAACTAACGGGCGGCGTTTTCCAGTCCAGCGCCGGTGAACCGGAAAATTCTGCTCGCCTTTCGCCTGCCCCAAGGCCGAATCGGCAGTGTCCTCGCTGCCCGGCTCCGCGCACTCACCCGATTCTCAAAAATACCGGCCGCGTGTCCTTCCGCTCGATACTCTAAGCTGTGACCATCTACTCGCTCCGCAGGGCCTCCACCGGATCCATCCGCGACGCCCGCCGCGCCGGCAAATAGCAAGCGGCCAGCTCCACCGCCGCGAGCAGCACCGGCACGCCAAGAAAGATCGCCGGATCTCGTGCCGTAACGCCGTAGAGGAGATTCGACATCCATCGCGTCAGCACCCATGCAGCCGCCATTCCAGCTCCGATCCCGACCGCCGAGGTCCGCAACCCCTGTCCGAGCACCATCCGTACCAAATCCATGGTCCTCGCACCGAGCGCCATGCGGACGCCGATTTCCTGCGTCCGCCGCTCCACCGAGTAAGAGGCCACGCCATAAATTCCCACCGCCGCCAGCACCAGCGCCAACAAGCCGAAGGCGCCCAGCGTCACCACTCCGAATCGCCGCTCCGAAGCGGAGTTCGCCTGGAGCAACTGCATCGACGTGGCTAGAAATACCGGCTGCCGCGGATTCACCCGCGCCACCGCCGCACGCAAAGTTTGGGCAAACGATGTAGTCTTCGCCGCCATCCGCACCGCCAGAAACTGGGGGAAGAAAGGCGCGTCCTGCTCCATCGGCACATACACCTCCGGGCCGGCCTCGGCATCGAGCGCGCCGTCGCGCGTCGATTTGACCACGCCGATGACTTCCCTCCATCCGGCGCCCGCCGGCGCATCCATTCTCACACGTTTTCCGAGCGCGTCCTGGCCCGGCCAGAAACGTTTGGCCGCCGCGTCGTTCACTACCGCGACCCATCGCGCGCTGTCCGCTTCCGGCCGCGTCCACATGCGGCCGCGCAGAAGGGGAATCGACATGGCGTCGAAATAATCGGTGCTGGCCGGCTGAATCGCGCAGAGCGGCGCGCTCGTCTCCTCCGCGCCCTCCACGTGCAAAGGCATTGAGGGGATGTTGCCGGAAAGCGGCACACCGGTTACCGCTCCCGCTGCTTCCACTCCCGGGGTGCGCTGCAAATCGTCCAGCAGGCGCGTATAGAAGTCCACTTTTTGTTTCCGGCTGGTAAACGTGCCGTCGTTCTGCACGATAATCGCGGTCATCACGCGGTCCGCCCGATACCCCTGGTCTGCCGCCATCAGCCTGGCGAAACTTTTCACCATCAGTCCCGCCCCCACCGCCAGCAGCACAGCCAAGGCGACTTCTCCCATGACCAGCAGATCGCGCCCGCGCCGGCGCTCCGGCCCGATGCTGCCGCGCCCGCCACGCAATGCCGCCTGGGGATCGGTCCGCGATGCATGCCATCCCGGCGCGATCCCGAAAATCACCCCGGCGACAGCAGAAACTGCCGCCCCAAACGCGAACACCGCGAGATCGATCCGCACGTTCCCAATGCCGGGGAGGTCGGGTGGTGCGAGCGACACCAACGACGCGCGCGACAGGTTCGCCAGTTCCAATCCCAGCGCGCCGCCCGCCAGTGCCAGCAATAGCGTTTCGGTGGTCCACTGCCGAACCAGTCGCGCGCGGCTCGCGCCCAGCGCCAAACGCACCGACGTCTCCCGCGCCCGCACCGTCGATCGCGCCAGCAGCATGCTCGCCACGTTGACGCACGCGATCAGCACAACCAGTCCGGTCGCCAGCAAAATCACCAGTAGGGTCGGGCGCGAGCTGCCCTCCAGTTCCTCCGCCATCGGCGTAACACGCACGCCGCGGTCGGCATTGGTGTCCGGGTATTCCGTTGCCAGCCTTTTCGCGATGGCATTGAGGTCCGCGCTGGCCTGCTGGAGCGTGACGCCACGGCGCAACCGCGCGACCGCGCCCCCGTTTCTGCCATCACGCTTCAGTGCGAGGAGATCCTCCGCCAGCGGAACCCAGTATGCCATTTGCCGGGTCGGAGGATTTACCGACGTCGGAATCGAGAGCGGAAAGTTGAACCCACGCGGCATCACGCCCACAACCCGCCATTCCGCGGCGCCGCGTCCCACCAGGCGAATGCTCTTCCCCACAATCGCGCGATCCGCCCCGTACCGTTGCCACATATCGTAGCTGAGAACAATTTCGTGCTCGTTACCCGGCGTGTCCTCCTGAGGCGTGAAATACCGCCCGATCATGGGCGCCACTCCCAGCATCGGCAAGAGTTCCGCCGAGATCTGCGCGCCATACGCCGCCTCCGGCAGGTCACCATCCGCGGTCAGCATCGAGAAACGGAAATATGCCAGGCTCTGCAAGGTTCGACTCTGCTCGCGCCAGTCGGCCAAATCGCGCAAAAAGGCGACCGGCGCTACCGCTCCGGTCCTGGTGTTGCGCACATCGAGCACCACCAGCCGTCCGGGGTCGGCATACGGCAGCGGAGCCAGGAGCACCGCCCGCACGATGCCGAATATCGCCGCATTTGACCCGATTCCCAGCGCCAGCGTCAGTACCGCCAGCGACGTGAATCCTGGAGCGCGCAGCATCATGCGAACGCCATGGCGAAGATCGCGCAGAAAATCCATACAGCCTCGGACGTGCTCGCCAATGCGAGAGTTTCGTCCCGTGCAGGAAATCATGCCGCGAAAAGCGGACCGCAGGATGGGCCGCCCAGTTCTAGGACAGACCATCTTGGAACCGTCGCTCGCGATCCTTGCTGTCGCCCTCTTTGGCCGCGTCCCGCCGATACGCGCCCGGGATTTCCCGACATTTTTCTAGAGGCGTGGGAGGTCCTGAAAACCTCACGTTCCTCGATCCCGATGCCGGCGCGGCGTTTCTTGTCCGCGCGAGGTGCCTGCGCGGCGGCACCGTATCCGTTCGCTCGCGTTCACAACCGTTGCGCTCTGCCATTTGCCTGCTGGAAGCGCGCGCAAACCATCGCTTCGCTCCTCCCCGAAGCGTCATACCTGGTAGTCCGCGGTACCCGCCAGGGGCGCAAGGACGAGACGAGGCGAGCGGACGAAGGAAACGCCCTGCTGGTGAAATAACGAGCGACGCTATTGAGGATTGCGCGCGCGAGAGGCCTTCTCGCTCAAGTCCAGTTTCTGCGGCCGAACGCTACCCAACGTAAAAGAGCTTTTGGGGAGCTTTCAGACCCCTCCAAGCCGCCAGCCCGCCGACCGCTGCAAGCGCCAGGGGCCAGGGGTGATAAGAACTAATGTGAGGCGCGCCGAAGTAAGACAATTGCAGCCAGACTCCAAGGAACAAGGCGCCAACGCCCTCACCTTTTCCTCCTATACTCCGCGACCGCACCACCTCAAGGAGGCCCACAATTACGACCGTGAGGGGCCAGTACCGCACGACCTCGCACTCGGGCAGAGTAAAGAGGCCGAGGTTTGAAAGAAGCACTCCACCGCCTGCAATCATCAACACCCAGCCTGCGATTCGGCTTGATTGGTCAGCGATCCGGACAAAACCAAGGCCAACCACGAGGAGCGGCCAAAGGCGCTGGATGCCCCAGGCCCCGCGGGTGCCGTAGCTCAGTACGGTGAGAAGAACTCCCAAGGCCACGATAGCGGACCCGAACGCAACGCGACGATCGATGCTGGTGAACACCCATCGCGCCGGCACCGGCCGCCCGTCGAAGTGTCCGCTCTTCAAATTCGTCACGCGAGGCCGAATCCTCTTCCAGGATAACGCCGTGCGTGTGTTCGCAGAGGATATCCCTGGAAGCCCGGGGACAAGTCGAAAGGGGCCGCGTCTTCATTTGCGGCACGCCGGCGAAAGCTCCGTTGCCGGCTTCGACCTCCACGCCGGAAATATCTGATTCAAACCACCCCCGTGGGCTGCCTCAAAGTGAGGGACGATCTGGCTTCTCAGTAATCCGGCAGCAGAATCCTGTCAGCGAGGTCGCGGCCCACTGCCAAATCTGCAACCCATCCGATGCTCAGCAAGTTGAAGATCCGGTTCCGCAGCCACATTGCCGTACGCGATTTTGGCGCAAACGTCCCGGCAAAACGCAGCGATGCCTTCTGCTTGGCGTCAATGAGCGGCCCAAAGAGCGCTCCGTATCGCGCAAACGCCAGACTGTAGTTCCCCTTGGCTCGATGGAGTTCCCCAGCCAGAATGTAGGCGCCGGCCATTCCTAAAGCCGAACCCTGGCCGGCTAACAGAGAGACGCAATAGGCGGCATCGCCCACAAGCACGACGCGCCCACGCGACCACGCCTTCATCCGAATCTGGCTGACCCGGTCGAAATACAAGTCCTCCGGCCCGTCCGCGCTGTCAAGCGCGTCCAGGATGGCGGGACATTCCCACCCGCTCGACCCGAAGCGTCGCCGTAGCAGAGCCCTCTGGGCGGAAGGACCGCCGACATCCGGGTCCCGATCCGCAAACGTCAACAGGATCATGGTCCGGTCGTCACGCATGGCAAAGCGTCCGACTTGTTGGCCAACTTCGGTGTACATGACGTATACCAGTTCATCCCTGGGCCTGTACCCGGCGACCTCAAACGCCGCGGCCTTATATCCCAGGAATTGTTCAAACTGGGCTTCCGGTCCAAAGGCGATTTCACGCACGCGGGAATGCAAACCGTCGGCACCCACTACCAAGTCGAACTCGCGCTGGAGTCCACTTGCGAAAACCACTCGGGCACAGTTACTTTCCTCTCTTATGGTTGAGATGCTGTCATCGAAAATCGGCTCTACCCGGTCTGCTATTCGCCCGAAAATCAACGCGGCGAGATCGGCTCTCGGCAAGCTCACATACCGCCCACCGGTAGCCCGGGCAAACGCCGCAGCCGGGAATCCGGCTACTCGTCTTCCGGTTCGATCTACTATCCTGACTTCCTCGACGAGATATCCTTTGCTCTTTATTTCCTCCATGAGGTTCATGCGTTCAGCCACGTCGAACCCGGCGCCCCAGAAATCGATAACGTAGCCCCCGGTCCGCAACCTGGGAGCTTTCTCGACAATGGTGGTTTCGAATCCGTAATGATTGAGCCAGTAAGCCAACGTCGGCCCCACGATCCCCGCGCCCGATATCAGCACCCGCATAATTCCAGCCTACGCCACCAATCTAAGCGCCGAAAGTTCAGCTGTCCGGCCGGCTGGCGCCACGGCCTCGCAGTGGTGCGACGCTCCATGGCGAGTCTTCACAATGCCTTCAGGCCGGATCGGCGAACTGCTGCCGGAAGCGCCGGCTCGCCTTCGGTCCGCTGGTATTGTTCCACTCGATTTTGGCGGAGCACCAACGGAAGAATCACTCTACTTTCGCTACCGCGGGAATCTCCTCGAACTGCTGTCCATGCCAGTGCCGCGATCATATGATCAAGTCTTGGCGTCTCAAAGCATTGCCCCTGCAAGGCCTTGCCTCGGGATGAACATTACGAAGATTCTCACGCGGTCAAGCGCCTGGCGGATGCCCGAAAGCGAGCGGGGAGTCGTCAGTTGGAGCGGGTGGAATTCAAACCCGCCAAGCGGATGGTACTCAGGCTTCTCACAATTCCGGGGTTTCCAATTCGTAACCACACCCGCGCAAGCGCCGCACCGGAATCTGGTGGCTGCCTCACCGCAGCTCAGACCGCGAGAATGGTGTCGCCACTGCCCAGAGCGGAGTCGTAGCCGTGGTACCCGGAGTAAGGCAGGCCCGGGCGCTGCCGAACCGTTCGTTAGGTTGCCTCCGTGCGTATCGCGCATTTGCACAGAGCTGCAATAACGGAATTGTGACACTGAGCGGGTATAATGGCCTTGCCCTTGAAGCAGGGTTGAACGGTGCGCGCGCCGCCATCGGCGATTTGCACGCAAAACCACTGTCCGTGACGAGGGCCGCGATCGCCAGGAGGAGGACAATCAACCATGCACACGCCGAGCGAGGCATGCACGTTAGGGAGAGCTTTGCGGATTTTCCTGATCGCCGGCTCAGCCGCATTTTTGAGTCCGGCTCAAAACCCGCAAACAGCCAATCCCAATCGCACGGTTGGCCCGCAAAAGGATGGGTCCATTGTGGCTTCGGACAACCAGACGCTGACACCCGCCGGCAAGATCATCGACCTCGGTTCGCCGGTGCGCGCCAAATCCATCGCTCTGAATCCCAACACCGCCACAAATACCGGCGCCGTGCTGCTCATGGGCGCGCCCCAACCGGTTATCGTATTCAATACGGCGACGGGTAAGGTTCTCCAGCGCTTCACGCCAGCCTCTATGAGCGCGGAATCCAAGCCCAGCAAAGCGGGGTCTTTCACCGGCATCGCCTATTCCACGGATGGCAAAAGCCTCTTATTCAGCCAGGACGACAACCATGTCGTCATAGCCAGCGTGAATCCGCAGACCGGTCTTTTGACCCACGCGCAAAGCGTGGAACTACCCCGTCCACCCGCGGATGGCCGCCCGTATCACAATACGAAATCCATCAACCCCGGCGGTATTGCAGTCTCTGGAGACGGCAAGCGCGCCTATGTGGTCCTGAACGTGGCGAACACGCTGGGCGTAGTCGACCTGTCCGCCTCCCCCGCCAGGCTCACCGCGCAGATTCCGGTCGGCAATGCGCCGAATTCCGTGGTCATCCAGGGCAAATACGCCTACGTCAGCAATGAAGGCGGACGCCCCGCTACCGCCGCAGACTTCACAAATTACTCCGACGGAACGCCGATCGTAGTCGACCGCAAAGATGCCTTTGCGATCACCGGGACTGTCTCGGTTGTTGACCTCGCGGCGGGCAAAGAGGTGAAAACTGTCACTGTCGGGCTGCATCCGGCCGGCATGACCGTCTCCGGGTCCGACCTTTATGTTGCCAATGCGTACAGCGACAGCCTGTCGGTCATCGACCTTCGGACCGATCGGGTCGCGCGCACCGTCGATCTGAGCGTTCCGATCGCCGGTGGTTTTTTCGGCTCCGGCCCGAATGGCGTCGCCGTTACCGGCGATGGGCGGGCTTACGTCACGCTCGGCCAGGCCAATGCCGTCGCCGTCGTCAATCTTCAGGGAAGGGATGCACATCCGGTAATCGGCTACATCCCCACCGGCTATTTTCCCACCTCGATCGCCTACGACCATGCACAAAAGCAATTGGTGGTGGCCGACGATAAGGGATTGGGCACGCATGTTCCCGCGCGTTCGGGAGGCCTCACCGGATTCAACACGCATCAGGATACCGGCACCGTCAATCTGATCCCGCTGCCGAACGCCAATGAACTGGCCCGGTTCAGCGAACAGGTTTTCGACAATAATCACTGGAACCTGACTACCAATCTCGAAGTGGGACCGGAATACATCGACGCCCACGCTGCGCCAGTGGCTGTTCCCCGGCACATCGGCGAGCCATCCCTCATCAAGTACGTCTTTCTGGTCATCAAAGAGAACCGCACCTACGACCAGATGTTGGGAGATGTGCCATGGGGCAACGGCGACCCTAAGCTCGCGATCTTTGCCTCCGCCGTCCCCAACCAGCACGCATTCGTCAAACGCTTCCCGCTGCTCGACAACGTCTACGCTCCCAGCCGCCAGTCCGCGGATGGTCATCCCTGGATCGGGATGTCGGGGTCCTTCTACTCCAACGACATCCTGTCGCCCGACTGGATTCGTTCCTATCCCGGCGGAAATTCCGAGGATGCCCTGACGTATACCCCAAAGGGCTTTCTCTGGACCGCGGCGGAAGCCAGGGGACTTTCCGCCAGGCTGTATGGCGAATGGAGCAACGACGCCAAGGTTGCCAGGAAACCAGATGGCAAGAACTATACCTGGAGCGATTTTTACCGGACCGCGCAATGCAAGGAAGGCAAAGCTCCTCAGTCCAGTTGCATCGTTCCGGACGATGCGATCCATGTGAGTTCCGAGATTCCCTCGGCGGCGAAGATCATGGACCCGCATTATCCGCCGTTCAATCTCACCATTCCCGACCAGTACCGGATGGATTACTGGATACCCGAGTTCCAGCGACTGGATGCCGCGGGTCAGGTTCCCAACCTCACGATTTTGTGGCTTCCGGACGACCACACCGCCGGAACTACGAAGGGCGAACCATTCCCGATCAACTACCAGGCCGATAACGATCTGGCCCTTGGCCGGATGGTGGATGCCATCAGCCACAGTAAAATCTGGGCGCAATCGGCTATCTTCGTCGAGGAAGACGATTCCCAGAACGGCGTCGATCACGTGGATGGCCACCGGCAGCCGGTCTTTGTCGTCAGCCCCTACACCGTGGCTCCGCAGGCGCCCGGCCAGGGAAAGACGATTCATACCACGTACACAGCCGAGAACATCAACCGCACCATCGAGAATATCCTTGGCATGCAGCCCTTGACGCAGTTCGATCTGGTGGCGTCTCCCATGTTCGACGTGTTTCAAAACACGCCCGATCTGACGCCATACGACCACCAGTCTTCGGCTATCCCTCTCGACCAGGGACCGGCACTTACGGCCGGCACCCTCGGGTACAGTCCCTTGCAAAAAGCCTGGCTCCTGGCTACCGGGCAGGTGATGAAAGGCAAGTACGACAAAGCCGACGCTGTCGACCCGAACTTCCTGAACCACGTAACATGGTACTCGGCGACAGATTGGAAACGACCGTATCCGGGGGAGAGTAAAGTGGAGATGCCGGGGCCATTCGTCAAGGCTGCCAAGAAATACCGCGGCGACGACGACGATAAATAGCGCGCGTCAATTCCTCCCCTGCGACAGCCCGAGCGTGAGGATTTCGTCTCCCGGAGCATCCTCGAACCGCAGCCATGCCGTGTCCTGTTTGGCCAGCGCCACCGCCCGCCATCGCACCACGGCCGCCGTTACCAGCAGCGTCGCGATCAGCGCCGCCGTCATGCGTCCGCTCTGCAACACGTCGCGCTCGAACCGCACCACAAACAACGTAAAGTACAGCAGTCCCAGCGCTCCCAATACCACCATGTGAACTTGCGATTTCCCCGGCAAATACGAGCACGTGAAGGGAATCTTCCGAAAGGCAAACGTGCAGACATCCGCCAGGATCGTGCCGAAAAGTCCTAGCGCCACAACGTGCGCCGCCGCCTGCCGCCACGGCCAAAGCGCAAAGCACATCGCCGCCGAACCGAGCCAGCATGGAATCACCGCAAGCGCCAGCAGCGATCGCCTCGCGGTCGCCTGGTATCGCGCGCCCTCGAGCCCGCTGGTGATGCGGAACAGCCAATTGGCCCCCAGATCCATCGGCATCGAAAACAGCACGCGGGTCCCCACCACCCACGCCATCATCATGATCAGCGTCGATGCCAGAATCGGAATGCTGACCTCCTGAAGCGGATCCACCACGATGGATTCCAGGAGCCGCTCGGTGACGGCCGGAGTGCGCAGCAGAAACACCGTCATCGCGAACCCAATGGCGAGATAAAAAGCCAGAATCACGCGATGCTGCCGGCTGCGAAGGAGGGTGCGGATGCTGAACTGCACGATGGCAGTCTCGGGCGCGCTGCCGAAGGGCGGCAGCCAGCCCAGCCGGCGCGCGCCGGGCACGATATCCGGTTCTTCTACGATTCTGCGCAGCGTGCGGAAATAGGAAAGCGCGTACGCGATCGCTGTGACCGCGACCGCAACCGCCAGCCCGATCCACGCGCGCCGCGCCAGCGGCGCCAGCGCGGGCGATCCCCGCAGTTGCTGCATCAATCCCAGAAACCAGTACGACGGCGACCACGAAAGCGGCCCGCTCCCTTGCGCATCCTCGATCTGCAACGCGCCGGCGAACATCGGCTGGGTGAAGTACACGCCGACGAGCGTGGCGAACGCCGCCAGTTGCAAAAACGACGAGACGCGTAGGAACCAGCGCCGCGGCAGCAACTGCGCGGCGATCCCCTGCACTGCCAGCACGCAGCAGAAAATAAATGCGCCGGCGGCTGCCATGGCGATCCAGTACACCGCGAACCACCGAATCCGGCCGATGCATGCGCTGCTCGGCGGAACCGTCACCGAAGCCAGCGAGACCGCTGGCTCCCCTGCGAGCCTCTGTCTCAGGTGCTCGCCCAGCAGGTTGCTGAGCGTGTAGGCATCCGCCGGGTGGTTGAACAGCACAACGCCCGCATAATCGCTCTGCGGGCGGAAGAACGCATATGTCGTATATCCCGAGATCGCGCCGTCATGCCAATACGTGCCGTCCGCGTCATCGCGAATCCAGGCGAGCGCGATGCAGTAGCCGGCCATCACATCGGCCCGCGCCACCTGCGAATTACGGATCGCCGCCGCGAAATCAGCCGGCAATTTCTCGGGATGAAGCTGTGCTTCCAGGTACGCCAGCATGTCCGCCGCGCTCGAGCGGACAGCGCCGGCGGGCGCATACGCATCCAGCTCCCAGGCGGCCACCGGCAGGTTCCGCAGCCCGTACGCCTGCATCATGCGCGTCTGCTGTTCGGGCGATAGCCACACGGCGGTATCCTGCAACCCCAGTGGTTCGGCGATTTCCTTCCGCAACAGTTCCGGGTATGTCATGCCGGCGCGTTCGGCCAGCGCCATCCCTAGCAATCCGTAGCCGTAATTGCTGTAGCTGAAAACCGGGATTGCCGGGCGGGCCACGCCGCGTCGGCCCAGGTACGCGAACATATTGGCGGCGTGATAATTCGCCTCCGGGTTCGGCTTGTCGCCGATGTTGATATCCGGCGAGAAATAGGGCAGCCCGGAGTGATGCGTCGCAATGTCGAGCAGGGTGATTTCCGCGCCCGGCGGCTTGTTCACGGCGCCGGGCGGCAGCAATTCGCGAACCGGTTCGTCCAGCCAAACTTTGTTTTCGGCGGCCAGGCGTGCCAGAATCAGCGCCGTAAATGTCTTCGACACCGAGCCCATCTCGAAAATCGAATCCGCCTTCGCCGTGCCGTACGCTAGCGCCCGCTGCTCGCCGCCGCGGACAATGCCGATCACGAGCCCGCCATGCGTCTCGGAAGCCAGTGCGCCGGAGCTCAGAGCGGGCGCGAGATCGCGGTCCATGACGGACTTCAGATTCGCGGGGGTCATCGGCGGCAACGCCGGTTGCCAGGTGAGCGCCGGCGCCGTCAACGCAGGCGCCGTTGAGCCCAGCGCCAACGGCCAAATCAAGCCCGCCAACGAATGCAGCGTCGCCACCGTGATCGCCAACGCCGTCGCCACCCCGGCGATTTTTGCCAGGAACAACGTGCGCGGGCGCACCGGCAATGGCGCCAGCACCAGCACATCCCTCCGGTCGGGGAATGTGGAATCCCAACTGAGCACGGCGAACAGCCCCACCACCAGCATCGTGGTCGCGATGAGGAAGTGCTCGGGGATAAACGGTCCGAAAACCTGCGCTGCCGGTCCGCCTCCACTGAATCCGTGTGCCGCCAGGGAAAACAGCAGGCTGAGGAAAATCAGCAGCGACGCGAATTGTCCCAGCAGCCTGTGGGAATCTCCCTGGGCATGCGCGGATAGCAGTTCCCAATCCACCATGCGGAACAGAAACTCGCGGTACAGCGCGCGGAACTGCTGCTTGCCCATCGCCCCGCCTTACGCCCGGATCAGATCCGCGATTTCGCGCGATATGGCCGTTGTGTCCTGTTCCACGGCGAGTTGCGAAAAGATTTCCTCCAGCGTGGGCAGCGCCATCAACTCGCGCAGGTGCTCGATGGAATCGTCGGCCACGATTTTCGCGCGGTGCAGGATTACCACGTGGGAGCAGACCCGCTCCACGATTTCCAGATCGTGCGAGCTGAACAACACCACTTTCCCACGCGCCGCCAGTTCCTGAATGAGGCTACGCAGCACCAGCCCGGTGCCCACGTCGAGGCCCGAAAATGGCTCGTCGAGCAGGATCAGGTCGGGATTGTGCAGCAGCGCCGCGGATAGCAGAATCTTCTGCCGCATGCCCTTCGAATAGGCTGAGATCGGCGAATGACGGTCGCCATGCAGGCCCAGAAGGCGCAGCAGGCCGTCGATGCGGTCGGCGGTCAGGCGAGCCGGCAGATTGCGTAATTGTCCCACCATCACCAGGTATTCGAGGCCGCTCAGGTGCGCGTACAGGTGCGGCTCTTCGGGCACGTACCCCATGCGCTGCTTGTAGGCGATGAGGTCGCGCTGAATGGGCTGGCCGTCGAAGTGAATCTGCCCGGCGGAAGGCTCGATCAGCGCCGTGATCATCTTCAGCGTGGTCGATTTGCCGGAGCCGTTCGGCCCCAGATAACCGGTAATCTCGCCGGCCCGCGCCGTGAAGGTGACATGATCGACGGCAGTAATGCCGAGGAATTTCTTGGTGACGCCTTTGAGTTCTAGCATTGCAGGGCCTGACCCTATGTAGCATGCTACTTTTACCCTTGTCAAGTATTTTGCTACATAGGTATAATGCCAGCGTGGCAGCCGAGACCAAGCTTTCGCACACCGCCGCGATGATCCTCCAGGCGATTCAAGCTGGCGATGGATATGGCTTCAGCGTGATGGAGATGACCGGCCTTCCCAGCGGCACCGTCTACCCGGCCATGCGCCGCCTCGAGCGCGACGAGTTGATCCGCTCGCAATGGGAGAAGGCGTCCATCGCCGAAGCCGAGCTCCGGCCCCCGCGCAAATATTACAAGCTCACGCGAGACGGCAAAGCGGCGCTCGAGGCGTCGCAGAAACGCTATCCGCTCATCGCCAAGCTGGTTCCCGCCGGCAAGCCGGAGCGCGCTTGAGCGGGCATTTCCATCTCGCTCTCCTGCGCGCCGCATCGCTTGCGGTGCGCGCGACGGAACGGGAAGAGTGGTTCGCGGAGTGGCGCGCCGAACTCTGGTATGTGACGTCCCGGCGCCGCACGGCGTTCTGCCTGGGCGCTTTCCGCGACGCTTTCTGGATGCGGCGCCACGCTCCCGCGCCGGTCCATCTGCAATCTCCCTGGGAATGCCTCGGCGTTCTTGCGGTGGCGGCCGCTCTCAGCCTGTTTTTCGCGCTCCAACTCCCCTTGCCGCGCGAAATGTTCTTCTCCCCCGCGGTTCCACATGACCTGGTCGCTGTTTCCCGCATTTCCTTCGACGCCTATCGGCAATTCCCAGCGGCGCCCCCGGACGTGGCATTCCTGGGCGGCGTTCGCTTTCATGCGGGCAACCTCCCTATCGCGCTCGCCAGCCGCAGCCTCTCCGGCCTGATTCGCCTGCCTCTTGCCGCTCCCGATCGCGATGCCGCCCCGCTCATCCTCACGCGCACCGCCTGGCGCCGGAACTTCGCGGGCGATCCGCACATCGTCGGACGCCGCATGACCGTGGACGGCCGGCAGGCGCAAGTCGCCGCCGTAGTCTCCGACCGCGTATGGCGCCTGCCTGGATATGCGGAAGCGTGGCTCCTGGTCGACCAAGCCACTCTCGCCGGGGAGTCTCGCGGATACGTCGTCGCGCGGATGCCCTCGCGCGCCGGCAGCGTCTCGATTCCCCACGCCGGTGGCGGTGTCGACCGTTTCATATGCATTCACCTCGCGGAGCCGATGTTGGTGCCGTTCCTCCTCATCATGGTTCTCGGCTGCGCGATCCTGCCGGCCGTGACGCGACTTTCTCTCGGCAAGTACCCGCCGAGTCTCCGCCGCTGGGGATTTCTCGCCGCCAAAATCATCCTGACGATACCGGTCGTCCTCTTCGGTACCGTAGATGTGTTGTCGCTGATCGCCCCCATGCTCCAGCCACATGCCGTAATTGTCGGTACCGTGCTCGGATTACGCTGGGTCCTCATCGACCAGCGGCGCCGGTGTCCGGTGTGCCTTCGCCTGCTGACCCACCCAACGGCGATCGGCGAGCCGTCGCGCACGCTGCTCGAATGGTACGGCACCGAACTGATTTGCACCCGCGGCCACGGACTGCTGCACGTGCCCGAAGTGCGCGCCAGCTACACCGAACAGCGCTGGATGCGACTCGACTCCTCGTGGAGCAGCCTGTTCTAAATGCCCCGCTTCGCGCTGGCCAAAGCGCGAGTGCGGTCGCGGCTCATAATAAGGTATGTCCAAACCGGCAATCCTATTCACCCTTTTCTCCTGCCTGGTCCGCGCGGAAGTCCACCCCATGACTCTGCGGCAGGCGGTGGAAACCGCGCTCAAGCAGAATCCCGATATCACGCTGGCGCGGCTGGACGAAGCGAAAGCGCGGCAGGCCGTGCTGGTGGCCAAGGACCCGTTCACGCCGCATCTCATCATCGGCAGCGGCCTCGCCTACAGCAACGGATTTCCCATGAGCATCGAGGGATCGGCGCCGAGCGTGGTGCAGGCCAACATCACGGAATACATCTTCAATCGCCAGCAGTCGATGGCGGTGGCGCAGGCGAAGGAAAATGCCCGCGGCGCCGCGCTCGAGGTCAGCAGCAAGCGCGATGAGGTGGCGTTCCGCACGGCTTCGCTGTACCTCGATGCCGAACGCTCCGGCCGGCTGGTGGAATTTGCGCGACGGCAGGCCGACAGTCTGCAAAAGGTGCTGGAAACCGTCCAGACACAGGTTCGGGAAGGCCGCGCGCTGCCGCTGGCTGAGAAGAGCGCGCTAGCCAGCGTCGCGCACGCCCGGCAAGCCGCCGAACTCATCGAAGACGACACCGCTACCACCGAGACTGCTCTCGCCATGGCGTTGGGCTATTCCGCCGAGGACCGCGTGCATCCGGTGGCCGAGGAACGGCCCTTGCCGCCGCTGCCGAAATCCGAAGAGGAGGCGATCGCCACCGCCCTCGATTCCAACAAAGACCTGCGCAAGCTGGAATCGCAAATCACCGCTAAGGAACTCGAGAAGCGCGGTGTGAAGGCGCAGCGCCTGCCGCACGTCGACCTTGTGGCGCAGTATGCCCTGCTCGCGAAGTTCAATAATTACGCCGAGTTCTTTCAGAAGTATCAGCAGAATAACGAACAACTCGGCATGTCGTTCCAGTTGCCGTTCGCGGTGGGGCCCGGCGTGAACGCCCAGGTGGCGCAGGTGGAAAGCGATATCGGGCATCTGAAGGTGGAACTCAACAACGCCCGCAACAAGCTGCGCAACGACATCGAGCAGGCATTCCGCGACGTGCACAAGTCGCAAACCGCCGCCGAAGTCGCGCGGCTGGATCTCGACGTTGCCCGCGAGCAACTTTCGGTCGACCTCGCGCAGATGCAGGAGGGCCGCGTGACGCTAAGTCAGGTGGAAGAAGCACGCGTTGCCGAAAGCGATAAGTGGATCGCGCTTTACGACGCTCAGTACGGCTTGGAAAAAGCGCGCTGGAGCGTTCTGCGTCTTACCGGCGACATGGTGGCCGCTGTGGAGGGACAACCGTCACAGCAGTAAGGCATCCAGCCGGTGGGCGTGCACCATCTGCTCGTTCGCGGACCATTCGAACACCGTGAAGCGCCCGTCCTGCGAGGCAATCAAAGCGACCGCGTCATTCTGATCCTGGATGAACTGGGCTGCCGACAGATGGCGGGTGCCGCCCAGTTGTTCCGGGTGAACCAGCTTGGGCGCGGCGCCTTCCACCGGTTCGCTGAGGGCCACCTGCTCCACCATTGGTCTTCCCCGGCGGCGGACAATCTTCGCGCCGAAGCCGAGCAATTCGTAACGGCCGGTGAGCACCACAGCGCCGTCCACAGCCGTCAGTCCGGCCATAGCGTTAACAATGCCGTCGGTCATGGAGGCGAATTCGCAGGATGGAGCGGACATCGCGTAGGGCATGGGCTGGACGATCGATTCCCGCCACGCATCGCTCGCCGCCGGCACCACGAGAAGCGATCCGCCGCGCCCGTGTGCCCGCATCGCGACGGCAAGCTTGAGGGTGGTGTCCAGCGACTGAAACCACGCCGCCGGTCCGCCGGCGCTGCCATCGATGACTTTGATCTGGTCGCCTTCGAGCACGGCGACGTTGTGAAATTTGCGCGATTCGTCGCCGCTGTGATGCTTCACCACGATCAGCCCGGGCGCGACAACTTCGAGTACGAAGCACAATTCCGGGATATTGCGCGTAATTCCCCAAACCAGCAGATCGCTCCCGCCATGGAAAACACCGAGATGAATGCCCGGGCTCTCGACGGCCGGAGATACGCGGGCCAGAGCGTCCGCGGCCACTGCCAAAGGCCGGTCCAACACCACCGGCGAGCATTCGGGTTGCGCCGGCAGGTACGCCAGCGAAATCTTCGGCATGTAGCCTTCCTCGCGCCGCAGGCTGGCCCAAAACGCGGCATTGATCAGCATCTGAATGGTGGCGGCGTCGGGAACAGGGGCGAGATCGTGACGCCCCGCGCGGAGCGCCTCTTCGCGGCGGCGGCTGAAATATGCGTGTAGTTTGAGTGAAGTGCCTGCGTAATCGTCGCCAGGCATTACGAGCTCTCGACCGTTGCGGCGGCGCGCGCCCGGCGAATTCCCAACTTCTCCATGCGAGCCTGCAGGGTGCTGCGCTTCATGCCCAACGCCAGTGCGGCGCCTTTCGGACCGCTGATCACCCAGTCCGCCGCGTCGAGCGCGTTCAAAATGTGCCTTCGCTCGGCCTCTTCCATGGTTTCCACTTTGCGCACGGCGGGAGCTGCCACCAGGTGCGGGCGCAAATCCTCCAGCGGCACCTTGAGGGCCGGCCCGGTGGAAAGGATGACGGCGCGTTCCACCAGATTCTGCAGTTCGCGGATATTCCCCGGCCATTGGTAGCGCGCCAGGACAGTCATGGTTTCCGTAGGAATCGTGTCGATGACTTTGCCCATGCGCCGCGCGAATTGCTGGACGAAATGGCGTACCAGCAGCGGAATATCTTCCGGCCGCTCGCGCAAAGGCGGCACCTGGACGGGAAAGACGTTCAGGCGGTAAAACAGGTCAGCGCGGAACTGGTGTTCTTCCACCATGACAGTCAGATCGCGATTGGTGGCAGCAATCAGGCGCGCGTCGGAAGTGAGCGTGCGCGAACTGCCCAGGCGTTCGAATTCGCGTTCTTGCAAAACGCGCAGAAGCTTCGGCTGGAGTTCGAGCGGAATCTCGCCGATTTCGTCCAGAAAAACCGTCCCGCGATGCGCCAACTCGAAGCGCCCGATGCGCTGCGCGACGGCTCCCGTAAATGCGCCCTTTTCGTGCCCGAACATTTCGCTTTCGAGCAGCCCGGTGGGAATGGCCGCGCAGTTCAATTTGACGAACGCGTTCTTCCCGCGCGTGCTCAGATTGTGGATCGCGCGCGCGATCAGTTCTTTCCCGGTCCCGGTTTCCCCATATATAAGGACCGTGGAATCGGTGGGCGCCACGGTTTCGATATCCTGAAGGACCTTGCGGAGAGCCGCGCTCCGGCCCACAATTTCCTCGAAGTTCAATTCGCTGCGGATTTCATCCTCGAGATAGACTTTCTCTTGTGCCAGCCGATCTTTCAGTTCGGCAATCTCGTCATACGCCAGAGCGTTTTCGACGGCGATGGCCACCTGGTTGGCCACCAGCCGGAGAAAATCGAGATCCTGGGTGGAAAAGGCCATTGTGGAAAGGCGCGCGAGTCCCAACACGCCGAGGGTTCGGTTGCGGCTGACGAGCGGGACGTGACAGACGGATTGCACGCCTTCCGCTCTCACCATGGGATCGATATCTTCGACGGCGCTGAACGCTTCGGCAGTGCGGAACACGCGCGCGATTTGCGAGTCGCCATCAAGAGGGATGCGTTTATCCGGCCCGGCCGTTTCCGTGCGGCCGGGAAAATCGAACGCCACGAAGCGCAGGTGCATGCGCTCGGCATCGGGCAGCGCTATGCCGACCCCGTCGCAGGCCAACACGGTCCGGATGTTAGCGGAAATGGCGGTCAACAGGTCGCGCAGCTGTAAGTTGGAAACCAGCGTATTGTTCAATTCGAGGAGCAGTTTGACGCGCTCGTGCTTGCGCTGCAGCGCGCTTTCAGCGGCCCGAAAGGCCTCGAAATTCAAAGCGTCATCGATCGCCAGCGCTACCTGCCCGGCCACCAGGGTGAGGAATCGGACTTCTTCGCGGGTATAGGCATCGGTGTGTTTGCTGGCCACGCCGATGCTGCCGATACGCCGGTGTACGGTGGAAAGAGGAAGCACGCAGACCGACTCGAAACCGCGGTCGCGCAGAAAGGTCACCATCCCGGGAAAGCGCGTTTCCTGTTGCAAGGAGGGAATGACCAGCGGCTCCTGCCGGTCATAGACCCATTTCGTGATGGTCTGCTCGGGAGGCGTGGGCGGGGGTGTGACGGGACCTTCCTGGTCGCACAACTGGCAGGTGTGCCATAGGATCTCCTGGGAGGCTTCGTCGTATTGAGCAACTACGATGCCATCGAACTGAATGACGCGATGCAACTCAGAGGCCATGGCGCCGAAAAGGTCCTCGGGGTCGCGGTGCGCGCCAATTGCCTGCGATACGCGGATCAGGGCTTCATAACGCTCAGATAACGAATTGCTGGATACAGCGACGGAAGTTGCCAGCATAGCCCCTCCTTCGAATGGATGCCGGGGCGGCAGCGGGCGATGCACAAACCCGGCAAAGTTTTCGGTTAGTGCCATGCAGTAGCGAGTTGAAACATGTGGGCGAGCCGGCCGTTGAAGCTGGAATTTAACCTCCGGGTCTCGGTGAACCGGGAGAGCATGAAGTCGTAATCGGGGTCGGATTCCGCACATGACAGAAGCATTGCGCGTGCCTGGCGTTCGGCCCCGGTATCGAGGAGGAATTCGAACAACTCGTGCCGGTACTCGGATCGGGCAGGCGCGAGTTCCGCCGCCTTGGTCAAATGCGTGCGGGCCAGGGACCGATAACGGCGTCCGAACGGGGTGGCGATATCCGCGAGAGTCTCGTACGAGCGGCCGAGCCAATAGTGAGCCTCGGCATTTTGCGGCTCTGTGTCGACCGCCAGTTGGAAATGCGCTGCGGCCAGATGGAACTCTCCGGATCGATAATCGGCGCGCCCGGCGGCCACTTGCGCGTGCGAGATCAGAACTAAAGCCAGAAGACAAGTCATAGTAAAAAGCACCGCTCCCCTCGCGGTCGCGGCTCTCTATATAAGCGGCAGTATCAGCCAGGAACTCAGGATATAAGTTGCGAGCGCAGCACCCGCGGCAAGTGAGAACGCGGCCACACTCACGGTGACGATCAAGGGATGATTACGGTACCAGATTTGCATACATCACCTCCATGGGAGTTTCAGTAACGGTAAGATCGGCTAACCCCACCAGACGCGTATCGATCGACAGGTGAGTAAGACGCATGCGGGCGGCTCCGGCATGAAACACCGTCTCGCGGTCGATACCGATACTCTTGACAAAGAAGGACGGCGATTTCACTAATCGCCCCGATTGATGGATCGCGAGGCCGGTTTCCGCGTCCAGCCATAATTCGCCGCTCATCAAGCCCACTCTTTTCTTGCGCGGTTTGATTTGAAAAGCATAGGCCAGAGTTTCTCCGTCTTTCACAACGCTCCGGTAGCGAAACTCGTAATTCGCGGGCGTGATCGCCACCGATGCTGGCGGCAAGCCGGCCGCGGCGATTTGCGCGTTCAGGTAGCGTTCGATGACCTCGTGGCGCACCATGGCGTCGCCGGCCGTATCGAGAACCTCGAATTCGACTTCTCCCTTCGAATTGATGCGGCGGATGGCGCGCAGCGTTCCGTGCTTCTTCAGTTTTGGCAAAGAGGCTTCGATTTCGATGGTTTCTGCGCCCCACCCCTGAACGCGGCGAGTGCTCGCCAGGTAATGGGCAAATGCCTGGCTTGCGCCGGTAGGATCTTCCGTGACCACGGGCCGAAAAAGCGCGGCAACCACCAGTATCGGCAGGAGACTGTTAAGCATTCGCGGCCTCCGCAGTGACGGCGAGATTACGGGTGAGTTCCTGGAGAGCGAACGCCTGGGCCTTGCGGATCAAATCGCGGTCGGCGCCCAGCAACTGCATGGCGTCGTCTACGGAGAGCCCTTCGAAGAGCAGAAGCAGCAGGACGCAGCGGGGGAAGGCATCGATGGCGAGCAATGCTCGTTCGAGTTCGACCTTATTGCACCCGGGCGCGAGCGCGTACTTCCGGGGCAATGGCTGAGCGAAACCGGGGGTCCGCGCCAGCGCGATTCTCGCGGCGGAAGCAGCAAGTTCCTGGCGGATGGCGCCGAGCGCCTTGGAGATCACTACCTTGCGCGCCCAAGCCATCATCCATCCGAGGAAAAACGAATTGGTCTCCGGAGATTCGATGGTTTCCTCGGCCGCCTGAATGCTGGCCTGACGATTACCGGTAAGAAGGAAAGCGAGCCAATACAGGTTCGCCGCCTGTTGGTCCGGGGTTGCTAATGACGGCATTCCGGCTGCTCCATGATCTGTTCGAGGATGTCCTGAATCGCGAGGCCGGCGTGTTGGAAGGACGCCCCGTCGCGATGCATGAGCTGGAGAAGATACTTTCCAGCCCGATCGACGCAGGTGACATTTTTCAGATCGACCGCGATCGCGCGCTTGGGATGGGTGGCGCGCGCCACATTCCAACAGTTTTCGAGTTCGGCGGCACAAGCGCCAGCCAACCGGCCTTCCACGACTAAAACTACGCCATCGCCGGCTTCCTGGATTTCAACTTTCATCATCAGGGTAGATCCGACCAGTCAGAGTGCATGCTCCGGCCCAACACTAAGCCATTTATTTTCAATAGGGAGTGGGCCAGAGCGGAGGCGATGTGCCCAAATGCCGACATCTGCCGACGGGCAATCGGGATAGGGGAAGCCTTGAGGCTCCTCGCTCCACACCATCTACAGGCGGGTCCGCATACGGCGGTTCCGCAACTTGGGCCGGAGGTTCGCTCACGTGTCCCGTAGCAGTTTCGCGGCTCCCAGGTTACTTTCGGGCTTCACCCTATCCGCCCCTGAAAAGCTCCGCCGAAGCGGATTGGCTGGCGCATTACCGCTGCGAGTTTCGCATGCTACTGCCCGCGATCACGGTTCGCGAGATCAAAGCACCTTGCGGCACCTTCAGTCGCGATTCCGCGAGGCACAGCAGATCTCCCGAGGTAAGTTCGACCGCCGTCCCTGCCCAACCGCCGAATTTACAACCAGCGTCTTTGATGGATATGGGCTTCGCTGTCATTGGCCAGCTCGCCCGACGCCGTATGCCTCTGATCCGGTTCTTGTACATCGGCTGGCAGGTTTGCTCCACACTTCTTTCAGACCCCACCTCGCGGTGACGCCCTTGCGCTTCGCTGTGACTTCATCTCCATTAGGTTGTAAGGGGGACTTTCACCCGCGAGCTGTTGAACACGCTCGGCACACCCCAAAAAAACTCCCGGCCTCACGAACATGGAGACCGGGAGTTGCGATCCTCCCACTGTGAAAAGCAGAATTCAGGAGTTAGAAGTCGAAATTTCTAGCTGCAGCCGCTGGTGCCGCCACAATTGCCGCACTTGTAGCAGCTACCGTTACGGGTCATGATGGATCCGCATTCCGCGCACATGGGTGCATCGGCGACTGCCGGCGTGAAAGGCAGCGATTGCTGGGCGTCGGGCTCGGTGGGCCGAAGCGTGGGGGTTTCACCGGCTTCGGTATTGCCGTATTCCGGCCCAAGGAAGCGCGCGCCAAGCCAGCGGAAAATGTAATCCATGATGGACTTGGCGTAGGGGATCTGCTGGTTGCCGGTCCAGCCGCTGGGTTCGAAGCGGACGTGCGCGAACTTGTCCACCAGGAACTTCAGGGGCACTCCGTACTGCAGGTTGAAGCTGACAGCGGTGGCGAAGGAATCCATCAGGCCGGAAATTGTGGAGCCTTCCTTGGCCATGGTGATGAAAATTTCACCGGGGTCGCCGTTCTCGTACATCCCCACAGTGATATAGCCTTCGTGGCCGCCGATGGAGAATTTATGAGTGACGGCCGCGCGCTCATCGGGCAACTTGCGGCGCACCGGGCGATAGACGATCTTCTCGGTGACCACGGGCGCCGGCGTGGCGGGAGCAACGGCCTTTTTGTCTTTGGACGAACTCAGCGGTTGCACGCGCTTGGAGTTGTCGCGATAGATGGCGACGGCCTTGAGACCGAGTTTCCAGCTTTCGGTGTAGGCGGTCATGATTTCTTCCACCGTGGATTCCTCGGGCATGTTGATGGTCTTCGAAATGGCGCCCGAGATGAAGGGCTGGACAGCGGCCATCATGCGTACGTGGCCCATGTAATGGATGGAGCGATTGCCGTTCTGCGGGCGGAAGCTGCAATCGAAAACCGCGAGATGCTCGGGCTTGAGATTCGGCGCGCTTTCGATGGTGCCGGTGGAATCGATGTGCGAGACGATGGACTCCACCTGCTCGGGAGTGTATCCAAGCTTGATGAGCGCGGCGGGGACGGTATTGTTGACGATTTTGATGAGGCCGCCGCCGACCAGTTTTTTGTATTTGACGAGCGCTAGATCGGGCTCGATGCCAGTGGTGTCGCAATCCATCATGAAGCCGATGGTGCCGGTGGGCGCGATGACCGTCACCTGCGCATTGCGGTAGCCGAAGCGGCGGCCGGATTCATAGGCATCGTCCCAGCACTGCTGCGCACCCTGATAGAGCGCGGTGGAAATGTTGTGGCGATTGATGCGGCCGACGGAATCGCGGTGCATGCGGATGACTTCGAGGAACGGCTGCTCATTGACGGCGTAGCCTTCGAATGGCCCGGTGGATTCGGCGGCGATGCGGGAACTGGTGGCATAGGCCTGACCGCACATAACGGCGGTGATAGCGCCGGCGTAGTCACGACCCTGGTCGCTATCGTACGGGATGCCCATCGACATGAGGAGCGCGCCAAGGTTGGCGAATCCGAGCCCGAGCGGCCGGAAGGCGTGCGAATTCTCGCCGATTCTCTGCGTGGGATAGCTGGCATTATCGACGATGATTTCCTGCGCGACGATCATGGTATCGACAGCGTGTCGGAAAGCCTCGACATCGAACTGGCCATCGGGTCCGACGAACTTCATGAGATTCAGCGACGACAGATTGCAGGCCGAATCGTCAAGGAACATGTACTCGGAGCAGGGATTGGAGGCGTTGATGCGGGCGGTGTTCTTGCAGGGATGCCAGCGATTGATGGTGGTATCGAACTGCATGCCGGGGTCGCCGCACTGGTGGGTGGCTTCGGCGATGGCGTGGAGAATTTCGCGGGCCTTGTAGCGCTTGACGGGCTGGCCGGTGGCCACGCCTTTGGTCCACCAATCGCCATCGCGCGCCGCGGCTTCCATAAAATCGTCGGTGGCGCGCACGGAATTGTTGGCGTTCTGGAAGAAGATGGAGCTGTACGCGTCGCCATCGAGGGAGGAATCGTAGCCGGCTTCAACCAGCGTGTGGGCCTTCTTTTCTTCCTTGGCTTTCGACCAGACGAACTTTTCGATATCCGGGTGGTCGGCGTTGAGGATGACCATTTTGGCGGCCCGGCGCGTCTTGCCGCCCGATTTGATGACGCCGGCGAAGGCATCGAAGCCCTTCATAAAGGACAGAGGACCGGAGGCGCGGCCGCCGCCGGATAGCACGGCATCTTCCTCGCGCAGGGCGGAGAGATTGGATCCGGTGCCGGAGCCCCATTTGAAAAGCATGCCTTCCGTCTTGGCTAGATCGAGAATGGATTCGAGCGAATCCTTGACGGAGACGATAAAGCAGGCGGAGCACTGCGGGCGCATCACGCCGGACTCGAGCTTCTTAACGGCATTGGCGGATTTCTCGTAGATCCAGCCATAGCCGCGGGTTTCGCTCACCCCGACGTTGAACCAGACGGGCGAGTTGAAGCAGGCCTTCTGGGTCAGCATGAGGTGCGCGAGTTCGAGGCGGAAATTTTCTGCGTCAGTCTCTGACTTGAAGTAGCGGTCTTTTTGACCCCAGGAGGCAATGGTATCGACCACGCGTTCCACAAGCTGGGCGACGGAGGTTTCGCGTTCAGGCGAACCCATCTTGCCGTAGAAATATTTGCTGGCCACGATATTGGTGGCTGTCTGAGACCAGTCCACGGGGACGGTGACGTCGCGCTGCTCGAAGATAGTAGAGCCTTTATCATTGCCGATGGAGGCGGTACGGGTCTCCCATTGGATCTCGTCATAAGGAGTCTTGCCAGGCTCCAACTTAGAGGTGAAATAGCGCGGGAAAGGGATTCCCGTGGTATGAGCGGCAGTATTTTCCTTCAACTGTTCCATTTTCGCAAAAGCCATGGCTGGTTGTCCCATGTGGTTCGCTCCTCGTGGGTTTCCTGGTGGGTGGGAAACGTTTCCCATGGTGCCCCAATATATAGGGTCAGGTCAAGAAATTTATCTATATGAAGTATGTTAAGGTTACGAATGGCCAGTACGGCCTTTAACATTCCCACATGTGAGTGGTGGGGTTGCAGATATTAAGTTTGTCTGGAAAGTCACCACGGCGCGACCACGTTCCGACGGTTCCGTCATCGACTGTACAGCCGCTTCCGCCCTAGAGCTGGAGCCAAAACGAATCCCATCCTCATGCGCCCTGTTATACTCAACCCCAGGGCCGCAAGCCGGGGAATACTCGACTGTAATGTCCTTCACAATCAAATACCTGGCGCTACTGGCGATGGTCTTGTCGCCCGCCGCCTTCGCCCAGTCCGGACTCCTCGGTGAAAAGTCGCCCGAGGGCCAAATCCGCTTTCGCGCCGTCGAGCAATTTCAGATCTCCGGAAGCCGCCGCGTCCGCCTCCTGCCTATCGCCACCCAGCGTCTCACCCCCGATGAGGCCAAGCGTCTTCCGCGCCTCGATCTCGCCCAAAGCGGGGCCATCCGCACCGACGCGGCCAACCGCCTGGTTCACCTGGATGAGTCGGGCAAACCATCTGACCTCATCCTCCCCGACGATTTCGCTCCCAAAACCCCGATCGTTGCCGCCGCCGCTCAGGGCCGCCTCCCCATCGAGGCCTTCCAGTCCAAAAAGTCCAAAACCGGCGAACTCATCGCCCCCGAGCAATTCTTCGTTTTCATCCCGGGCGCCGACGCCGATCGTCTCGCCCTGGCATTCATCAACCGCGCCCCGGCATTTCTGAGCCTTGACGAACAACTCGCCGCCATGGAAGGCTTCGCCAAATCCTTCCCAGACTCCCCCGCCGCCGCCGAGTTCCGCGACCAGCTCCAGAACCGCATCTCCACCGGCATCGCCACATTCGAGAATCGCGGTCCTTATTCCGGCCTGCTCCTGATCCGTCGTTACGCCGATCTGGGCCATCGCGCCTTCGCCTCCGATCCCGCCCTCGCCGACCTCGCCTCCACCGTGGACAAGCGCATTCAGTTTATCGACTCTACGCGGCTCAAGCTCGAATCGCTCGCCGCGGCAGGCGAGTGGGATCTCCTGCTCGATGCCTACCTGCCCTTCGAGCGATATCAATGGTCGTTTCCCGAGCTGATCGAACTGCGCCGCACCGCGCTCGAAGAGAGCGCCCGCCTGCACGCCCACCGCGGCACCCTCCTCGCCCAGCGCCAATCGACCGCCGACGCTCTGCGCGAACTCACGGTGGCCGCCGGCCGCGACCCCGATAACCCCCACATTGCCAAGCTCCAGGAAGACACGCGCGTGACCGCCTCTACCGCCGAGGCGGCGACCGTCAAGCTGCACGCTTTGACCGCCGGATCGCCAGAAGACCAACGTTTCAAGTTCGGCCTGCATGATGCCGAAAAGGCCCTCCAGGAGAATGATTTCGCTAAGGCCGAAGCGGGAATCGCCGAAGCCTCCGCGGCCAACAGGGACGCGCCCGAAATCCTTATTCTCCAGGCCAGGCTCCTCGCCGCCCGCGGGCGCGATGCCGACGCCCTTTCACTGCTCGACCGCTACGACCGCACCGTCTCCGATCCGGCCGCGCGTGAAATCGGCGCCTCGACGCGACGCAGTCTCGTGGCCGATCTCGCTAAGAAGCGCGCCGAGTTCGAACAGCGCCTCAGCGCGCTCCAGGCCGAGGGCGATTACACCAAGCTTCGGGGCGCTGCCAACGACGCCCTGGCGCTCGATCCCAACGATGAGGAGTTCCTTTATTACTCCGGCGCCACCGCCGCCGTCTTCCGCGATCAGGCCGCGGCCAAACAACGTCTCGATCGCTACCTGGATCGCTCCAACTCCTTGCGCGGCGATCTGGAAGCTCGCGACCGCGCCTTCCGCATTCGCAGCATTCTCGATGCTCCGGCGCCCGTCGAACTCCCCGGCACGCCCAACTGGTTTTCCGGCCGTCCGCTGGCCGAAGGCATCTACTACTGTCCCGCCAGCGGCGCCTTTCAACTCCCCATCGACGGCGTCCAGGCGTACAAGCTACACATGACTTTCCAGTGGGATTCGAACCGTCTCAATGCGATCGCCACCGCCTTCGACGACGAGAAAGGCGCGCAAAACTACCACGCGCTGGGCGGACCCGAATCCAAGGGTAGTTTCTTCTTCGCGTACCGCGGCGGCGAGCCTCAGGTACAGGCCGTCTCCAGCGCCAAATTCGATGGACCCGATGGGTTCGCGAATCTGCGGGTCGTCCGCACGGCGCCCAATCCCCCGCACATCGTCGACGATCTGGGCCTTCCCCGGATCGTGCTCCCGGATTCGCCGCAGTTCAACCCGGCTGTTCTGTCTATTTTGGAAGGCCCGATCGACACCACGGTCGCCGGAAACTCCTTTTTCAACCCCTTCATCTGGGACGGCCTGCATTACTTTAGCCTCACTTACGATTCGCAGGGCCGAATGGCCAGCGCGCGCGAATGGAACGCCGATAACCTGGTGCGCTTCACCTGGTCGGGCGACCGCCTCACCGAAATTCGCGCCTTTCGTAAGGATTCGCCCAGCCCGTATTATCAAAGGACTATAAGCTATTCTGGAACCATGCTGACCGGGGAAACCTACAGCGAAGGCAATAAGGGTGGTCAGATCAAATACGTGTATTCTGGAAAAGTGCTCCAGCAGGTAAGAGTCGAAGATGGTGGCGTACACGATGGCAAAACCTGGACTGTCCGGCTACACTGACCCAAGCAGCGTTGGCAGGGCGGCCCTCTCCGCGTCCTCCGCTACCTCCGTGCCCCCGGCTTTTGATTTTGCTTTTTCTCCGTGTCTCCGTGTCTCCGTGGTGAACAGTTCGTGTCTCTCTGCGCCTCTGCGTCGTCCCCGTGAGTTTTATGCCTGAAACCCTCACCCGCATCGGCCGCTACGAAATCTCCCGCCACGTCGTCGATACCGCCCTCGCCTCCGTCTACGACGCCTTCGATCCCATCGAGCGCAAGCCCGTAGCCATCCGCATTCCCCGAAGCACCAATGGCACCAGAGAACTCAGTCTGAAACACCCGGGCCTGATGACGGTTCTCAGCTTCGAGCAGAACCAGGGCGAGCCATTCACGGTCCTCGAACCATTCCAGGGAACGCCTCTCGATCGCATGATTCACAACGGCCGCCAAATGGAACCGCAGGAAGCCATCGCCCTTCTGAGGCAGCTCGCCAGCGTGCTCGATTACGCCCACACCCACGGCTCGCTTCATGGCAGCCTTCATCCCTCCAGCATCCTCCGGAACGAGCGTAACGAAATCAAAGTGCTGGACCTCGGCGCACCGGCCGACGTCCAGCATGCGTCGCCCGAACAACTTCTCCACGCCGTCCACTACCTTTCGCCCGAATGCATTCGGGACCAGCCGATGGATGGCCGCAGCGACCAGTTTTCCCTCGCGGTCCTGGCGCACGATATGCTCACCGGTCACCTGCCTTATGCAGGCAAGCCTCTCGGCGCGATGTTTCGCATCGCCTACCAGGGTCTGGAGCGGGATGCTATTCGCGAGCTTCCGCCGGCCGCGCAAACCGTGTTTTGCCGCGCACTTTCCAAGCGCCCGGCCGAGCGATACGCCACCTGCGGCGAGATGGTCGAGAGCCTATCGACCGCCCTGTTCCGCAAAGCGCCCGCGGCTACCCGCGTCGCTAGTGCGGCTGAAATTGCGGCCGCGCCGGTGGCGGCGCCCTTGACCGCGGTGCCCGCACCCGCCGCTGGCGGATTCCTCTCGCGCGAGGGCCTGAAGTATTTCGGCCTGACATTTCTGGCCGTCGCCATGCTGCTGGGCGCTTTGTTCTACTTTCTGCTGCCGAAGCCGCCAAAGCCCGTGCGGGTCGCACCCGTGGTAGCCCAGCCCGCGGGGAGTCAACCCGCGGCCGCCGTGCCGGCGCAACCCGCGCCTCCGCCGCCGCAACCCAAAATCGAGCGCCAGGTCGAGTCCCCCATTGCGCCGAAAGTCCACGCGAAGAAGAAAGCGCAGCCCGAAATCGACGTGAAGCCTGCGGAACCGAAGATCATCCGGCCTTAGCCGGATCGGAGTAATGTAATGGAGCGAATATTGATCCGCCACCTCAGTGGGGCCAGAGCCGGCGAGGTGGACGAGTTTCCCGCCTCCGTCGGCGAAATCCTGGCCGGCCGCGATCCCGACTCCGGAATCGCCTTCGACCCCAGCCGCGAGGACCTCGTCAGCCGCCAGCACATCAAGATCGTGCGCGACCCCGAATCGCCGAACGACTTCGCGGTCGTCGACCTGCAAAGCCGCAACGGCACGTTCCTCAATCGCCAGCGCATCTATGCACCCGCTCGCCTCGCGCACAACGACGTTATTCAGCTTGGCCCCGCCGGTCCCGAATTCCGGTTCGAGTTCGATCCGCCGCCCGGCAACATCATCACGCGCCCGCTCGAACGCCCGGCTAACGCCTTGATGCTATCGCCGATGCACGAAGAAACCGCGCCCCGCCCAATCGGCCGCGCCACCGTCGAACGCATGCTCGGCGATACTTTTACGAAGGTCAAACACGAATCGGATAAAGCCGTTTGGGTGGGCGCCGCGGCGCTCACCGCCATCCTGGTGGTCGGCGGCATCACCTATATCTACATGCGCCAGAATGCCGTCGATGCCACTCAGCAGGCGCAGCAAAACGCCCAGGCCCTCCAGCAGATGGGCCAGGAAGTGAAGCGGACTCCTGAGATGGCGCAGGCGGCGATGCGCGATGAAGTGGACCGCCTCAACGCGGAACTCAAAGCCGCCGACGAGCGCAGCGAGCAGCGCCTTAGCCGCTTATCCCAGCAGGTAACGGAGCAGGAGAACATCACCAAGCAAGCGGTCCGCGATATCGCCGAGCGCCAGCAGTCGCAGTCGATGCCCGCGGTGCCCCCACCCGCCGGCGCCGCCGACGTACCTTCATCCACTCCCGCGACTCCTCCCCGCGATTCCAATCCCAAGGATTACGACGCCGCGGTTCGCACCGGCGTCGGCCTCCTCCAGAATGGCGATTCCGATGGCGCCATGAAAGTGGCGCAACAGTTGATCCAGAGCCATCCGAACCGGTGGGAAGCGTACAGCATCGCGGCTTCCGTGGCCAAAGTTCAGAACAAGCCGTCGCAAGCTCGCCTAATGTTCGAAAAAGCGCTCTCCCTCGCGCCCGATGAAGTCAAACCGAGTCTCCAGCAGGCGCTCACCGAGCTTTCGCGAGGTGGACAATAGCCGCATCGCTCCGGGCCCCCGCAATGGGAATATTCGATCGATTTCGGAATTGGTTCGACCCCGCTGCGCCGCCGGGCCGCGCGCCTTCCATTCCGCGTGCCGGCGTACCCGGTAAATCAGAAGCGCTCGAGATTCATGCCTCCGTCGCCACCAATGCCGGCCGCGTGCGCGGTGAAAATCAGGACGCCGCCATTTTCGCGCGTCCCGAAGACGATCGCGCGCTCGCCACTCACGGCGTCATCGCGCTAGTAGCCGACGGCATGGGCGGATGCAATGGCGGCGAAGTTGCCAGCGCTCTCGCATGCCGCGAGATCCCCAAGGTTTACTTCGCCTCGAACGGACCTGCTCCCGCCGCCCTGCGCACCGCCCTCGAATCCGTCAACGGCGGGATCTACCAGACCGCGCAGGCGCAGCCCGAACTCCGCGGCATGGGGACGACCGCGGTGGCGTTCGCCATCACCCACAGCCACGGCTGGCTCGCCTATGTCGGCGACAGCCGCCTGTACCTGATCCGGCGCGGCCAGATCTATCGCATGTCGGAAGACCATTCCATGGTGTTCGAGATGGTCCACAAGGGGTTGCTGACACCGGAAGAAGCACGCAATCATGCCGACCGCAACGTGCTTTCGCGGGCTCTCGGCAGCCGTCCGCAGGTGGAAGTATCGTGCTGGGATGAGCCATTTCCGGTGCAGGTGGGAGACCGCTTCCTGCTCTGCTCCGATGGCCTGCACGATCTCGTCACGGACGAGGACATGCTTTCGCTCGCCGGCTCCGGGGAGTTGCAAGTCGCCACGGAACGCCTGGTGCGCGCGGCAAATGAGAACGGCGGCTACGATAACATTTCGGTAGTCCTGCTGGAGGTGGTGGATGCCGCCGGGCGCAAGCGCCCCGGCCCCACCCGGGAGTATCGGATTCCATGACGCAGCAGATCGGCCAATACCGCATCTTGTCCGAATTAGGCGCCGGCGGAATGGGCGTGGTGTACCGCGCCATGGACGTTCTGCTTGAACGAGAGGTGGCCATCAAGCGCCTGCGCAGCGAATACGCTGCCAGCCCCAGCGTTCTCGAGCGTTTCCGCAAAGAGGCTCAGCTCCAGGCGAAGCTGAATCACCCCAACATCGCCCAACTTTACACGCTCCTCCAGGACGGCGACAGTCTCTGCATCGTCATGGAATACATCGATGGCGCGGTGCTGCGGAGTTTCATGCCCATGCCGTGGGAAAGCGCTCTGCCGGTGGCACTCCAGATTCTGGAGGCGCTCGATTACGCCCACCGCCGCGGCGTCCTGCACCGCGATATCAAGCCTGAGAACATTGTCATCGACCAGGAAGGCACCGTCAAAATAATGGATTTCGGCATCGCCCACGCGCTCGGAGCAGCCCGCCTGACGCGCGAACGAGTGGTCATCGGCACGCTCGAGTACATGCCGCCCGAGCGTATCCTGAACAAGGAAATGGACCAACGCAGCGACCTCTATTCCGTCGGCACGCTGCTGTTCGAGATTCTCTGCGGCCGTTTACCGTTCACCAGCGAAAACGAGTATGAACTGCTCCGGGCCCAGGTGGAATACACCGCACCGCCCGTCGGCCAGTTCGTCGGCGGCGTTCCCGATTTCATGGCGGAAGCCGTCCGCAAGGCGCTCGAAAAAGATCCCGCCAGCCGCTATCCTTCCTGCGGCGAGATGGCCGCCTTCCTGCGCGACAGCGCCGCGGCCGACGGCCATCAGTTGAAGCCCGTGTCTGAGGCGCTGGAGATCAAACCGCATACCGGCGGAGTTCATCTCACTACCGTCCGCTCTTTGTGCGACCGTATCGACGGCCTGATTCAGAACGGCAATTTCGATACCGCCGAACGCGTGGCGGATGAGGCCCTCAACGAATTCCCCGCCAACAGCGACCTGGCCACACGGCGTGAGAAAGCGCGCCAGGCGGCCGGCCAGAGGCCGGTGCCCATCTCGCGCGAGACGGCCGCGCCGGACGACCCGATTTCGCCTGACGAGATCGCCTTCCGCCAGACCCTCCTGCGCTTAGTGGCATTAGATGCCGCCGGCGACAGAGATCAGGCGCTCGCCACCCTCCGCGAGGCCATCGAACGCTACCCTAACCGCACCGCCTTCCGCATTGCCGAAGCGTACCTGGGGAGCAAGGCTTAAGCGGGGCAGGCTAATCTAATCCTGGCTGCCGCCGGCTGCGCTGCTACGACGCCGGCTCGACCACCGCCGACATCGATCCCTGCGAGCGATCGAGGCGCCAGTCCCGCCCGTAGGCGTGGATCTGGTCGCGGCCGAATTCCGCTTCCGGCAGTTCGCAGGTGATCAGCACGGTGCGGCCGCAGCGGTCCACTTCTTCCGCGTGGCGATATGCCTGATCCAGTGTGAAGATAAAAATGTGCTGCAACATTTCGATCACGTAATCGTAAGTATGATCGTTGTCGTCGAGCAGCACCACACGGTACAGCGGCACTATTTCGTGCCGCTCGTGGATCTCGGTATCGGGCGCGACTGAAGGTTTCGACATGGCCGGCGTCCCCCCGGGGTTAACCTTAGTATCCGCCATTGTGCGCCACAATGGAAGTACCGTGCCGCATCCGGCTGTGTACCTCGATCATCACGCTACTACCCCGGTGGACCCGCGCGTTTTGACGGCCATGCTGCCGTTTTTCGGGCCCAAGTTCGGCAATGCTGCCAGCCGCAGCCATCGCTTCGGATGGGAGGCCGAACAAGCCGTGGCGTTCGCGCGCAAGCGCGTGGCGGCACTGGCAGGCGCCACGCCCCGCGAAATCGTATTTACCAGCGGCGCGACGGAATCGAACAACCTGGCGATCAAGGGAGTGGCGGAAGCCTATCGGGCGAACGGCAATCACATCGTCACCATGGCCACCGAGCACCGGGCCGTGCTCGACCCCGTGCGGCACTTCGCTACGACTATCCTCGCGCCGCGCCCGGATGGCCTGATCGATCTCGATCGCCTGCGCGCTGCGATCCGGCCCGAAACCCTGCTGGTGAGCGTGATGTACGCCAACAACGAGATCGGCGTCATCCAGCCGGTGCGCGAGATCGCAGGCATCTGCCGCGAAAGCGGAGTCCTGTTCCACTGCGATGCGGCGCAGGCGTTCGGTAAAGTGCCGGTCGACGTGAATGCCGACGGCATCGACCTGCTCTCCATGAGCGGCCATAAGATGTACGGGCCGAAAGGCATCGGCGCGCTTTACGTGCGGCGGCGCAAGGTGAAACTGGCGGCGCAGATGGATGGCGGCGGGCACGAGTCGGGCATGCGCTCGGGGACACTGAATGTGCCGGCTATCGCCGGATTCGGAGAGGCCTGCGCGATCTGCGCCGCCGAAATGGCGGAAGAAAACGAACGCGTCGCCGGGTTGCGCGATCACCTGCTGCGGCAGTTGCAGCAGGGCGTGGAGGCGGTGACGGTGAACGGATCGCTGGAATATCGCCTGGCCGGCAATCTGAACCTGACCTTCGCCGGAGTCAACGCTGAGACCTTGCTTTTGAACCTGCCGGAGGTGGCGCTTTCCACCGGTTCGGCGTGTTCGTCCGCCGTCGCCGAACCGAGCCACGTGCTGCGCTCGCTCGCCATCGGGGAAGAAGCCGCGCGTTCTTCGGTGCGCTTCGGAATCGGCCGTTTCAACACCGCGGAAGAGATCGATTTCGTCGCCGGAAGGGTGATTGAATCGGTGAAGCGGCTGCGCGCCTTCACGCCGGTGCTCTGAACGTTATAATCGCAGAAGAGTGCGACTTGCCATCGTTTTTTTCGCGTTTTCATTGGCATTCCCCTCGCTCCGGGCCCAGTCTCAGGACTCTTTGCGGGAAGCGCAGAAAGCGCTGCAAGCGGGCGATGCCGCCACCGCTATCCGGATGTATCGCGAGTTCCTGAAGAACTATCCCGACGCGGCCGAGATCCGGTCGAATCTGGGCGCCGCGCTGGTGGAAGACGGGCAGTTCGCAGCGGCCGTAACGGAGTACAACCTCGCGCTCCAGCAACTGCCGAACAACACGCGCATCCGCATGAACCTGGCGCTGGCTTACTATAAGCTCGGCAAGCTTCCGGAAGCAACCGAACAGCTCGAAACGCTTCACAAGAAGCAGCCCCTGGACGTGAATCCGGCGCTGCTGCTGGCCGATTGCATGCTGGAAACCAACCGGGCGGGCCAGGCAGTCGAACTCCTCACACCGCTCAACCAGGAGTATCCCGAAAATCACGCCGTCACCTACGTGCTGGGCATGGCGCTCATGAAGGACAACCGTACCTCCGAGGCGCAGGTCCTGCTGGACCACATCTTGAGCGATGGCGAATCGGCCGAAGCGGCCTTCCTGCTCGGACAAAGCGAGTTACTGCGCAACGATCTGCCGGGGGCAGCAAAGCATCTGAAACGGGCAGTCGAGCTCGATCCGAAAATGCCTTGGGTACACTCGCTTTACGGCCAGGCGCTGCAAGCCTCGGGCGACGTGGATGGAGCGACAGTTCAATTCCGGGAAGAGTTGAAGGTGAATCCGTACGATTTCACCGCCAACACCGAAATTGCCCTTTTGCTCCAGCAGGAAGGCAAGCCCGACGAAGCGCTGACTCACGTGAACATGGCGCTTCAGGTGCGGCCCAGCGATCCCGGAGCGTTATACCAGCGCGCGTCGATCTACCTGTTGCAGGGTCACGCGGACCAGGCGCGGCAGGAACTGGAGCAACTGGTGCATGAACATCCGGATTTTTCGGAAGCGCACGCCGCGCTCGCCCGCGCCTATTACAAGCTTGATCGGACGGCCGATGGCGATCGCGAGACTGCCGAAGCGCGGCGTGTGCGCGAAGAAGCGCAGAAAGCGCTCGAGGCCAAGCGCAACGCGGCGGAGAAGAAATAGACTCCAAGTGGAACATGACGTTCCACTTGGGTCAGGCCACGCCTTTTAAAATTACCAAGTGCGCCCGGAACATGATGTGCCGAAGGCACCGCTCCCGGGTTTTGGTTACCGCAGCTTCACGTCCACCGGTTCGCCGGTGTAGTGAACCGACTTCACGGGCGTGGCGTCGAAGCTGAAACCGACCGGCTTCTCCTTGGATACCAGCACCAGACGGATTTCGTGGTCCTTGAGCATCTCCGGGAACGACCCCTGCCGTCGTCCGATAGTGAGCGTGCCGGAAGCCTCGTTCCAGCGCATGGGGATCCCGGCGTAGGCGCCTTTTTCGTAGTCGTACGTCGCGCCCTGATCTTCATACAGCGTGAATTGTCCATTGGCGCCCGCATAGACGTAGACTGTGAGCGGATCTTCCGGCTTTTCGCCGGTGTATTGCAGCTCAGGCCCAAACGGCACGATGGCGCCGGCTTTCACGAATACGGGGATTTCGTCGTAAGGCGCGGGAGCGTCGATGCGCGTTCCCGGCGCGGCGGATTTCCCGCTCCAGAAATCGTACCAGCCCTCGGCTTTCGGCAGATAGACGGAGCGCGTGCGCGCCTTGTACGTCGTAACCGGCGCCACCAGGAACGCCGAGCCGAACATATATTCATCGGGCAAATCGCGCGCCAGTTTATCGGAAGCGAAATCCATCACCAGGGGGCGAAGGATGGTCCCGGCGTTGTGCGTGACTTCGCCGGCGAGAGTATACACATAAGGCAACAGGCGGTAGCGCAGGCGGTCCGACTTCAGCTCCGCCTGATACGCCGGATGCGAATCGGGAGCGATGTTCCACATTTCGCGCGGGCGCAATTCGCCGTGTACGCGCAGCAGTGGCGTGAAGACACCGAATTCGAACCAGCGCGCGTTGAGTTCGCGCCACTCTTCATCGTCTTCCGGCTTTGTGACGCGCGCCGAGAACTTGTTCTGCATGGTGTAGCCGCCGACATCCTGCGTCCAATACGGAACCCCCGAAAGGCTGAATCCCAGCCCCGCCGGTATCTGTTTGGCCATCGCCGACCACGTGGACGTGATATCGCCCGACCACGTCGCCGAACCATAGCGCTGCGAACCCGCGAAGCCGGACCGAGTCAGGATAAATACGCGCTGATTCGGGGCTTCGCTGCGCTGCCCGTCGTAAACCGCTTCGCTGTTGTACAGCGCGTAGCCGTTCATGACGCGCGAGGCCGTTCCCAGTGCGGTCCGGTCGATGTACTTGCGCGATCTCTCGAGCGTGGGCGGAGACGACGTCAAGTCCGGTTCGGTGGCGTCCATCCACCATGCATCGATTCCCTTTTGAAAGAGATTCTTGTCCACCTGCGACCAGAACATCTGGCGCGCTCCGGCGTTGAAGGCGTCGTAAAAAGTGAACGGGTAGCCGATCCAGTCTTTGATGTTCTCTTTGAGATCGGGCTGGTATAGATAGCCGGCCTTGTTCATGGCATCGAAGTTGGCCGACCCCGGATAAAACTTCCCCCATACCGAAATCATCACGTGGGCGTGCTGATCGTGGATGGATTTGATCCAGCCAACCGGATCGGGGAAGCGGTTCGGGTCGAAGACATGCGTGCCCCAAGAATCGGTCTTCCAATACTGCCAATCCTGCACGATGGTGTCGAAGGGGATTTTGCGCTTGCGGAATTCCGCCACCACATCGAGGCTTTCCTTGGCGGTCTCGTAGCGCTGGCGCGATTGAAATAGGCCAAAACTCCAGAAGGGCATCATGGGGGCCTGTCCGGTGAGTTCGCGATACCCGGCCACCACCGTATCGAGCTTTGGTCCGTAGACGAAATAATAGTCGATGCCATCCGCGACTTCGGACCACAGAGAAAACTGGTTCGCCTCGGGCGAGGGCGTCTTCCACTTGAAGAGCATGGTGGTGCCCTGCTCGGTATTCCACTCGATTTTGACGGGGTAGCGATGATTGGCCTCGAGATGCAATTTCACCTGGTCGTCGTCGGTGAGCCAGTTCTGGCGGAAATGATCGATCACGAGACGATTCTCGAGCCACACCTTGATCGCGCCGTTGGAGGTGGTTCGAAACTGGTAATCCCCCGTTGTGGGAGCGAGGATCGAGCCGAGCCAGCGCGTACTCTTCGGGTGCCCGTTTTCACCGGCGTCGATGGCCGGCTCGGCAGTTTTCGCGGGCGACGATCCGTCGGTGGGCGCCATCGAAAGGCCGCCGGGGTTGCCTTCCGCATCGAGCAGATTGGCTGCGGGGACCGCTTCGAACGGCCGCAGATCGCCGAAACGGGAGAAGGACATGTTGTTCCAGAAGATTCCGTAGCCGCGGCTCGACACCAGCAACGGCACCACGACGTTGGTGTTGTGCTGCCACAGATCGAGGTCGTAGCCCTTGATGTCGACCACGCCCTTTTGCTGCTGTCCCAGGCCATAAAGCGATTCGTCGGCGTTCGCCTGCCAGAGTTGGCGGGCATGGTAAACCGGCTCGTCCTGCACTTCGGCGCTCTCCAGCACGTGGCCGCCGGCCGATTCCGCGACTACGGGCTGCCCGGCAGCGTCGAGAAAGCTCACCCGGCCCGTCGCGCGGTCCACGCGCACCTTCAGCTTCGGGGTGGAGAGCACCAATTCGGCGGGCGTTTCGGAGAGCGTCCATTTTGGCGTTGTGGAATTCGGCAGGACCGCCGATACGCCGCGTGAAAACAGGATCGCGCTTTTGGCGAAAGAGACGCGGGCGATGTTATCGGCGATCATCTGCACGCGGAGCGTTCCATCGGCTGTGCGGAGCTCGATGCCGCCGGTCTGCTTGTCGAAATCGCCGTTGGCCGCCAGGACAGGCAGCACGAAGAGCGCCAGAAGCGCCGTACCTGTTTTGCTCATGGAACTCCATCCTAACTCCTGGAATGATATGATGCACGGAACACGCATCCGGGGTGACTTGGAGGACGATTCATGCGCCATTTGACGACCCTCTTCATCGGTTTGCTGTTGTGCCTTCCGGCGGCGGCACAGCGCCCCGCACAGGAGGAGCAGCAACGCACGCTGGATGCCGCGCGCGACACGGCGGTTCACTATACCAGCAAGCTGCCGGATTTCATCTGCACGGAACAGGTGGAGCGAACCGACGCCATCGCACCCAATACTCAGGTAAGGGCGGACCGTTTGACGATTCAGCTGACCTATTTCGGGCAGAAGGAGAAGCAAAAGCTCGTCGCATTAAATGGGGCTCCGACGGCCAAGCAAATGTCTTCGCTGGACGGACTGATCACCGGCGGCGAATTCGGCAGCCTGCAGTTGGGCGTTTTCGATCCCTCGTCGGCCGCCGATTTCAAGTGGAAGGAAGCAACCAATCTGCGCAAGCGCCCTGCGACTGTGTACACGTACCGCATCCTGCGCGCCAGGTCGCACTACATGGTGGGCGCTCGTGGAAGGGACGGGAAGATGGCGGCGGCGGCGGCGGGCTATCACGGCGAGGTGGTCCTGGACAACGAAACCAACCGCGTGCTGCGTCTGACCGCGCAGGCCGACGACATCCCGAATGAGTCGGACATTTCGCTATCCACCGCGGAAGTGGATTATGACTTCGTGGACGTGGCCGGCCAAAAGCATTTGCTGCCGTCGCGCTCCGACTCACGGATGCAGCGGACCAACCGGCGAATCGGGAATGTGGTCACGTTTACCGATTACCACAAGTTCGAGGCGGATTCGACGATCGATTTCGGGGTGCCTAAAAAATAGGCATCTTCGAAGGGTACCGACAACTGTCACGGAGTTTTTTCAGCCACTTATTCAACCTGTTTTTCTTTTTATGGAATGCGGGGAAGTAGGTACAACTTCGGGCGTCAGCCACATAGGAGACGACGGCGTCGTCAACGTTGAATGTCGTGATTGCCGTACCGGCGCGGCCGATCGCCAATGATCGCCAGGTCTGCTTCACCGGGGCGAGGCGATTGGGTTGGGATCTGCCTTCGGCCCGGCCCCCGGGCGTGGAAAGCGGCTCCGGGCTGGACGTCCACCACGATAGCCGCGCGCCTCGCGTGATCCGGAAGAGGGCGTTATCGACCCGGCGCGGACCCTGGCACCGCGGGGCGAGGAGCAGGAACCAGATGCCGCGCCGCAGCAACTTAGCGGCGGACGCCGCGACCGGATTGGACTACCCAGTTGCGGAGCATATCGGCATAACCGCGGGCTTCAGGATCGGAGCGCAATTGCTCGATGGTGAATCGCATCTTGCGGCCCCAATTGGGGTACTGCCAGGTGGTTCCAGGCAGATTCTGCTGCTCCAGTTCCTTGGTGAGATCTTCCTGATTGATGGCGAGGAGCTGCGAGGGCGTCAGCGCCAGAAAACCGACCACGGCGTTGTGCAGCGGGCCGGTGAGTTCGGGATAGGCGTCGGCGGAGCGGGGCAGGTCGGGCGCGAGCAGTTTCTGTTCGAAGAGCAAATTCAGCATTTTTTGTTTTTCGCCGGCGCGGTGCGCGCTTTGCTCCTGAAACTCCTTGTCGCCGATGGTTCCGGCTTTAAGGCGCGCGGCGATATCGGCACCCACCCAAAAGCCGGCCAGCGTGGGTAGATCGTGCGTGGTAGACGACACCAGCGCCTGCCGCGGATATTCTTCGTGGCGGCGGAAGTCGCCTTCAGGATGCTTTTCGAAATAGAAAAGGCGATAGCTGAGAATGCCGAAGCGGGCGAGAGTCTCGCGGACCTCCGGTTCCACCGTTCCCAAGTCTTCGCCGACGATTACCACCTGGTTGCGCACGCTTTCGAGCGCCAGGATGCGGACGAAATCCTGCGTGAGTTCGCGAACGTAAGCGCCCACGGTGGCGTCGTGGCCATCGGGAATCCAGAAGAGGCGGAAGAGGCGCATGACGTGATCCATGCGCAGGGCGCCGCCGTGGCGGCAGTTCTTGCGGATGGATTCGGCAAAGAGGCGGTAGCCGTCCTCGCGGTGGCGGGAGGAATTGGGCGGCGGAAATCCCCAATCCTGGCCCTTGGGCGAGAAATCATCGGGCGGCGAACCGACGCGGCAACCGGAAACATAGAAAGGACGGTGGGCCCACAGGTCGGAGCCGAACGTGTCCGTGGCGAGGGCAAGATCGTGGTATAGCCCGATGGAGAGATGGCGGTCGCGGGCGCGCTTCTGCGCCGCCGAGAGTTGCAGGTCGATCTGCCACTGCAAATACTGATAAAACATCACGCTGCGCCGGTGCTTGCGGCGAAAAGCGAGCGTTTCGGGCGAGGCGGGATCGCGATAGCACTCCGGCCATTCCGGCCAGATCCACATCTCGGGATGCAGGCGGTGCAGGTGTTCGTCGAGGGCGCAATATACGGCGAATTTTTCGAGCAGTTCGCCTTCGCGCTCGCAATACGCCTGGAATTGCGCGGCGCGAGGCGATCCGCGGCGGCGCTGGCGCAGAAATTCGACGAACGCCAGCTTCAGAAATCGCAATTTGAGCGCGCTGACCCGTTCGTATTCCACGAAAGGAGCGTCGCGCAGCGCGGCAATTTCGGAGGTCACCTCGGGTGAAGCGCGCAGGACTGCGGCTCGGGGGCAGCGCGTGAAGTCTTCCATGCTCTCGATATCGAGATAGATGAAATTCTGGTAGAACGTGCAGTTCGGCAGGTACGGGCTGGTGTTGAAGGGCCGCCGGTTATGGATGGCGTGGAGCGGATTGAGGGCCACGAAGCCGCATTCCAGCTGTTCGGCGGCGAAATCCACCACCTGCCCGAGATCGCCGAAATCACCGCATCCCCAATTTCGCGAGGAGCGCACGCCGTAGAGGCTGACGGCGATTCCGGCCTCACGGCCACCTTGACCAAGGTGCGGCGAAACCCAGGCGCGCGGCGGCGTAACGATATATCGCACGGTTGCAGAAGTTCCGGCGGCCTCCACCGAGATTTCGTGATAGCCCAGAGGCAGCGGTAGCGGCATCCGGACGGTTTTGCGCACACGGGTGCGGCCATCCATCTCGATGTAGGCCGACTGCGGCAACTCCCAGAGATTCACATGAAATTCGTGGCAATTTCCGCCCTCGAAATGAATCACGAGGCGGGCCCGTTCGCCCAGCGATTCGACGGCGATGTTGAGCCAGAGTTCCTGCGGTTCAGCTTCGCCGGCGACTACCGACGGCGGCGCCAGCCGTTCCCACTCGCGGCGGGTGCGCGCGGCTAAAGACTGCTCGAGTTGGTTGGCATCGCCGGCGGCGATGCCCAGCGCCTGCAAAATGGCTTGCTTGGCGGCTGTGGTGGTGTCGTGATATCGGCCCCAAATGTCCCAGTACCCTGGCTCGATACCAGACTGGGACGCGGCTCGGTTGAGGAGTTGCTCAAATGTGTCGGCGGGCATCGGTGGAGGCGCACTTTGATTCTAGCGGACTGCGCCCATGGGAATTTTGGCGCTACGGGCACGGCATGCGAAAATAAATACATGGACACACCTCTTGCCAGCGGCCCCCCAGAGTTGTTCGCGCGCGTGGACGATTATCGCGACGCGCAAGCCACCGCGGCGGCATCGGAGGGGGTGGTGCTCACAACGCTCGACAAGGCGGTAAATTGGGCGCGCAAGAACTCGATTTGGCCGATGTCATTCGGGCTGGCCTGTTGCGCCATCGAGATGATGTCGATGAGCGCTTCGCGGTACGATATTGCGCGCTTCGGCGCGGAAGTTTTCCGCGGCTCCCCACGGCAAAGCGACCTGATGATCATCGCCGGACGGGTATCGAACAAGATGGCGCCGGTGATCCGGCATTTGTACCAGCAGATGCCCGAGCCGAAGTGGGCAATTTCGATGGGCGCGTGCGCCACGTCGACGGGTGTATTCCACAATTACGCGCTGATTCCAGTAAACCAGGTGATTCCCATCGACGTGTATGTGCCCGGATGCCCGCCGCGTCCCGAGCAGTTGATCTACGCGTTGATGCTGCTCCAGCAGAAAATTCAGGACCAAAGCGGGACAGTCAAACAGGTGCTGAATCTGGCGTAGCGGCGCAATTCCGGCGCGCCGGATTTTTCGCGGACACTTTTTCGTTTGCGCGCCTCTGGCCGGCGTAAACAAAGACCTAATCGGACAGAAAGCGCAGAATTTTCGGCGCCATATAGTCCAGGACGTTGAGCAAGTCGTGACCGGCGTCGAGGACTTCGAGGGTGGCGTTGGGATGAGCGGCGGCGAACTCTCGGGAGTAGCGGACGGGAACCGAGTCGTCATGCGAGCCGTGAAAAATGAGCGCCTGCTGGGTGAAATCGGGATTGTCTTCAAAACGTTCGCCATCGGCAAGCAGTTGATATCCGAGTTTGCGGTTGCGGTTTTCCGCGTAATGGAAGACTTCGATGGCGCCGCTGTGGCGCCAGGCGGCCAGATTGGCGGGGCCGAGGCGCTCCGGCCAGCGCCGCGCGAAGCCGAAGGCCGGAGCCAGCAGGACGGCCTTGGCGACATTGGAATGGCGGGCGGCATAGAGAGCCGCGAGATATCCCCCGAGGCTGGAGCCGATGAGCGACACCGGTTCGCCATTGACCGCGCGGTCGATGACAGCCAACTGGCCGGTGATAGTGATGTTTTCAAAATCACCTTCGGCGAGATCGGGAACGGCGACCGGCGCGCCAGCTTGTTCGAGCAGGGCGCGGAAATATCGGGCTTTGGACGACTGAGGTCCGGAAGCGAAGCCGTGGAGGTAGACAATGCGAGTCATTTGGGGCTGCCGAAGCTGATGTTGGAACTGGCGCTAAAGAACTGGAACGGCTCGTAAAGATATAAATTCTCGATGACGAGGGATCCATTGACCAGATGATGGTGGATTACGGATGCGGGGGTGAGGAAGCGAAGTTGCGACAGGACGTAGTCGACGGAGGCATCGGCGCGGATGCGGTTGCCGTCCTGGTCGTCGTACTCCATCCAGGCGTTGACGCGGAGCGGAAGGCCGTCGGAGGCCCTTACCCAGAGCGTTCCCTGGAGGGGGCGATGCACGGACTCCCGGCCGTGGAATTCGGTAAGGCGGCTTTCGGCGGACCGTTGCTTCCAAAGAAAAGCCAGGGCGGGGTCGGTTCCGATATCACAAGAGGCGGATGGCGAGATGTCCATTTGCTCTTGGTCTGCGGCGGTGAACTCCTGGAGGATGAGGGAATAATCGGTGGCGATATCGGCGAGGCCAGTGCGGGCGGCCTCCTGGAGCATTCGCTTGCGGGCGCGGTCGTCGCCCTCCGACAGGGCGCGCCTGGCGGTGTCGACCGACTGGATGGGAGTGCCGTCAACGGATAGCACCCGGCGGAATTCCGGGAGGTGGTGGGATAAAGAGCCGCGTCTGGTACCGAAGCTGAATTCGGAGACGACGTCGCGGATGCGGAGTCGGGCACCGGGAGGGACGAGGGAGCGCTGCGCGAGGGTCTCGCGGGTAAGAATGCGGGTGCCATTCTGTTGCAAAGTTTCGGCCTCTTTGGCGATGCGGGACGGGACTCGGACCGGGGGAGAATCGGCCGCGAACGTGGACGAAATGCCCACAAGGAACAGCGGGACGGCGGCCGGAAGGCTCACGATGCTCATTATATCGACACACGATGAATTTCTGTCACGAATGCAAGACTCGGCTTTTCAGGAAGTTGCGGACCAGATAGATTTCTCTGATGACGATCCGCGATTTTTTCTTAACAGGACACTTGCATCGCCGGGCAGCTCTTGGTATTCTGAACAAGTCGCCGCAAATTGAGGGTCGGAAACATTACGCACGCTAGGCGCGACGGTTTGCAAGGGTAGCGTGGAAGTGATAAAAAAGGATCGACCCTTTTGTAAGGAATGGTAACAAAACTCTGGCCGGCAATCGGCTGGGGCGGAATACGGCCTTCCTGTTTGGCTCTTTTTAAATTCTAAATTTCTTCCGGCGTGTTGCCGTCCGCTTTTTTGGCGGATGCGCAGGCCGGGGCAAGTTTCGAGGCCTGCAGCCGTTTCAGATAATACGTTGTCTGGGGCGGTTCGCGCAGATCATTGACAATCTGGTTGGATGCAGTAAAGAAGAACTCGTCAGTACTCTGAGTAAACCGGAGCGATTTAAAACTCATTACTTCAAATGAGAGTTTGATCCCGGCTCAGAATCAACGCTGGCGGCGCGCCTAACACATGCAAGTCGAACGAGAAAGTGGAGCAATCCATGAGTAAAGTGGCGTACGGGTGAGTAACACGTGGATCATTTGCCTTTTAGTGAGGAATAACCATGGGAAACCGTGGCTAATACCGCATAAGCTCGAGAGAGGAAAGTCGCAAGACGCTGAAAGAGAAGTCCGCGGCCGATTAGCTAGTTGGCAGGGTAAAAGCCTACCAAGGCGAAGATCGGTAGCCGGCCTGAGAGGGCACACGGCCACACTGGCACTGAAACACGGGCCAGACTCCTACGGGAGGCAGCAGTGGGGAATCTTGCACAATGGGGGAAACCCTGATGCAGCGACGCCGCGTGAACGATGAAGCCCTTCGGGGTGTAAAGTTCTTTCGGCAGGGAAGAATTATGACGGTACCTGCAGAAGCAGCTGCGGCTAACTACGTGCCAGCAGCCGCGGTAATACGTAGGCAGCGAGCGTTGTTCGGAGTTACTGGGCGTAAAGGGTGTGTAGGCGGT
>DATJMA010000088.1:0-163490 GCA_035509055.1 Bryobacteraceae bacterium | reverse complement strand
TTGCGGGTGTCTTCGAGCGTGGCGTTGTCGTTCACGAAGTGGCATTCGCGCCCGAGAAGACGGATCTTGTCCTGGAGCGGGTCCATGCGGCCGGGCTGATCGCGCCGGTCGAGGTGGACGCCGAAAATGTTCATGCCGGCTCGCGCCAGCTCGAGCGCCGTAGCCTCGCCGAATCCGCTGCTAGCGCCGAGAATCAGTGCCCAGGGCTGTTTATTGTTCATGTTTCGCGACCTCGATTTCGCGCTCGTCACCGTCCAGGGTTCTGATTCGTATTTCCGTGCGATCGCGCGGCATCAGATGCGGAAAGCGCTCGCCCCACTCAATGAGCACCACCGCGTCGCGGTCGAAAATCTCCTCGAGTCCGAGCGTCGCCGCTTGGCGCGGTTCGTCCAGCCGGTACAGATCGACATGGTAAGCGCGTCCCGCGCCGTATTCGTGAATCAGGGTAAAGGTGGGGCTCGAGACTTCGTCCACGGGAGCGGCGCCCAATCCGCTCACGATGCCTTTGGCGAGCGTCGTCTTGCCGGCGCCGAGATTTCCGATCAATAGCACGACGGCGTGCCGCGGCATCTCGCGCGCGAGACGTTCGCCGAGCGCGATGGTCTCCGCCTCAGAGGCGGTGCGATACGTCGCCACGCGCCTCCGAAATGGCCTCCGGCAGATATTTCAGGATGTCCGAAGCGATGAGCGACTTCTCACCCAGGGCGCGCGCGCCGATCTCTCCGGCCAGTCCGTGGAGATACACGGCGGCCGCCACGGCTTGATCCGCCTGCTTCGGGAATTGCGCCAGAAAGCCGGAAATCAGGCCGGTGAGGATATCGCCGCTGCCGCCGGTTCCCATCGCCGGGGTGCCGGTGGGATTGATCCAGACGCGGCCGTCGGGGAACGCGATCACCGTGCGCTCGCCTTTGAGCACGAGCGTCACCGCGTGCGACTGCGCGAACGCGCGGGCAGTGCCGACGCGATCCGCCTGCACTTCCGCCGCCGTATTGCCCGCGAGCCGGGCCATTTCGCCGGGGTGCGGAGTCAGCACGCGAACTCTGCCCGCGGCGCCCGCGATCCGGGGCGAGAGGGCATCGGCATCCAGCACCATGTGCTGCGGAAAACTCTCCACTGCGCTCGATACCAGCATGGCGATGTCGGGATGCCGGCCCAATCCCGGGCCCATGGCGACCACGGTTTTCCCTTCGGCAATCGCGTCCAGTGCGGCATTCAGCGCGACCGACCCCATGGGTGTTTCCGCCAGTGGCTCGGTCATCAATTCCGGTGCGTGCGAGGCGATTTCCGCGATGGCGCTCGCGGCGGAGGCTACCGTCACCAGTCCCGCTCCGGCGCGCAATGCGCCGAGCCCGCTCATCGCCGCCGCCCCGGTCTTCCCGCGCGATCCCGCCACTATCAGCACATGCCCGAAAGTTCCCTTGTGGCCCGAGCGCGGGCGCGGCCCCAGCAGTTCGTGGAACATTGCCGGTTCGAGGAGCGAGAGCCACACATGTTCGAATAGCGCCGCCGGGCTGCCGATGGCGCCAACCGCCAGTTTGCCTACGTGATCGCAATTGGGCGGCAGCGCGTGCGCCCATTTAGGAGCGGTGAAGGTGACGGTGTAATCGGCGCGCGCAAATTCGCCCGGCGATTCGCCCGAATCGGCTGCCATGCCGGAAGGAATATCCACGGCCAGGACTTTTGCCAGCGGAAATCCGCGGTTCACTTCGCGAATCGCCTCCAGCATACGGCCGGTCGCCGCGCCGGCGACCCCCGTGCCGACCAGGGCGTCGATCACCAACGTGGCACTGCGGGCGCCGGCGGGAATCTCGCGCGCTACCGGGCAGCCGCAGACTTCGAGCATCTTGTAATTGGCCGCGGCATCGCCCTTGAGAGCCTCGGGCGACGCGAACAGCACCACGTGGAGCGCGCGCGGGTGGAATCGCGTGAAAAGCTGGCGCGCGATGGCCATGCCATCGCCCCCATTGTTCCCCTTGCCGCAGAGCACCAGGATGCGCTCGGCTGAAAGCGGCGCGCAATGCCCGGCCAGGAACTCCACCACGCGATGCGCGGCATTCTCCATGAGGACGATGCCCGGAATACCCATCTCGATGGTGCGCGAATCCACCTCGCGCATTTCGGCTGTGGTGAGGACTTTCATACGCGCCGGGCTACCACCATGGTCATGTCGTCCTGCAATTCGCCCCCGCCGGTCCATTGCTCCACGGCTTCCATAGCGCGGGCGATGATTTCGGAGGAATCGGCGCGATGGTACTTGAGCAGGATTTCGGTGAAGCGATCTTCGCCGAACATCTCGCCGTAAGCGTTTTCCGGCTCCACGAGGCCGTCGGTGTATGCCACCACCATGTCGCCGTGTTCCATATCCACCGTTTTCTCCTGGTAAACCGCGAACGGGAATGCGCCCACGACCGTTCCGGTGGGTTCGAGCAGGCTCACTTTGCCATCGCGCACCAGCAGGGGCGAAAGATGGCCGGCGTTGGTGTAGGTGAGGGCATGGTGCGATTCGTCGTACATCGCGAAATAGAAGGTCGCGTATTTCTCCGGCGTGGTGTTGGCGTAGAGCTGGCGATTCAGGTTGGCCACCAGGAACGCCGTGGAGGGCGGTTTATAGCTGCCATTCGCGACCGACGCCGTGCTGATTTGCGTCCGCATCGTGGACTGGATGGTCGCCATCAGCAGGGCCGCCGAGATTCCCTTGCCGGCCACGTCGCCGATGGCGAAGGCCAGCGAATCGTGGGGCATCGCCATGAAATCGTAGTAATCGCCGGAAACCATGCGGGCGGGATGACACACACCCTTCAGCTCGAGTGTCTTGGTGAACGGCACATCCTTGGGGAAAAGCTGATTCTGCACTTCGCGCGCGATTGCCAACTCCGATTCCAAACGCTCCTTTTCCTTGGCCACGATCATCAGGCGGCCGAGGTTGGCGGTCATGCTGTTGAACGAATTGGTGAGCTCGGCGAGCTGATCGGTGCCTTTCACCGGGATGCGGTACGAGAAGTCGTATTTCTTGACGTGCTGCGTGCCCTCATACAGTTCGTGGACCGCGCCGGTGATGGAACGGCTGAGCTGAATGCCGGCGATGAGCGAAATCACCTCCAGCACGAGGAACAGAATTGAGACCAGCAGAAACATCGCTAACACCGCCTCGCCCCACGAGAACGTGCGATTGAGGATGAACCCTTTCTGTCCGAAAAGAATTCCGAGCACGGCGGAGAGGCGCGTGTCCACCGTCAGCAGGAGCCCGCGCGTGGTGTCGGTAGTTTCCCATTTGGGCACGGTCACGGGGACGACGCCGCTCAGGGCGAAATCGAAAAGGTTGGCCGGAGCCGGAACCCGGGATTTCCCGATGTGCCCCAGGATCGGCGTGTAATTGACGTCGCCGAGGCGCGGCACCAGGCCGGCCAGCAGTTCGTGCGTAACCGGCGCCGCGGCGACCGCCGTGTTGCCGTCGTGTTCCGCGAAGGCCCAAACGAACAGCCGGGCGCCTTTGGGCTCGGTCTTTACCACCAGTCCCGAGAACTGGCGCTGATCGCCCGTCATCCACGCCCTTGGCATCTCCAGCGTGGAATCCGGCGGCAAACGAAAATCCTTTTGGCCGTGCAGCACCATTTCCGTGCCCGGCAGCCCCGGACCGCGCAGAACGAAACGGCGAATGTACCCTTCGGGATTGTCGGGGGGCATCCGCACCAGGGCCGAAACCTCGTTCTGCAGAAAACGTTCGCGGCGCGAGAGTTCGGTATCCACCAGGTAAACCGCAACCTGCCCGATAATCTCCTTGCCCGCAAAGATCACCAGCGCCAGAATCAGGCATATGGGCACGACCGCGATGAAAAGGTATGCCACGATGAGGCGATTGCGCAGCCGCCATATCGCCCGGCGCGCCACCCGGCGCGCAATCTGGTATACCGTGGCGAGGCCCCAAAAAATCGTCAGCAATCCACTGACGAACTGAATGCCGAAGCCTGCGCCGGTGAAATGCAACACAATAAATACGGCGGTAATGAGGACAAAAATCTGCCCCGTGCGGCCTAGTTGCCGCCAGAATTGGGCAATGTTTTTCCTCATAGTTCCAGACTAGCGTACCCGAATGACGGACGGTACAATCATTCCATGCAAAGACGCAGATTTGCGATTCTTACGGTTCTTTTGGGCCTGTTTACCGTGGCTGCCTGGGCGTCCGATATCACCGGCACCTGGGTGGGCACCGTCTCCGGCGGCGGCGGCGATTTCACCCTCACCTATAGCTTCAAACAGGATGGAGATCAGTTCACCGGCACCGTCCAGGGCCCGCAGGGCGACCCGCTGCCTCTTACCGATTGTAAGCTCGACGGCGATAAGATTGCGTTCGCGGTCAAAGTCGACATGGGCGGCAATGCCACGACTTTTTCGAGTAAAGGGGTCGTCAAAGGCGACGAAATTGCGCTCACGACCACCAATGACGCGGGCATAGACATGGGCGGGGAGATGACGATCAAAAGGCAGAAATAAAGTGCCACTGAAGATCAGCGGAATCGAAGCTTTTCAAATCGACTTGCCGCTCCACGAGGGCAGCTACAAGTGGTCGGGCGGCAATTCGGTGGAAGTCTTCGATTCGACCGTGGTCGCGGTCCACACCGATGCCGGCGTTACTGGATACGGCGAGGTGTGCCCGCTCGGACCAGCGTACCTGCCGGCATATGCCGAAGGGGCGCGTGCGGGAATCGCCAAGCTGGCGCCGCAACTCCTCGGGCTCGATCCTACCGAATTGGGCATCCTGAATGGCCGCATGGATGCCGCCCTGCGCGGCCATCCATATGTCAAATCCGCCATTGACATGGCGTGCTGGGATATTCTCGGCAAAGCGGCGGGAATTCCGGTGGTGGCGCTTCTCGGCGGGCGGTACGGCGAGAGTTTTCCGCTTTACCGCGCGATCTCGCAGGAGAGCCCGAAGGCCATGGCCGAAAACGTGGCGCACTACCGCGCCGAAGGATACACCAAGTTTCAGTTGAAGGTCGGCGGCGATCCCGAAATCGACATGCAGCGAATTCACCAGGTGGCGGGGAAGCTCAAACCTGGCGATGTGCTGATCGCCGACGCCAATACCGGCTGGACGCAGCACCAGGCGCTGCGCGTGGTGGATGCCGTTCGGGAAGTCGACGTGTACATCGAGCAGCCCTGCCCGACCTACCGGGAATGCCTGGTAGTGCGCCGCCACACCGACCGGCCGTTCGTGCTGGACGAAGTGGTGGATAGCCTCGAAATGGTGGTGCAGGGCGTTCACGATCAAGCCATGGACGTGATCAATCTGAAGATTTCGAAGGTTGGCGGATTGACCAAGGCGCGGCAAATTCGCGATTTGTGCGTGTCGCTGGGGATCGCGCTGACCATCGAAGATACCTGGGGCGGCGACATCATCACCGCGGCCATCGCCCATTTGGCGCACAGCACGCCTCCCAACTATCTGTTTACGGCCACCGATTTCAATAGCTACGTGACGGTCAGCAACGCTGCTGGCGCGCCGCGGCGCAAGGAGGGCCGAATGGCGGCCGGGGAAGCGCCGGGCCTGGGGGTCGAGCCTCGATGGGAACTACTGGGAAAGCCGGTGATCTCATGCTCCGCCTGATCGCCGGGGTGCTGATCATGGCTGCGGCGGTATTGGCCCAGGATTTTGACATCGTGATCGCCAACGGCCGCGTCATGGACCCGGCGAGCGGCTTGGACGCTGTTCGCAACATCGGCATCCGTGGAGATAAGATCGCGGCCATCTCCGCGCAACCGCTGCGCGGGCGGACGGTGCTCGATGCCAGGGGCTTGATTGTCGCACCAGGCTTCATCGACCTCCATTCGCACGGCCAGACGCCCGAGAATTACCGCTACAAGGCGATGGATGGCGTCACCACCGCGCTCGAAATGGAGGTCGGAGTGTCGCCCGTTCCGGCCTGGTACGCCGCGAGGGAAGGAAAGGCGCTGATCAATTTCGGCGCCACTTCCGGCCATCTGCCGGCTCGCATGGCAGTGATGCACGATTCGGGCACGCTGCTGCCGCGCGATAAAGCCGTGGAGCGCGCCGCCACCCCGGAAGAGCAGCGAGAGACGCTGGCGCTGGTGCGCCGGGGGTTGGACGAAGGCGCGCTGGGAATCGGCGTCGGCATTGCGTACATTCCATTGGTCTCGCGCCAGGAGATTCTCGATCTGTTCCGCCTGGCGGCGGAAAAGAAGACGGCGCTCTATATCCACATGCGCAACGGCGGGCCGGTGGAACCGGGCGTCATCGATGCGCTCCAGGAAGTGATCGCCGATGCGGCCGCGACGGGCGCCTCGCTGCATGTCGTCCACATCACCAGCATGGGGCTCCGCGAAACGCCCGAGTGCCTCCAGATGATCGCGGGCGCGCGGCGGCGGGGGCTTGACATCACCACCGAGGCATACCCTTATACCGCCGGGATGACCGATCTTTCTTCCGCCATCTTTAGCGACGGGTGGCAGGCGCGGCAAGGCGGCATCTCATTTGGCGATCTGCAATGGGCGGCCACCGGCGAACGGCTGACGGCCGAGAGCTTCGCCCGCTATCGCAAACAGGGCGGTATGGTGGCGATTCATTCGATTCCCGAGGAGGTGGTGAAGCTGGCGATGGCGAATCCGCTGGTGATGATTGCGTCCGATGGCATTCTGGAAAACGGCAAGGGCCATCCCCGCGCGGCGGGCACGTTTAGCCGCGTCCTCGGCCGCTATGTGCGCGAAGAGCGGGCGCTGACGCTGATGGAGGCGCTGCGCAAGATGACCGCCGCACCGGCGGACCGGCTCGGGGTGAAATCCAAGGGGCGCATCGCGCCGGGCGCGGATGCCGACATCTCGGTTTTCGATGCGGCCCGCGTCACCGATCGCGCCACGTTCGAGAATCCCGCGCAGTATTCGGAAGGCATGGTCCACGTGCTGGTGAACGGCGTCCCGGTGGTGCGCGATGGCAAGCTGATCGAAGGCGTGGCGCCGGGCAGGGGATTACGGAGGTAGCGGCTCCGGCTAAGGTTGGCGCACCAGCCGCTTCCACAACTGCCATCCCAGAATCGATGCCAGCATCAGGGCGCCGATTGCCCAGGTCGTATCGCCGAGCACGCTATCGAGCGCCAGAACGCGGTCGCTGAAGATGCGGCCGAGCGAAATGTAAACCAACGCGCCGGTACACTCTCCCAAAACGTCCCAGAACAGGAAGCGATGCCAGGGATAGCCCGCGGTGCCGCTGGCGAGATTGATCCAGGGTCCCAGGGGGCTCAACAGCCACCGCGTCAGGAAAATGCCAGGACCGCCCCAGGCTCGCACCTTGGCCTGGGTTTCCTCGAGGCCGGCCTTCTTTCCGAAAACACGCGACAGTTTCTCTACCGCGGCCGTTCCGCCGAACCGGCCGATGGCGTAGCCGGCTTGATCGCCGAGGATGGACCCAACGCTGGCCATAGCCAGCGCCAGCCAGATGTCCATCGCGCCTTGCGACACCATCGAACCGACCACGATCAGCAACAGCGTGACAGGCAGCGGCACACCGATGGCGGCAATCCCCACGATGGCGAAAAGCGCCGGCGGACCGTACTGCGTCACCATGGAAAGAAGCTGCTCGGTCATTTCGGTGGACCGCCGGGCGGCCGCTTTGCCTGATCGATGGCTTTCTGCAATTCGGCGATTACTTCGGGAACCGGCCGGTTCAACTCGCGGGCAATGCGCCGGACTGAACGGTGGTCGCGCGGCTGGCGGGGCTGAACTCCGACTGCCTGAAACAGCACGGATGGGGGCACATGGTGCGTGTGCGCGACGAACGGGATCGACATCCAGCCGTGGATGGGCTGGTCCATGGTCCGGAAATGGCGCGCTTGCGTGGTGGCGCGCGACGCGAACACCAGCGCGCCGGTGACCGCCAGCAGAAATGCCAGCGCGATGGCCAGGGTTGGACGCGAATTGTCCGCCACGATTCAAATATAACTTCTCTGAGCGCACGGGCGAGGCCACTGGCCAGCGCGGTTCGCCCGTCCCGTTGGATAGCTGTAAACTGGAAGGTATCGAAAATGACCTTCCGCGCAGTTGGCTGGGTAGGCGCCGGGTTTGTATTTCTGGGCACCCTCTTTGGTTTTCAGCATCCCTTTCATGAGTTTCCGGGGGTGGAATACCGCCTTGGCAGCATCCCGTTACCGGCCGACTGGCGGGAACGCACGGAGTGGACTTTCGCACGGCTCATGTACCCGCAAGCGCCCGGGGGCCGGTATCGCTTCTATGCCCGCGGCGACTGGAGGGAAGGCGGCACCATATGGACGCAGGACTACCCACGCGCCGACCGTCATTTCTCGCAGGCCGTACGGCGGCTTACGCGTTTGAGCGCGCGATCGGTGGAACAGCCGATCAATCTTGACGATGGCGACGTGTACGACTGGCCATGGCTGTACGCCGTGCAGCCTGGCCACTGGCAACTCACTGAATCCCAGATCCAAAACCTCCGCGAGTACCTGCTGCGCGGGGGATTTTTCATGTGCGACGATTTCTGGGGCGCGGACGAGTGGGATAACTTTATGAAAGTCATGCGCAAGGTGCTGCCCGGGCACGATGTGGTGGAGTTCGAGAATAGCGCCAGCATCTTCCACTCGGTGTACGATCTCGACGATCGCTACCAGGTGGCCAGTATGGGCTCCGTCAATGCAGGCCGCAGTTGGAAGTGCGAGAACTGCCCGGCGCATTGGCGGGGGATCTCGGACGGTCAAGGGCGGGTGATGGTGGCGATCACGTTTCAATCCGACGTCGGGGATTCGTGGGAGTGGGCCGACACACCGGAATATCCGCAAGAGTATGCCGCGTTGGGGATCCGGATCGGCGTGAACTACATAGTTTACGCCATGACCCATTAGGCGGCTGACCCGCGAAAATCTTCGCAATGGCCATCCCGAGGCAGGGCGTCGCAAGGGTAAGGCTTCGAGGCGCGAGGAAATTGATCATGCGGTCGCGGCTTTGGCCCAAAAAGAAAAGACCGCGGAGGGCTGCCGCGCGGCTTTTTCTAATCCCGAAACGGAATGAGTTAGGCGCGAACGCGTTTGCGCGCTTTCCACCCGAGGGCGGCTAATCCGCCGGCCGCCAGCAGGATCGTACCGGGCTCCGGCACGCTGCTGACGGTCTCGTTGCCTTGGTTAAACTGGGCCGCGCCAATTACGAAATAACCAGGAGTGCCGTTGTTCGCGGCCTGCGTAGTGGTGAGCTCGATGTCGGAAATATCCGCATCTCCATTCACGTCGTAGAGTCCGATGAAAAAGGCGCTGCCATCCGATCCTGAGGACTGCGTGAAGCTGGCGCCGCCGTCGCTGGTCGTGCCGATGGTAGCGGAAAAGGAGTCGGCTGTGTCAAAGTCCTGAATGAAAATCCCGAAGGCACTGACAGGTTGGGAGAGCGTGAGCGTCATCGTGTCCTGCTGCGCGCTATCGGGTTCGAGCGAGCTGTTCAGGTTCGTGCCCAGGAGGAAGGATCCGGAGGTGAAAACGCTTCCGACCGGCCAGTTGAACGTCCCGCCACTACCCGCTTCGAAGATTGCGCCCTCGCCGTCCGTAATTGTGAGGGGATCGGGAAGATCCGTGCTGGAGAAACTGACCGTTGCGGAATTGGTGCTGCCTAGGGACTCGAAGGTATACCCGAGATTATCCGGCAAGGGAGCAGGCGTGCCCAAATAGCCAACGCTGGTGCCCCAAGCAAAGCTGTCGGTGCCGGGGAACGGGTTCAATGTCACGTTGAGCGTTCCGGCCTGGGCTATCGCCGGCAACAATAAAATGAACCAACTACAGCCGAGAAACCGGCGAGTTTTGCCGCCTTTTGTCATACCATAGCCTCCGAATAGGCCTCAAACCTGTGAGCTTCAGGATCAATATGGTATAGCGGCTAAGAAAATACAAGACCGCGCTATGGAGTACTCTTTGGGAAATAGTACCATGCACTTGGTAAAGGTGGCGGGGACGTTCCGGTAGGTTCGTTACGGCTGTTCCGGCAGCCAATTCTATGTACTATTTTGGATAAACCCGGAAATCGTCGAAATACACGGTGCAATCCGCCATCGCCCACAAACCGACACGTCCCGGGGAAGAAAAGGTGTGATCACGACCTTCCAGAACGCGGCGATGGTCGATGAAAACCTGAAAACGCGGTCCGCGCACCGAAACTTTTAGAATGCTCCAGGAATTCACCGGAACAGGATGTTTGACATCCGTAAATAACGGGACTTTGTGCCCATTTTCCACCTTAAAGACGGCTACCGTGTTCAAGGTGGCATCGGCCCTGGCTACATAGTAGTTATTTTCATCGCGATACCGCCAAACTACCCCGCCCGCCAAGCCCTCATGCCCGGAAATGGGCTTGAGTCGTACGCTGACATCGGCATCGCGGGTGGTGATATCGTTCAAGATCGCCAACGGGGGGTGCGAATCGCCTCGTCCGGCGGGGATTTCCGCCAAAACATAAGGCTGGGTGGGGGCCGTTTTGTCCTTACGGATCTCCCAACTGGGAGCAGCACCGGGACTTTCCATAGTCCATCCGGGAGGCGCCTGACCGATCCGGTAGCTGTCGAAGTTGAAGACTTTGCCGGCCGATGGGAACAAGCTCAAAGCGTAAAGCCACGTCAGCGCCTTCATCTGAGGTCACCTGCGGAGCATGGCGCTGAAACTGTCATCACCCTTCTTTCTTTCTTTGTAGCATACGGCGTGCCTTTCCGGTGCGGCCCCCCTAGGCGACCGCGGGACGCAGCGTCACCGAAGCCGAGGTCAGCGTCACCGCAGCCGTCTCAAGCCCTGGCGAACTTGCCTCTACCCGTATCTCATCGGCAGATTTGGAGGTTTGAATGATAGCCATGCACAATCCGTTGAAGGCACGCCGGCTATCGGCCTTGTCCATCTCGTGACTACTCGGGTCTCCATTGCCCAAGCCGATCAACTTGCCCCCGCCGGAAACCTTGAAATTCAATGGACTATCCGCAGTGGCCACTTCCCGGCCTTGAGAATCCCGGATCGCGGCGGTGACCATGGCGACATCTTCGCCATTGGCCAGAAGGCGGTTGCGGTCGGTGCGCAGTACGATTTTGGCGGCTGGCCCGCTGGTTTCCCGCTTTGCCGTCAGGACCTGTTTCCCGCCTTTGAATCCCCGCGCCTCGATGGCGCCGGGCGCATATTTCACCTTCCACATCAGGTGGGTGTTGCGGGCGACATCCTGCGCGCCCTGGCTGGCGCCGTTCAGAAACAGTTCCACGCGGTCGAGATTACTATGCACCCAGACCTCGATTTCCTGCCCTTCTTTGCCCTCCCAGTTCCAGTGCGGGAATAGATGTAGAACCGGTTTTGCTCCCCACCAGGCCTGGTAATAAAAGAAATTGTCCTTGGGGAAGCCGCACATGTCCATGATGCCGAAGTGGGAATTGATGCATGGCCATCCATAAGGGGTTGGTTCGCCGCGATAATCGAAGCCGGTCCAGGCAAATCCGCCAGACAAAAAGGGCCGCGCGTCGTAGAATTTCCACCAGAATTCGGCCAATTGCGCCCACGGCGGATGTTCCAGATCGTATGCACGGACATATCCTTTTTCCTTGTCATTAAAGTAAATCCCGCGGGTCGAGACGGTGCTGGCGGTTTCGGTTCCTACCGTGGGCAGTGCCGGATATTCCTTGTGGAAAGCATCGATGCGATTTTCGTTGTAATTGAAACCTTGCACGTCCTGGACCTTGGTGGCGCCCTTGCCACCCCAGCCGTAATTCATCGCCTGCGTGATCAGCCGCGAATCGTCGTTGGCCTTCACGATGCGCTTCATGGTGGCTTCGATGCGCGCGCCCCGCTCGGTTCCCTGTTCCGGTTCCTCGTTGCCCACCGACCAGATGACAATCGAGGGATGATTGCGATGGCAGCGGACCATGCGCTCGAGCTGGCTCAACCCTTCGGGCGTGGAATCCATCATGCGCGTCTCGCACATCACCATCATGCCAAGCTCGTCGCAGGCGTTCATGAGTTCCGGAGTGGGTGGATTGTGGGAAGTGCGCAGGGCATTCGAACCCATATCTTGGAGGCGTTCGATGCGGTAATACTGAATGCGGTCGGGCAGCGCCGCGCCCACGCCGGCATGGTCCTGATGGCAGCAGGTGCCTTTCAGCTTGAGGGGCTTTTCGTTGAGGTAGAACCCGGTATTGGCATCGAAGCGGACCGACCGGATGCCAAAAGGAGTGGCATACGTGTCGACCGGGGCGCCGGCCGATTCCACGGTGGTTTCCAGGCGGTAGAGCTTGGGATCTTCCACCGACCAAAGAACCGGCGCGGGGATCTCGACGTTCTGATCGAAATCGTGCTGTGTCCACGCCGGGACTGAAACCGGCGTAGCGGTTAGAGTTGCCACGGTTTTGCCGGCCGGGTCGAGAACTTTCGATACCACGCGGCAGTTCTTTGCCGCCTCGGTCTCGTTGGCGACTTCGGTGGTGATACGCACGGCCGCCGCCCCGCCGGGACGCACGTTGGCGCGCACGAAAGTCCCCCACTGCGGCACGTGAACGGGGTTGGTTTTCGTGAGCCACACATGGCGATAGATGCCGGCGCCCTCGTAGAACCAGCCATCGCCGAGGGTGGCGTCGACTCGCACCAGCAGGACGTTCTTCGAACCGTAATTGGCTTGATCGCTGATGTCGTAGCGGAAGGGTGCGTAGCCGCTGAAATTGCGGCCGATGTAGTGGCCGTTGAAGATGACGACGGAATCGCGGTAGACGCCGTCGAATTCAAGCGCGATGCGGCGGCCGAGGTCGGATGCCGGTAAGTCGAAGACACGGCGATACCAGCCGATGCTGCTGGCAGGGAACTGGCGTCCGAGGGGATGCGAGCCGTGGTCGGTGATGGCCTTGTTGTTCTCGAAGGGTAGTTCGATGGCCCAGTCGTGCGGGAGATCGACCTTGCGCCAGACGCTGTCGTCGAAATTTTCCTTGGCTGCCGGCACGGTGCCGCTGCCGGATTTGGCGAAGGTGCCGCCGCCGGCTCCCCAGCCGAAGTCCTGCGCCGGATCGTCGGCATTTCCCAGGTGGAAGCGCCATCCGAAATCGAGCAGCAGGCGCTCACGCGGTGCGCTGCTGGACTGTGGCGACGGCGGGGGTGTCTGCTGCGGGGATTGCGCCGAACTGGTCTCGGTTGCGGCCACGGCGGTGGCGGCGATCCCGGTCTTAAAAAGGTCTCTGCGGGTAAAATTGCTCATTTTCAGGCCTGTGTGTCCACAATATCATGCGTCGGAACGAGGTGGGGCGGCTGGCATTATTGGGCCATCGCAGCACGCCGGCCAGCGGCTGACGGAAGGTCCGAAGGCCTGGGCCGGTCCCCGAACGCCGCCAGCGAGTTTTATAAACCGTCTTCCCGTTACAATACCCGTATGCATTCCCCGTTCCGGTTGGACGGCCTCCGCGCCCTTGTCACGGGAGGCGCGAGCGGGATCGGCGAACAGATCTGCCGCGTGTTTACCGCAGCCGGCGCTTCCGTGATCATCGCGGATGTCGACCGCAACCGTGCCAATTCGCTTGCGCGCGAACTGCCCGGGAGTTCCACGCATGTGTTCGATGTCACCGATGAGCCGGTGATCGGGGCGGTGCTGAAAGCCACCGACAGTCTCGACATCCTGGTAAACTGCGCGGGAGTCGGCCACGTGGGGAACATCGAAGAGACCGAAGCCGACGATTTCCGCCGCCTGATGCGCATCAACGTCGAAGGGGTGTTCCTGGTGACGCGCGCGTTCCTGCCGAAGCTGCTGGCATCCAAAGGTTCGATCGTGAACATCGCCTCCGTGGCCGGGTTGGTGGCGGTAAAACGGCGATTCGCGTATTGCGCCAGCAAGGGCGCGGTGGTGGCGCTCACCCGGCAACTGGCGATCGATTACGCCGGCCGGGTGCGCGTGAACTGCATCTGTCCGGGAACGGTGGAAACGCCCTTCGTCGACGGCTACCTGGAAAAATTCCATAAGCACGAAAAAGACAAAATTCGTCAGGAACTGCACGCGCGCCAACCTGTTGGCCGGATGGGGCGGCCCGGCGAAGTGGCATACCTGGCGCTCTACCTGAGTTCGGCCGAAGCCGAGTTTGTGACTGGGGCAGCCATGACCATAGATGGCGGATGGACCGCCGCCTGAGCTATCATGCAACCAATAGAGGGTTAGTCCGCCGGGAACTTTTGAGCCGCCTGCGGCGTCTGCTGTAGGTAGATCTCGGGTGGGAGGCTGAAGTTATGCGATGGCTGCTGGTCGTGGCGTTCGTCGTCCGCGGCACGGTGTGGGCCGGGACGTCCGCCGATTTCTCGCGCACCCTGCAGGCGATCAGCTTCGACCAGAGCGAGTGCTATCGCGTTCGGGATATCACGATCTTCAAAGAAGATCTCAAGATTTACCTCACCGACGGCCACTTGATTTTCAGCAAGCCGGTAGCCGGGCATCGCATCGCGGCGGCATTTTCGGCCGATGTGGATGGCGGCGATGGCGAAGTGATTCTGCTGCCGCCGAGCCGCGCGGAACGGGCGTCGCTCGCGTCGTATACCGGCTCGCCTAATCTCGACGAGCACTTCCGCGCGGCCCTATTTATCTTTACCGGCCCCGATTACGACGTCATTCTCTCGCAGCTTCCGAAGAGCCCCGCCAACCGCAAAGTCACCGATGTTGCCGCCAGAATGGACGAGGCCTGGACGCCGACGCTGCGGAATCTCGCCGACAGCATGCAAACACGGGTGGCTCTCGATCTGTTGGGCGGCTCAGCCGGCCATCCGGGGATTTTCGCGGCGGTTTTCCAGAATTCCAAATTCGGGAATTTCGACGCCATCTTCGACCCCTCCGCGCCCGAACAGATTGTCGCCGGGCGGGTGGTGGAGCGCGATAACCAGAGCTTCTTCGACACCTGGACCAGCTTTGCGGACCGCTCGGCGCGCCGCAAACCGCCGGTACGCCAGGACGACGTGGTGCTGAGCGATTACCGCATCGAATCCACTCTCAATCCGGACCTTTCGCTGGATTGCACCACGCGCGTCAAAGTACGGCCCCTCGTGGACGGTGCCAATGCGGTAAGCTTCCAGATCGCCAGCGAAATGACCATCGATTCGGCCACGGTCGACGGCCAACCCGCGGAGGTTCTGCAACGCAATTCTCTCCGCTCCAATATTAGCCGCAGCGACGAGCTTTTCCTGGTGTTTCCGCCCCAGCAGTTGCGCGCCGGCCGGGAGTACGAATTCGAATTCAAGCATTCGGGAAAAGTGATCCGCGATGCCGGCGACCATGTGTATTACGTGATGGCGCGCGGCAACTGGTATCCCACGCACAATCTGCAATTCGCCCAGTACGATCTGCTTTTTCGGTATCCCTCCGATCTGGATCTGGTTGCCGCCGGAGATGTGGTTTTCGATAAAACCGAGGGCGACCAGCGCGTCACCCGGCGCCGCACGGCATCGGCCATTCGCTTTGCGGCTTTCAACCTTGGCCACTACGAGCACGTGCAAGTGGAACGCGCGGGATGCGTGATCGATGTGTGCGCCAACCGCGCGCTCGAAACGGCTCTCCTGCCCAAACCGCAACTGACCATCACCGCGCCCATCGTGAGCACGGCACAGCGGGCCGCGCAGATCATGTCGGTGGGCGGGCCTCCGGCGCCCATCGCCAGCCCGGTGGCGGAACTGCAGCGCGTGGCGGGAGATGTGGCTTCTTCGGTGGAGTTTATGGTGTCGCAGTTCGGACCGCCGGCCCTGCCGCACATCACCGTCTCGCCGATTCCCGGCACGTTCGGCCAGGGATTTCCGGGCCTGATTTACATCTCCACCATGGCATATCTCCAGCCTTCGACAAGTTCCAAGGACGAATCGCAGCGGCTCTATTTCGATGAGCTGCTACAGGCGCACGAAGTAGCGCACCAGTGGTGGGGCAATCGCGTCACGACCATGTACTATCGCGATGGATGGCTGATGGAGGCGCTGGCCAACATTTCGGCGATGTTGTATATCGAGAAGCGCAAGGGAATCCCATCGGCCGAGTTGATGCTCGACAGCTACCGGGCGCAGTTGCTGGAAAAAGGCGCCAACGGCCAGATTGCCGATTCGGCGGGCCCGGTGACCTTCGGCCCGCGCCTCAACAGTTCGCTGTCGCCCGGCGCGTACAAGACCGTCACGTACGGAAAAGGGGTGTGGGTGATGCAGATGCTCCGCCGCCGCATGGGCGACGAGCGATTTCTGGCGCTGCTTTCCGATCTGGTGAAACAGTACGATCATCGCGAACTCACCACGGACGAGTTCCGCCAGGCGGCGGCCGCGCATCTGCCGCCGCGCAGCGACGATCCCAAGCTGGAAAATTTCTTCGAGCAGTGGGTCAACGGCACGGGCATACCGTCCTTGAAGCTGTCGTACTCGGTGAAGGGCCGGGCGCCAAACCTGCGGCTGGTGGGGGTCATTTCGCAATCGGGTGTAGAGTCCGACTTCACCACGCTGGCGCCGGTGGAAATCGAGGTCGCGCGCGGGCAGACGATCACGCAGTGGGTGCGCACGGGCGGCGATCCGGTAACCTTCAACGTTGCGTTGAAGCAGGCCCCGCTGAAGGTGGCGCTCGACCCTCACTATGCCGTCCTTCGCAAAATGTAGCGCTTCTATGAGTAGAACGACACTGCTGGTTTGGCTGGCCGCCGCGCCGCTGTTCGGCGATGTTGTTGCCCTAAAGGACGGCCGGCAGATCTCAGGAGTGGTGGAGTCCGGTAACGTGGTGGAGATTCACGTTAAGGCTGCCGACCAGTCCCAGACAATCGATATTCACGACGTCCAGGCCATCCAGTTCGGCGCTTCGCAATCGACCGCGGCGAATTCCGCGCCGGCATCCGCGGAGGCCGCGACGGCCCAGCCGAATACTTTGATACTCAAAGACGGCACGCATGTCGCCGGTAAGTGGTGGTCCATCGATGCCGACAACATCCACTTTCTGGTCAACAACCAGCTCCAACAGTATTCCCGGCGCGACCTGATCGGGGTAACCTTCGGCAACGCCACGCTACCCCGCCCGCCTGAACGTTCGACAGCGCCGGCGACCGCGCCCTCCGCGCAAACTGCGGCCGGCGCGGCACCGCCCGCCCCGCAATCGCGCGCTCCGACGTTGGCGCGGCCCTCCCGGAACACCCAGCCCCCGGCGCCGCGCACGCTTTCGCAACCGGAAAACATCGGGGCGGTCTATTATTGGAACGGCAAGGGGCTGATTCCGCTGGAAGTCACACAGGCCGTCGAGCACAAAGATCGCGCCGCGGAATACTGGGAGTTGCCGGGCCCGCAAGCGCACATTCGCATGACGGAAACCGAGGTCATTGTGTTCATTCTCCGCTTGCCGAGAGAGGTCAATCCCGCCGACTACAGCCTGTTCGCTTTGGACACGGTCAACGGCAGCCGGCGGACCAGGATCCGGCCGGGACGCAAGGGCGGGTTGGTGACCTGGCCGGTGGATATCAAGATCAACAACGAGTCGAGTTTAATGACCTACGCGTTGACCGTAAAGGATCTGCCGACGGGCGAATATTCCTTCAGTCCCTCGGACTCGAACGACGGATATTGCTTCGGGGTGGATCCGGCCACGCCGGGGCAATAGGGCACCGCTTCAGAGCGCGAGGGTTTCGACAAACGGCCGGCGCGATTTCAACGATTGCCGGCGCGCCAAAGCTTTCACGCGGGCTTGAGCTTGGCCCTGAAGCGCGCCGTAGACCTTATCACTTCTTCTCGTCGAACTCGGTTTCTTTCCCGTTGATCTCCTGCACGCGCACCACGAAACGCTTGCGCTCGTTGAGAACCTTCTCGGGCGCGTTGTATTGGGCGAGCACGGTATAATCGCCCGAAGTGTGCGCCGGAATGACATACCGGGTATACAGCGTGGGATGAAAGGGGCCGAACTCGGGCATGGCGTCCGCCAGCCTTTTGGCATCCACGCGTCCGATGGTGGTGACAGGGAATTCCCCCTGATTATTCTCCAAAGTGACGGTAACGTTGCTGACTTCGAAGCCGTAATCGGCCGGATTGTCGAGATGAAGATTGAATACCGCCAGCGCGGTATTGGGGTCGGTGCCGTGTACGCTCACCGTCATGGCCCCGTTCAATTCCATGTGCGCTCCGCGCTGCATGAACAGAATCACGCCCACCGCGATGGCCACCACCAGCAGCCCGATGACGAATGCCTGGACGAATTGCTCTCTCACGATACCTCCCGCACCACATGCACCAGTTGATCGAGTGCGTCGCGCGCCGCGTCCACACCCTTTGCGCCGGCGGCTCCGGCGTCGAGTGTCACGAGGCCGCTATATCCATCTTTATCCAACGCGGTCAGAATGTTTCTCCACTTCATGGTATCCGGGCGATTGGGCCAGAGGCTTCCGGCCGGCACGCGCACGTTCAGGATGCGCTTCCTGGGCAGCAGGGAATAGCCTTCGGGCGCCGGCTTCCAACCGATTCCCAGCCATTTCGAGGGCACCAGTTTCATCACCGCGGCGAGGTCCGCGCAACTGGCGACATTGGTTGCGGAATCGTTCTCGAGCACCAGCGTAATTCTTTGCTTCTCCGCTTCCGCCGCCATCTCGGCCAGCGTGTCCGCGGTTTGCTGGAACGTGCTGTCCGGCTTGGCCACACGCGTGCCGGCAAATACCAGTATTTTCTCGGCGCCCATGGTTTGGGCGCATTGCAGCGCCTTTTGCAAATCCTCCATGCGGCGGTTCCAGCGCGCCTGGTCGGCCGATGGACTGCCCGGCCACGGGAATTTCAGCAGGCTGGTGTCGATCATCGAGATTTTGACGCCCTCGATGGACAATTGAGTGGCTGCGACTTTCCTATCGGCATCGCGGCCCAGGGCGTATTCGCGATTGGTACCGGGCTGATTGCGGACCTCGACGAACGGCATGCCTTGCTGGTGCGCGAAGCTGGCTGCATCGTCGGCATTAGCGGCGATTTCGTCGGTGATGGCGCTGATGCGCGAGCGGTCCCAGTGGACCCGCGCCCATAAGGCGCCGGTACAAGCCGCCGTTCCTGCAAGCAATTCCCGTCTGGTCACAAAACGATTGTAATAAAGGTATGGAATGGATGAGCGCAAGTGGACGCAAGATCGTCCTCCACGAGGGCGATATCACCCGGCTGCCGGTGGACGCGATGGTGAACGCGGCGAACACGGCATTGGCCGGCGGAGGCGGCGTGGACGGAGCGATTCATCGTGCCGGTGGCCCGGAGATCATGCGGGAACTGGATGGCATCCGGAAATCGCGCGGCGGCTGTCCCACCGGCAAGGCGGTGGCGACCGGCGCGGGCCGGCTGCCGGCGAAATTCGTATTTCACGCAGTCGGTCCCGTCTACCGCGACGGAAGCCGCGGCGAACCGGACTTGCTGGCTTCGTGCTACCGGGAATGCCTGGCGATGGCGGAAGAACGAGGCGTGGTAAGCATGAGTTTTCCGGCAATCAGTACCGGAGTATACGGTTATCCTCCGGACGATGCGGCGTCGATTGCGATTCGCGAGGTGAAACGCTATCTCGAAAGGGAGCAGTCTTCCCTCCGGGAAGTTACTTTCGTGGTATTCGACCACCGCGCGTGGAAGGCTTACTCGGCGGTACTTGGCGCGTAAAAATCCTTCTTCGAATATTCACATGGGAGTAACAAATCGAGCGTAGGATCGAGCTAGAAATCTGGAGGTGTAACGTGTCTCCAAAAATCCGCAAAGCAACCCGATATACGTGGGATGGCGCCGTCACTTCGATCAGCCTGCTGGCGGTGCTGGCTCTCTGGCCGCTGCTCAGCGTGGTGCGGGCATTCCGCGAGTCGCACTGAGAGCCTGGGTTTTCGCCGGAACTTCTGCGAATACTCCCCGCGTTTCGGCTAAAGTCGTTGTATTTCCCTCCGGTTCTTGCGCAAGGTAGCGGCGAAAATACCGTTGCGCGGCCTAAGTTCATCCAGAATGCACTTTTCTGCCGCTGTAAGCAGGGAGTCCTGCCGACAATAAGACTTCGGTTGCACGGAAGTAAGGGAGAGGTCGGCCTCCGAATCTCCATTCTCGAGTAAATACCGGGCCAGGGCGGTGCGCGCCCGATAGTTTGCCGGTCCCGCTTCCACCGCCTGGCGCAGCGCTGAGTTGTCCCCCGTTGCCTTGGCGAGCCGCGCCCTCCACGGGGTCGACGCGGGCCATGCGGGCGGCAACTGCACGCGCCTTGTCCCTACCGCCGCCGGCGATGCCGGGAGCGGCGGCGTCGACGGTTGTCCTGGGGCCGGGCAATCCCGCCAAGTCAAGGACTGCTTCCGGCGGATCGTATCATTAGCTTCCAACGGCGCTTCGGAGAGTGAAGAGCGCCATCACTTTCGCAATTTGCGCGCCGAAACGGCGAGCCAGCTTCCGGGTATCGCGATTCGTAGAGTTGTAAGTGAAGCGGACACGGGCCGCGCCGCGCCGCCAGGCGCCGTCGAGCCCTTCGGCCAGAAGCAGCGCATTGACCCAAGCCATGTGTTTTCCCGGCGCGGCGACTCGCGAGCGGACCACCGCCGTCTGGCCTTCGAGTTCCCACAGCAGCGCTCCCACCACGGTGCCGCCGATGAGCGCCACGGGGGAATCCTGCACGCCGGATGAGGAGCTCATCAGGTGGCGCCACGGGTCTGCTTCCGTCTGGTGCGCCACATAGCGGGCGTGCAATCGCGCCACTTCTCCGGCGGGAGCGCAGGAGAGCGGTACAATCTCCGCCACGGCTGGACGGCGGCCGCACAGCCGGCGCGTGTACTCGCGCATCCCGGCGATTTCCGCTTCCACCGTGGTGAGTGTATCGATGCGCGCGAAGCCCCGCGCTTCGCAAAACGCCACCGCCGCATCTTCGCACGAAAGATCGACCACGCCGCTGACCGAGAGCGCGCCGCCGCGCGTCAGGTGGGCTACCATTTCCGACCCCACGCCACGCCGGCGGAACGGTGGAATCACATGCAAGCGGAGATCGGCGACGGCACCGGGGGTTTGCCGGTATGAGGCGGCGGCGATGGCGTGCGGTGGCCGATCGTTGAGGCACAGAAGATATTGGCGGGATGGCGCTTCGGCGCAATTTTCCGGCAGCAGCATGCGGCAGATGGGCCACTCGTGGTCGAGCGGCGGCCGGAGTTGGACCGTCATGGCGTCCGCGCGCCGCCCACTCTGCGGGCGGTGGCGAACGCGGCTTCGGCGGCTTCTTCGCGGCCGAGCGCGCGCAGCGAACGCGCCAGAAGCCGGTGAGCCGCGGGCGCATCGTAGCGCAGGCGGATGGCGTCGAGCGCCGCCTCGGCCGATTGCTCATAGCGCTGCAGTTCGACCAGCGCTTGCGCCAGGCCCTGGTGCGCGCCCGCAAAACTGGAATCGGCGGCGATGGCCGAGCGGAACGCCTCTGCGGCGTCGCGCCAGTTGCCGATGCTCAAGTAGGCATCTCCAATGGCGGAATCGAGTGCGGCAATCACGCCATATGCCTCGCGTCCGGAGGCGAGATGCCCGCGCGCTTCGGCATATTGGCCTTCGGCGATGGCCAGGTGCGCGCGCGCCAGCGGACCGAGGGGCGAATCGGGCGACTCGGCGAGCAGCGCCTCGCAGAGCCGGCGGCAGTCCGCCAACCGCCCGCTTTGAAAATAGGCATGGCCCAGGTACAGCCGGACTTCGATAGCGGCCGGATTTTCACCCGCCAATTTCTCGAGCGGAGCAATGGCGCCGTCCGCGCGGCCCTGGGCAAGCAGGATGCGGGCGAGGTTGAACTCGCGCCGTCCGCGGGCTTGTTCCGCGCCGGCAAACAGGCTCGAGGCTATTCGATCGCGGTAGCCGAGTTCCGCCAACTCGCGCAAATCGCGCTCGATATCGGGTGGCGTTGGGGGCGCCGGGGGAGCGGCGCAACTCTCCGGACGGGCCGCCCGCGAGGGTATGGCGCGGCTGATATCGCGGACCGGCAAGCCGCTCATGCCCGGGGCCGGCGCGAAATCGAATAAGGCCAGAATCGTGGGCGCAAGGTCGGCGAGGCCCGCTCCGAACGTGAGTTCATCGGCCTCGATGCTTTCGCCTGCGGCGCACAGAATGCCGCGGGCACGGTTCGCGGCGCGGTCGGAGGCCAGGATCACGATGGTTTCCGGACCGGCGAGATGGAGCAATCTGGCGAGGAAGAGGTCGAGATAACGATGAACGCCGCTGAGGACGTGGCCGTAAACATCTTCGCTGCCGGGCGGAAAGATTTCGCCGGCTTGCGCCAGGGTAGGGAAGCGTATGGCGGTGAAATCCCAATCGCCGCGTTCCATGAGGGTTGTGGCGGCGGCATGGACGCTGGCGGCTTCGGCGAGAATCACGGCGAGGCGCGCCAGACGCTTGTCCTGGTCCTGATCGATGCGCTCGAATTCCGGCACAAACAGACGCAGGTCGTCGCCGGTCCACTCCCTTGGATGGAATCGCAGGGGCACAAGGCTGGACTCGAGTTCTTGGGGATAAATGCTGTGGGAAACGCCGCGCGCGAATCCATCGGAGACGCAGGTGGCGGGCGGGCCGGCCGGATGAGTGGCGGGCCAGCCGATGGCTTGGCAGCGCAGACCTTCGCGGGCGAGAATATCCCAGACGGGGACGGCGCGAAGAGACGCGCGCGTCAGCGGGCGAACGCCGCCGGTGCGGGGGTCGGGTTCGAACGAGTCGAGCACTCCATGACGATCGGGAAACTGGCCGGTGACAGCGGTCGTCCAGAGCAGCGGTGAACAGGGCACCGGAAGCGTGGCCAGTTCGCCCATCACACCGTGTTCGACGATGCCGGCGAGCGCGGGCATGGAACCCGAGTCCAGCAAAGGGTGAATCTGGTTCCAGCCGGCTCCGTCCCAGCCGATCAGCAGTACCTTACGCGCGGGCCGCACGGCGCCGCCGCAATGCGAGCAGTCCCGCTCCGCCGAGGGCGACCAATGCCATGGTGGAGGGCTCGGGGACCTCGCCGGCGTTGATGGGTGTATTGGCGTCGGTCTCGTACGCGTAGGAGATCAGGTCGAACGATGCATCGGCAGCGCCCATCGAAATCTCCGCCCACCCTGCCTGCGGGCCGCCGGTTCCCTGGAAATAGAACCCGAGGTACGCGTCCATACCCGGTGTCCAGACTCCGTCCTCGCTCGCCATGGTTACGGTATCGTAGTCGCCGAGTTTTCCGCTGGTGCCCCAGTTGCCGGTGGTAGGATCGATCGTCTCGCCGAAAGTGAGTGCGCTGGCATCCGCCGAGAAGGGACCGCCATCGTCGGCGACTGCCGCGCCATTCGCCGTGGAAAAGTTGATGATATTTCCGGGATCGCCGCCAAGAGTTGTCGGGGCGGCGGTGAGGGTGATGTCACCCGCAGAGGGGCCGCTGAGGTTGAACACGTAGCTCCCCGGTTGCGTGATGGTCTGATTGACAGGGACAAAATCGATGGTGCCGGCATGGGCAGCCGCGGGTGCGGCAAGGGCGGCGGCGCCCGCCAAGGTGTACGCCGCAATTTTCTTTTCCAGTTGGGAATTCCGTAAGGATTCCGCCTGATTCCTCGGTTTCATCCGGGGACCTCCAGGGATTGAGTGTACTACAAAACCCTTAGAATTTGTTCAGTACAATACCCGTTGTCCAAGGTTAGATCGCGGGGCGCGAATTGGGGCCGGGGTTCGGCCCCAAGCTGCGGATTCCAGAGGCCGCTGGTCTGGTAGATGAAGCGAATCTGCATGTAATAACCCAAGGCCAGCGACACCAGGGGCGAGGCCTCCGGTTTTTGCTCGAGCCGCTTCTGCAGGCGCGCCACCATGGCGGCTTCCGCCGGGCCGAGCCGCGCTACACCGCGGCAGATCTGCGAATGTTCCGAATCGACGGCCCGGCGGAGTGTTTCCCGGCCGCCAGAATTGGGGCGGGGCGCCGGCGCCTGGTATTGATCGATAAAGCGAGTGATGCGGTGTTCAAAAGCCACTGGCCGGTAGAGCCGGTTGCAGAGCCAGCGCGTGCCGCCGATCAATTCCGCGCGAGTCATCTGCCTGGGCACGATATTGGTGGTCCACGGGAAGGCCGCGGGCGCCTCGCTGCCGTGCTCGACGATGCGGTTTTCGGCCAGCAAGCGGCTGTAAAGCGGGGTCGCCATGGGAGCGGAAAGGGGCGTTACGGTGAATTTGGGCACCGGCAGCGACATTCCGAATTCGTACTGCTCGACAAATATACCGGCGGTATCGGCATCGAACCCGAGCATCATTCCGCCTGACACCAGCATGCCGTGGGCGCAGAAGCGGCCGATCCGTTCCGCCATGTCGATGCCGAGGTTCTGGCGCTTTTTGGTTTCCTTGAGGCTGTCGGCGCTGGGGGTCTCGATGCCCACAAAGACGTTGACCAGGCCGGCGGCGGCGCACAGCCGGAGCATTTCGGGGTCGCGGGTGCAATCGATGGACACCTGCGTGGAGAAAGAGACGCGGCCTGTGGTGCGGGCATCGTTCCAGTCGCGGAGGGCGGCGAGGAGTTCCTTCGTGCGGGCGGGATAGACGGTGAAATTGTCGTCGGCGAGGAACACGAAGCGATAGTTGTGACGGTACAGTTCGTCGAGTTCGGTGAGGACTTGGGCAGGCGGCTTGTGCCGCTGTTTGCGGCCCAAATACTGGATCACATCGCAGAATTCGCACTCGAACGGGCAGCCGCGGGAAGTTTGCAGCATGCCCGAGAGGGCGCGGTGGTTGGGGTAGAGGTCCCAGCGGGGCACGGGGGAAAGGCAGAGATCCGGTTTTCCGCCCACGTATTCGCGCCGCCAGCCGCCGGAGCGCAGGTCGGCGAAAAACTGCTCGGAGATGCCCTCCATTTCGCCGCGCACGAGGATATCGCATTCCGGCCGCAAGCGTTCGGGAGACAGGCTGGCGTAAGGTCCGCCGAAGATGACCACTTTTCCCCGGCGGCGGAACTCGCGCGCAAGTTCGATCATGCGCCATTCCTGGCTGATTTTGCCGGTGATGCCGATGAATTCCGCGGGAGTGTCGAGGTTGGCATCGGAGACGCCTTCGTCGCAGAGGGTGACGGCGAAATCGGGCGGCGCCAGGGCGGCCACAGTGGGGAGGGCCATGTCGGCCAGCAGCACCGCGCGGGGAAAACCCATGCCCGCGTGGACTTCGGCGCCATAGTAAGTAGGGGCGTCGCAGCGCGGATTGATGAGATAGAGCGAGTGGGCCAGTGAGCTACTATATCACGCGCATAAGCCGGCAGGTTCGTACCATCGATACTAATAGGACCTTCGGTACGCAATTAAGGAAATTAGGCGCTTCGGACCGTCCCAATAATACCCAACGGGGACTAGAGAAAGGTCCATGTGCTGCCGATAATATCCTTCTGCGGGTGTCTGTCTCCCCGGGGGTGGTGGCGGGTCTCCAGCAGGGCCGGAGCATTATGGTAGCGCCCTTCAATCGCATCCTCGTTGTCGTGGTGATGACGATCCTGGTGGCAATCTTCGCCTGGATTTACGCCCGCGACCGCCAGCCCAGAGCCAAATACTGGCTGATCGGCTGGATTGCCATCGAAGTCCACTTCGCGTCGGCACTTCTGGCCACTTTCCACGTCATCCCGCCCAATCTGGATAGCTGGCTGTACTGCGTGCTGCTAGTGGCCGCGGCGGCTTTTTTCCACTCCGTTTCGGACGCGTGCCATACGGCCCGCCGCCGCGCGGTCTTCTGGGGGCTGATGTTTGCCCCGGCCATCGCTTACTGGACCGCGATGGTGCTCCAAGCCCCCGGATTGTGGATTTATCGCGGGTTGCTCGCCCTGGTTGTGGCCACCGGAGTCGGACTCGCCCTCACGCGCCGGCCAAAACCGGATTTCAAAACCTGGTTCTGGTGTGTGCTCGCCTGCGTTCCGGGTCTGCTCTCCATCTGGCAGGCGTCCAATCCCATGCTGGGCATGGAGACCATGCTTTTCGAGGGATACGCGTTCACCGGCGTGGCTTATTGGCGCTACTACCGGCGCTTCACGCCTGGAGTCGTCCTTACCGCCGGCTCGTTCGTGCTCTGGGGATTCGTCTGGCCGGTGGCTGAGTTGTTGGGTTTGCTGCACGTCCAAATCCCGCCCGACGTGATCTGGGATTTGCCCAAATATTTCGTGGCTTTCGGCATGATGGTGACGCTGTTCGAAAACCAGACCCAGGTGCTGCAACGGGAAGTTGCCGAACGCAAGAAGGCCGAGCAGAAAGCCAACGCGGCCAATCAGGCGAAGAGCATTTTCCTGGCCTCCATGAGCCACGAAATCCGCACTCCGATGAACGGCATCATCGGCATGACCGATCTGGTGCTGGATACTCCGCTCACCACCGAACAACGCGAAGACCTGACGGTTGTCAAGAGCTCGGCTGAGTCGCTGCTTTCGGTGATTAACGACATTCTCGATTTCTCCAAGGTGGAAGCCGGCAAAATGGAGTTCGAACTGACGGCTTTCGACCTTTACGATCTGCTGGGAGAAATGACGCGCAGCCTGAGTTACCGGGCGCACCAGAAAAATCTCGAATTAGTACACGATATCCGGTCCGATGTGCCGCTCCACTTAATGGGCGATCCGGGGCGCCTGCGGCAGGTTCTGGTGAACCTGATCGGCAACGCCATCAAGTTCACCGAGCAGGGCGAAGTAGTGGTTACCGTCACGCGTGAGGCCGAGCGCGCGGAGGGCGTCGTGCTGCATTTCGTGGTGAACGATACCGGACCGGGCATTCCCGAAGAGAAGCGCGGCCTGATCTTCGAGCCGTTCACCCAGGTGGACGAATCGCCGCAGCGGCGGTTCGGGGGAACCGGCTTGGGCCTGACTATTTCCTCCCGCCTGATCAAAGCCATGGGGGGCGATATCTGGGTGGAAAGCGGGGCCGAGGGACGCGGCAGCGCGTTCCATTTCACGGCGGTTTTCGGGCTGCGCGAGGAGGAGGCGCTCAAACCCCCGCCCGCGCCGGTCGAGAACCTTGCCGGTCTGCCGCTGCTGGTGGTGGACGACAACGCGACCAATCGCCGCCTGCTGCTCCGCATGCTGCGCAAGTGGTCCATCGAGCCGGTCGCGGCTGAAAGCGGCCGCCAGGCTTTGGAGATCCTCCGCCGCCGCGCCGCGGGCCCGGACCCGATCCGTTTGATGCTCCTCGATTCGCAAATGCCGGGCATGGATGGGTTCGAGACCGTGCGGCGCATGCGGGAGGATTTGAGGCTCGCCATGCCGGTGATCCTGCTGCGCAGCATGGGAAGTCCGGGAGACGCCGCACGCCGCCGCAAGGCCGGAATCCACAGCTATCTCAATAAGCCTCTCCGCCAGGAAGAGCTTCTGGCGGCCATCTGCGAAGCCGCCGGCGGCGCCGCCGCAAACGCCGCGGCGCTGGTGGAGACTGTCGGGCAAGCGCGAAAATCCAGTGCCGCGCTGCGCGTGCTCCTGGCCGAAGACAATCCAGTGAACCGCATGCTGGCTGTGCGGCTTCTGGAGCGGGAAGGCTATCAGCTGGTGGTGACATGCGATGGCCGCGAAGCGCTATCGGCTTTCGAGGCCAACACTTTCGATCTCGCCCTGGTGGATATCCAGATGCCGGAAATGGATGGCCTTGCCGTCACCGCCGCCATTCGCCGTCACGAGGCAACGCACGGCGGACACCTGCCCATCGTCGCCATGACCGCACACGCCATGAAGGGCGATGACGAGCAGTGTCTTGCGGCCGGAATGGATGGCTATGTGTCGAAGCCCATCAGTTCCGCCAGGCTGTTCGAAGAGATTGAACGGGTCCTGGCCGCGGCCCACGTGCGGGTAGTGACTTAGGCAACCGTGACCGCAGTTTTCCGGCTATGCTTCCGGCCGCCCGGCGAGGGCCATTCCGGCGCAGCCGGCCAAACCATCGCCCAAGATTCCCATCACGAGGGCACCGCCCGCTTGCGGCCGCGGCATGGGCGCTGGCCTCATCCGCCCGGACGCCGGCGGCTGTCGGTTGCGTTTCGGACTCGCGCCGGCTTGGCTGGGTACACGTGGCGGCCGGCACTCGGCGGCTGACCCGTTTTGCACCGAGACGATCCGCGCCTGGATTGAGTACACGGGTGGCCGGCAAACCGCTCCGATCCAGCTCGCTGAAAATTGGAAACGGTTGGTCCACATGCGGCGATAATTCGCCCATACGCTAAAATCAATCGAAGTCCGATGATTCTGACTCCAGGAAGCCGACTCGGCCCTTACGAAATCCTCGCGTCCATCGGTGCCGGCGGGATGGGAGAAGTGTGGAAAGCGCGCGACACGCGGCTCAATCGCGTGGTCGCGATCAAGTGCCTGAAGGCCGACAGCGCCGCCAGGTTCCAGCAGGAAGCGCGAGCCATTGCCGCTCTCGGCCACCCCAACATCTGCCAGATTTTCGATGTCGGCGCGGACTTTCTGGTGCTCGAATTCGTCGAGGGTTCGCCGCTCCAGGGGCCGCTAGCCACCGCCCAAGCCCTGCCATTGGCTCTCGAAATCGCCAGCGCGCTGGAAGCCGCGCACAGGCGTGGGATCCTGCATCGCGATTTGAAGCCGGCGAACGTGCTGGTGACCGAGGGCGGAGCGAAACTGCTGGATTTCGGGCTTGCCAAGATTACGGGAGAGCCCGACATAGACTCGACCCGGACCGCGGAAGGAACGGTGCTCGGCACGGCGGCGTACATGTCGCCCGAGCAGGCTCGCGGCCGGCCGTTGGATGCACGCTCGGACATCTTCAGTTTCGGTGCTCTGCTGTATGAATTGCTCAGCGGGAGGCGCGCGTTCCACGGGGACTCGATGCTGGAAACGCTGAACGCCGTAGTGAGCAGCGAACCGCCGCCGCTCGATTCTCCTCTGGCTTCCGTCGTCAGGAAGTGCCTGGCGAAAGACGCCTCCGAGCGATTTCAGAGCGCCGCGGAGTTGAGGGCCGCTCTCGCCAATTCTCCCGCGAAGACCGAAAGGTCCCAAGCCTCCATCGCCGTGCTCCCCTTCGCCAATATGAGCGGCGATAAGGACCAGGAGTACTTTTCGGACGGTCTTGCCGAGGAGATCCTGAACCTGCTCACCAAGATCCCGGGGCTGAAAGTGACCGCACGCACCTCGTCGTTCGCTTTCCGTGGCAAGGAGCAGGATGTCCGCAAGATCGCGGAGGCGTTGAGCGTTAAAACCATCCTCGAAGGCAGCGTCCGAAAGTCGGGCAACCGCATTCGCGTGACCGCACAGTTGATCGACGCCACCGACGGCTCGCATCTTTGGTCCGAACGCTACGACCGTCAACTCACCGACGTGTTCGAAGTGCAGGACGAAATCGCAGCCGCCATTGCGGGCTCCTTGCGCTTAAAGCTCCACCCCGAGGGCCGCAGGCACACGCCGGCGGCGCCGGCATACGAGGAATTCCTGAAGGCCCGGCACTATCTGCGGAATTGGTCCGTGGAATCCGCGAGTAAGGCACGGGAGTGCCTGCGGCGCGCCGTGACTCTCGACCCGGGTTTCGCGCTGGCCCACACCGAGCTTTGCCGGGTCTTTGAGATGATGGCGACGGAAAACTCGTTGCGGCCGGAAGAAGCGGCGAAACTGATGCGGCAAAGTGCACAGTCGGCGTCGGAGATCGATCCCTCTCTTCCGAGTACCCATTGGGTTCTGGCGATGGCGGCAGTACTGGACTACGATTGGAAACGCGCCGGCGAAGAATTTCAGTTGGTCTTGTCGCATGCTCCGGTTCCGGCCGATATACGGATCGACTACAGCTTGTGGTATCTGGCGCCCTTGGGCCGCATCAAAGAGGCCCAGGAGCAGATGGAGCGCGCCCTGATTGACGATCCGCTCAGCGTTCTGGCGCGCGCCCACTTGGGCGGTTATATTTTCCTTTCGGGCAGGTCGGCAGAGAGTGAGGCAGTTGAAAATCAGGCCGTGGAACTCGCACCGGGGTTTTTCATCCCCTATTTTCATCTCGCCTGTCACCAGGCTCTGGAGGGGCGTCTTGGCGAGGCCCGCGCCAATGCGGAGCGATGCGCCGCTTTAGCACCCTGGAACCCGGGCGTAGCAGGAGCGCTCGCCGGCATCGTGAGCCTGGCCGGGGATGAAGCCCAGGCCCGGGAAGTGATGAGCCGCCTCGGCGACGGCTCAGCGTTTGGTTCTCCGTGGGGTTTTGTGATCTACCACGGTTTGCGCTCGGAATGCGACCGCGCCGCGGATTGGTTCGAGAGGATGATTCAGCAGCGCGACATGCGTGCCCCGTATATCGCCGCTTCCGCCTTAGGCGACCGACTGACCTCCAGCCCGCGCTGGCACGCATTCCGGCGGATGATGAATCTGCCGGGATAGCGTCAGGGCCGCCTCGTCCTGACGGCGGTCGCCGCCGTTTCCAGCAACCGCGCCCGCATTTTTCTGACTATGCTTCTGGCCGCCCGGCGCGGGCCATGAGGGCGCAGCCGGCCAAAAACGATCGCGAAATCATTCACTTCATCCGCCCAGACGGCTGACCCGCTTGACACCGAGACGACCCGCACCTGGATGTAGTGGCCCGGCGCGATCAGATGGGAACCCAACGGTTGATAGAGGCACGTCATCACGAAGTCTGCCTCTTCCGCGCTCTGCACTAATTGCACCGGGAGGGCCTGCCTGCGAACCTCGTCGACCACGAAGCGGTCGAGGTTCCATTCCATCGGTGCGACATAGAGGTGCGCTCCAGCCGGGACGCCGGAGAAGCGCGGCTGCCAGGCAGATGCGCCGCCGGCGATACCGAGGCACAGGACAGCCATCGCAAATGTGCGATTCCTCACTAAAGGCAGTCTAGCAGGCGGCGCTTTTAGATCCTAAAGAATTCGGTGGAAGCGCCGAACCCCTTGCCGGCGTTCCATCCGCCGGCGAGCCAGCATCCGCATCAGCACCCGCTTGCCTGCCTCGCGGTCGCCCGTCACCAGATACGCCAGCACCGCGCCCTGATAAAGCTGCAGCAGTTCCTCCACCCCCGATTCGTCCGGCCAATAGGTCATCAGCAGTCGCGTCCACAACCGCCGCTGTTCTTCATAGAACGCCTTCGCCCGCGCCGACCCGCTCCACGCCCGCCGCGAAAGATCCATCACCAGCCGCAAGACTCCCGCCGATGCGGGCGCGGTGGTCTGCTCCCAGAGCGCCGCCACGACTTTTTCAATCTTCACGCGCGCGGGAAACGCTTCGGGCGCGAACTGCGCCCGCAAGCGGTCCTCGAGGCGGGCCATCGCCGTCTCCTCGATCTTCTCGCGCCCGCCGAAGTAATGGACCAGCATCCGCTTGCTGACCCCCACCTTCGACGCCAGTTGATCCAGGCTCAAATCGAGCGTACCCGATTCCACAAATGCCCGCAGACATAGCCCGGCGAGTTGTTCCGGCTTCGATATTTCCTCTTGTTTTGCCATGTACCAAGTGGTACATTGAATTCACGTACCACTTGGTACATGGTATCGCGGAGGGAACATGAAAACGCAAGACGCGCTGCTTTTATTCGCCGCCGGCCTGCTCATCTGGATTCTCGGCACCTGGTATTACGGGGCGCGCGGCGCCACCATTCTGGAAACCACCAGCGCCCGCTACTGGAGCGCCTTCATCCTTTCCCCGATTCTCTCCGCCGCCATGTGCCTTGCGATTCTGCGCTGGCGCCACGTCCCACCCGCCCAGTGGGCTTCCGCCATGCTGCTCCTCGCCATCCCCGGCATGATTGGCGAGGCAGTGGTTCTCTCCCACTTCAGCACCTTCATGCCGCGCCTCCAGGCAGCCTCCGGAGGCCGTTACGGCGCCTTCCTGTTCGCCACCTACGCCGCCGTCCTCGGCATCGCGGAGCTGGTCACTCTCCGCGGCTGACGTCTCCGCGGCCCCGCGGCGACCTACCGCTCCGGATACCCGATCCGCCGCATGAATCGCTCATAATTCGGATCCTTCCGGAAGCCGTCCATCCAGGGCTCGGTCTTCAGCCAGATCTGGCAATCGCACTGCTCCTTTTCGCCTTCATCGAGGAGTTTCACCGCCTGGTCGTTTTCTCCGAGAGCTAACCGTACCCCTGCCAGTTCGTAAGCGCAAACATATCGCGACCGCGCCTTCTTCTCCAGCATGTCCGCCAGCTTGGCCGCCTCTGCCTTGTCTCCCGCCGCGGCCTCCGCCAGCGCCAGGAACGTCGTGATGGTCACGTGCTGATCCATGCGATAGGCGGTTTGCGCAGCCTTCAGGGCCTCCTGTGTTTGCCCTTCCAGCATGTATGCCATTCCCATCCAGGCGTAGCCGAACGCGAAATCGGGATAGAGCGCGATCGCCCGCTTGCACTCGTCGATGGTGCGCTGGTATTGCCTCGCCAGCACCAGTACGTTCAGGTAATCGTTGTAAATCCCATACGACACCGGATCCAGCTTGCGCGCCAGTTCCATTTGCGGAATGGCCTGGTCGAACTTTCCGAGCGCGGCCAGATAGGCCCCGTACCAGTCGTGCGCGTCCGCCGAATTGGGGTTCAGCTCCAGAGCATGCCGAAGTTCGCGCTCCGCGCCATCCCAGTCCCAGTCGAAACGCAACATCACGGCGGCCAGCGCCGTATCGGCATCCGAAAGGGTGTCGCCCGAAAGTTCGATGGCCTTCTGTGCGTGCTCGCGCGACTTCGGCAGCACGTCCTTCGGCCTGGCGAAGTCCGGTGTCATGGCGCCATATGCCAGCGCCAGGGCGGCTTCCGCCGGCGCGTACGAAGGGTTGCGGGCGAGCGCCTGATTGTAGAATCCGATGGCTTTCTCGATGCCTTCTTGCGTGCCCGCGTCCATGGAGGAGCGGCCCTTCAGATAGAGATCGAGCACCCCGGGCTCAATCGGCCGGCGCTCCGCCAGCCGCCCCTGCTCCTGCGGAGTGAGCGACAACTCGATTTGTCCGGCAACCGAGCGCGCCACATCGGCCTGGAGGTCGAGTATGTCGCGGATGTCGCGGTCGTAGCTTTCGGTCCAGAGAGTCTCCTCTTTGGTGCCGGCGCGAATCAGCCGGACCGAAATTCGCACCCGGTCGCCCGAACGCTCCACCGTTCCCTCCACCACGGCGTCCACGCCCAGTTCCCGCGCGATGGCCGGAAGCGGCTTGTGGACATTCTTGTATTGCATGGAGGAAGTGCGTGAGATGATGCGCCACCCGTGAATCCGCATCATGGCTTCGATGAGCTCGGCGGTCATTCCGTCGGTAAAGTAATCTTCCTCGCCGGGCGAAATCGTTTCCAGCGGAAGAACCGCAATCGACCGGATCCGGCTCTCGCCGCCTCGCGTCTTCATCATCACGCCGGCGGCGGCGAGCAGCAGCACCGCGGCGGCCACCCATAACCATGGAACCTTCCTTGGCCCGGCGCGCCTTCCCGCCACCGCGGGAGGTCCCCCGGCTCGCGCCAAGTCCGCGCGCATCTCCGCCGCCGTCTGATAGCGCGCACCGCGATCTTTCTCCGTCGCCTTGACGACAATCCGCTCCAACTCCGCCGATACCGCCGGCGCCAGCGTGCGCACGCGCGGAAGCGCCTGGCGCAGAATGGCATCGAATTGCGCCGCCGGCGTCGGCCCGCGGAAGGCGCGCACGCCCGTCAGCATCTCAAACAGCACCGCGCCGAAGGAGAACAGATCGCTGCGCGCATCGAGCGCTTCGCCCCTCGCCTGCTCCGGAGACATGTAGGCCACCGTCCCCACGGTGGTGCCTGGTTTGGTGAGATCCCCATCGGCCATCGCGACGGTCTCGGCCGCCGAGTTCGCGGCTATAGATCCCGTGCCGGACTTCGCCAGCCCGAAGTCCATAATCTTCACTTGCCCGCCGGCCGTCAGGAAAATGTTCGCCGGCTTGATATCGCGATGCACGATGCCTTTGGCGTGGGCCGCCTCCAGTCCGGCAGCTACCTGGAGCGCGATCGCTGCCGCCTCCGCCGGCGCCATCGGCTGTCCGCCGATCGCATCCTGAAGCGTGCGGCCTTCCAGCAGTTCCATGGCGATGTAGCGGACGCCGTCCTGCTCTCCGGTGTCGTGAATGGTGCAGATGTTGGGATGGTTCAACTGCGCGATGGTGCGCGCTTCCTGGGCAAAGCGTGCGCCAAACCCGCCGGCATCGGTCTTGATTGCGACGTCGCGCCCAAGCCGCGAGTCTCGGGCTCTGTACACCTCGCCCATCCCGCCTTTTCCGATCGCTGCGAGAATCTCGTAAGGGCCGAGCGTGGAACCCGGCGTTAGTGACATAGATCCCGTCAATTGTACTACTTCGGGTCTACCCCAAAATCCACACACCCACCGCGATGGTCAGCACGGCCAGCGGCGCGCCCGCCTTTACGTACTCCCGGAACGGAATCTTCACCTCGCGGCGGGCCTTTTCGATCACGATCAGATTCGCCACCGATCCCAGTACCGTCAGGTTCCCGGCCAGCGTCGTCGACATCGCCAGCGTCAGCCAGGCGCGCCGGGCATCCGGCAGGTGCGAAATAAATCCCTTGAAGATCAGCACCGCCGGCACGTTGCTCACGATGTTGGAAAGAATCGCCGCGAAAATGCTCAGCGGCGCGGCCCGCTCCAGGTGATAGCGGCTGGCGTGGGCGAAAAGTTCCGCCGCGAACGGGGTTTTTTCCACCCCCGCGATGACCACGAACAGCCCGATGAACATCGCCAGGAGCCCCCAGTCGATTTCCCGGTAAATGCGCTCGGGCTTCACCCGCCGCGTGATCATCAGCAGCGCCCCGGTCACCAGCGCCACCTTACCCACGGGCCAACCCGCTAGAAATAACCCGATCATAGCCGCCGATGCCGTCACCGACTTCCACAGCAGCCCGCGGTGCACGCGCACCGCACGATGCTCGACTTCGAAGATCTCTTGGCCACGAAATTCGCCGCGGTATACCAGTGCGATTACGGCGATCGTCAGCGCCAGGCCGATGGCCGCGACCGGCGCCAACGCCAAGGCGAACGCGCCATAACGAATTTGCGAATAGCTGCCGATCAGCATGTTCTGCGGATTGCCTGTGATGGTGGCCGCACTGCCGATATTGGCGGCCATGGCCAGCGCCAGCAGGTACGGCAGGGGATTGCGCCGCAATCGCCCGGCGATCTCCAGCACCAGCGGCGTCATCACCAGGCACATGGTGTCGTTGACGAAAAAAGCCGAGAAGACGCCCGACACCACCACAATGCCGCTGAGCAGGACCAGCGGCCGGTGCGCGTGTTCCACCACCCACGCGGTCACTACCGTGAAGAATCCCGAGAGCCGGAGGTTCGCCACCACGATCATCATCCCGAACAGCAGAATGATGGTTTCGTAATTGATGGAAGCCCAGGCTTCGTCCACCGTCAAGACGCCGGTGGCCACCATCAGGCTCGCTCCGATAATCGCCGCGCCCGTACGGTCGATGCGAAATCCCGGAAGCCGCCCGATGGCGAGGACCAGATAGGTAGCGGCGAAAATGAGCAGCGCGGTCAATCTCTCATGCTACGCCATGACGCTACTCCGCGACCGCGCCGGCCCCTCACTCCTCGCTTCTTTGCCGCTCCCTTCGGCGTCACATGCACCAAGGCTCCGGGATTCTTGTCCTGCAGCATCCACAGCGAGCCATCGGGACCTTCTTCCACATCGCGCACGCGGAAGTGGACTTCCCAACGCTCCGCTGCTTTGGCACCGCCGTGGCCGTCGAAGACGCCTCGCTGCTTTGCCGCTCACTTCGGCGTCAGATGCACCAAGGCTCCGGGATTCTTGTCCTCCAGCATCCACAGCGAGCCATCGGGGCCTTCTTCCACATCGCGCACGCGGAAGTGGACTACCCAACGCTCCGCTGCTTTGGCGCCGCCATGGCCGTCGAAGACGATGCGATTGAGCGACATGGTCGCCAACCCGCTCACAAAGCCGTTGCCATCCCATTGCGGAAAGGTCCTGGTGCCGTGGTAGAACATCAGGTTCCCGGGCGCGATCACCGGGAGCCAATAAAGCACCGGCTTGGCCAGATCGGGCCGGGTGTCTGGCTTGGGAATGGGGACACCGTTATAGTTCTCGCCATAGGAAACCAGCGGCCAGCCGTAATTCCTGCCCTTCTCGATGAGATTCAGTTCGTCGCCGCCGCGCGGACCGTGCTCCACTTCCCACAGTTCGCCGGTGGGAGAAAATGCCAGGCCATAGGGTGTGCGGACGCCGCTCGCCCAGGTTTCGGACGGCGTCAGATTGGGACCGGGAAAAGTGTAGGTGCCGACTATTTTCGCGGTCTTCGCGGCTTCAGTATCGCGCGGGGGATCGATGAGGGGAATGGTGGCGGCGCCATGCTTGCCGTACTCGGGATTGCCCGGAGCCGGTTTGCCATCGAGCGTCAGCCGCAGAATCTTGCCCTCGGGCTGGTTGGGATCCTGCGCGGGAGTCATGCGCTGCCGGTCGCCAACAGTGAGGAACAGATATTTGCCGTCGGGCGAAAAGGCCACTTGCGCGCCTTCCTGACCGCCGCGGCCGGCGGGCATCTGGTGCCACAGCACGGCGAAGTTTTCGAGCGTCGCGGAGTTGGCGGTGAGATTGAGTTTGGCGCGGGCGAGCGCCAGTCCACCACCATAATCGCCCGGTTCGGCGTAAGTGAGATAGATGCTGTGATCGGTGGCGTAATGCGGGGAGAGGAAAACGCCGTGCATGCCGCTCTGGCCCTGGTAATAAACCTTGGGCGTGTTGCCCACTGGGATCTTTTCACCCTGCTGCGTCACCAGCCAGACAGGCCCGACTTTCTCGGTGATGAGCATGCGGCCATCCGGCAGGAAAGCCAGCCGCCACGGCAGGTTTAATGTAGTCACCCTGGTCATGGTGAAGGGCAGGCTCTCCTGGGGCTTCAGCTCGCCAATGTTGACCTGTGCCCATGCCACCGGCGCCAGAACCAGAAGCGACGCTTGCGCCAATTTCATGATGGACTTGACTCGTGGATTCACGCCCGTATCCTACCATGGCAAAATGGTCCACCCGATTCCGCCATACCCCGCTTCGACACCCGCGCGATATACTTGTAACGACTTTTTCTAACGGAGGGGGAATTGCTCGTTCACCGCTTCGCGCCCGGAGCCATGCTGCTCTGCGCGGCACCCGTTCTGCTCGCGCAAACTATCGATTTCGACCGCCAGATTCGCCCCATCCTCTCGGAAAACTGCTTCCAGTGCCACGGACCGGACGGCGCCGCGCGCCAGGCCGATCTGCGCCTTGACCGTCGTGACTCGGCTTTCGAGCAACGCGCCGAAGGTACGGCTATCGTGCCCGGCAAGTCCGCCGACAGTATGGTCTATCAGCGCATCAGCTCCACCGACGCTGGTTTTCGCATGCCTCCCGCGGAGGCGCACAAGACGCTCACGCCGGACCAGATTGCGACCATCCAGCACTGGATCGACGCAGGCGCCCCGTGGAAGGAACATTGGGCGTTTCAGCCGCCCGTGAAGGCGAAATTCCCCGCGGTGAAGGACGCCGCATGGGCCCGCAATCCCATCGACCGGTTCGTCCTCGCCAAGCTCGAAGAAAACGGGCTCGCTCCCGCGCCCGCCGCCGATAAGCGCACGCTCATTCGCCGCGTGGCGCTCGACGCCACGGGTCTGCCGCCCAAGCCGGCCGAGGTGGAAGAGTTTCTGGCCGACAGCAGTCCCACCGCCTACGAGAAAATGGTGGATCGCTACCTCGCGTCGCCGCACTATGGCGAGCATCGCGCCCGCTACTGGCTCGACGCCGCGCGGTACGCCGACACCAACGGCTTCCACTTCGACAACTACCGCGACATCTGGCCGTTTCGCGATTGGGTGATCGAGGCGTACAATCGCAATCTCGCCTTCAACGAGTTCACCATCGAGCAGCTGGCCGGCGACCTGCTTCCGAATCCCACGCTCGACCAGCGCATCGCCACCGGATTTCTGCGCTGCGGCGAAACCACCAATGAAGCTGGGATCATCGAGGACGAATACGCCGAGATCTATGCCAAAGACCGCGCCGATACCGTGGGTGCGGTCTGGCTCGGCCTCACCGTCGGCTGCGCCACCTGCCACGACCACAAATTCGACCCGATCTTGCAGAAGGATTTCTACGCGTTGGGGGCGTTTTTCCGCAACACCACCCAGAAGATCATGGACGGAAATCTGGCCGACACGCCGCCTATCGTTTTCGTCCCGCGCGAGACGGATCGCGGCACATGGGAGCAGAAAACCGCGCGCCTGCATGCCGTCGCCGCCGAAATCGAACACCTGCGCACAGCCGCCACCGGCGATTTCGAGAAGTGGCTGGCAGAGCGGACTCCAGAGCCGAAGGCGCAGCCCCTCGAACAGTCCGAGGATGCCTTCGCTGCCGCCAGTTTCACTTTGGGCAAGGCGATGAAAGAGAGCCCGCGCGCGCAATCCGAGCATGCGATGTCGGTCAGTGTGCGTTTTCTATCGCCGGAAACGGCGGAGAGGTACGTCGTCGTTTCGCAGCAAAACAGCAAGGACCATGGCCGGGGATGGGCCGTTGATGCCGACAACGGGCAGATCGCTTTTCGCCTGATCGGCGACAACGGCCAGGCGATCGAGGTGCGAGCGGCGGCTTCGCGGGCCGTGCTGCCGGGCATGTGGAACGAACTCGTCGGAACCTACGATGGCTCGCGCAATCAGACCGGCATGATGCTCTACCTCAACGGCGAGCCGGTGGTGCTCGCCGGGTTGGGCGCGCGCAACGGGCGGCTGAACGGGTCGATCGAAACCGACGAGGGCATCACGCTCGGGCGTTCGTTTCCGGGCGGCGCCGTGTCCGAATTCCATCTTTATCATCGCGTGTTGACGCAGGCGGAAGCCCATCTGTTGAGCGTCTGGCCCGAGACTTCACAGGCGCTGGCGTATCCTACGGAGAAACTCACGCCATTTGCCCGCGCCAGCTTGCTCGATTGGTACGTCGCCCGCAACTCCGGGCCGTACCAGAAGCTGGCGGAAGAGCAGCATCGCCTGAACCTGGATATCCGCCGGCTTGAGGGCCGCGGTTCGGCGACGCTGGTGATGGAAGAGCGCACTGACGAGAAGCCGCATGCCTGGGCCCTCTATCGCGGCGCTTACGATCAGAGGCGCGACCGCGTGGAAGCTCATCCGCCGGGAATTCTGCCGCCGATGCCGGCGACCCTGCCGCACAATCGGCTGGGGTTCGCCAAGTGGCTTTTTATGGAAGACCAGCCGCTCACCGCGCGCGTAGCCGTCAATCGCATGTGGCAGGAGATTTTCGGCGTGGGCATCGTCAAAACGGCCGACGATTTCGGCAGCCAGGGGGAGCCGCCATCGAATCAGCTCTTGCTGGACTGGCTGGCCGTCGATTTCCGCGAGAGCGGATGGGACATGAAGCGCTTCTACCGGCAGATTCTGACTTCCGCGACCTACCGGCAGATGGCGCAGGCGACGCCGGAGAAAATCGCCAAGGATCCCGAGAACCGCCTGCTCAGCCGGGGACCGCGCTTCCGCATGGACGCCGAAATGGTGCGCGACTACGCGCTCGCGGTGAGCGGCCTGCTGGCACCGCAGGTCGGCGGGCCGAGCGTGAAGCCGTACCAGCCCGATGGCATCTGGGAAGCTGTGGCCATGGAGGGATCGGACACGCGTTTCTACAAGACCGATTCCGGTCCGGGTCTGTACCGGCGTTCAATCTACACGCTCTGGAAGCGCGCCGCGCCGCCGGCATCGATGGAAGTCTTTAACGGCCCGACGCGCGAATCGTGCGTCATCCGCCGCGAGCGTACCGACACACCTTTGCAAGCGCTGGCCACCATGAACGATGTACAGTTCGTGGAGGCCGCGCGCTATCTCGCCGAAACCGCCATGGAGAACGCCACCGGCTTCGACGCCCGCCTGGACTACATCGCCTCGCGCGTGCTCATGCGCCCGCTCGCCGCCAACGAGCGCGCCATCGCGCGCAAGGCTTACGACGACTTCGAGCGCTACTACAACCAGCATCCCGAGGACGCGCGCAAATTTCTGGACGATGGCGAGCGCAAGCCCGACCCATCGCTCTCTCCCTCCGAGCATGCCTCGCTCACCATGCTCACCAGCCAGTTTTTGAACCTCGATGAGGTATTCAACAAATGAGATCGATACTGCTGCCGGACGAAGACGGACATTACAGCCGCGAATCGCTGCGGCTCGACCGCGAATCGCTGCGCGCGACGCCTCCCGGGCGGCACGCGCTCGATCCGGTGGCGGCCGAAATGGCCGTCGAGGAGACGCGCCGCCGCTTCTTCGCGCGCGCGGCGCACGGCATCGGCGCGATTGCGCTGGCCTCGCTGCTGCCGAAAGGCCGCGCCGCGGAAACGGTGGTCGGCGGAATTCCAGGACTGCCGCATTTTGCGCCGAAGGCCAAGCGATGCATCTATCTGCACCTGGTGGGCGCGCCGCCGCAGATGGAAACCTTCGACTACAAGCCGAAGATGGACGCGATGTTCGACAAGGACCTGCCGGAATCCATCCGCAACGGCCAGCGCCTCACTACCATGACCAGCGGTCAGACGCGATTTCCCATTGCTCCCTCGGTTTTCAAGTTCGCGCAATACGGCAGGAACGGCGCGTGGGTTTCCGAGCTGCTGCCGTACACCGCACGCATGGTGGACGACATCGCCATCGTCAAATCGATGTACACCGAGGCCATCAATCACGAGCCGGGCATCACGTTTTTCCAGACCGGGCAACAGGTGGGCGGACGGCCGTGCATCGGCTCGTGGATCAGCTACGGGCTGGGCAGCATGAATCAGAACCTGCCCACGTTCGTGGTGCTCCTGGCCAAGCACAACAATCCGAAAGCCAACGTGCAGGCGATATCGGCGCGCATGTGGAGCGCGGGATTTCTTTCGGGCGAATATTCCGGCGTCAGCCTGCGCGCAGGCTCGGATCCCGTGCTCTTCATTAACAATCCCGACGGCGTGCCGGTGGAAGTGCGCCGGCGCATGCTGGATTCGCTTTCGGCGATGAACCAGTTGCAGCTCGCGAAACTGGGCGACCCCGAAACGCGCACGCGCATCGCGCAGTACGAGATGGCGTTTCGGATGCAGGCTTCGGTGCCGGAGTTGACGGACACGAGCAAAGAGCCGGACAGCACGTGGAAGTTGTATGGCGAAGACGCGCGCAATCCCGCTTCGTTCGCGCAGACCTGCCTGATGGCGCGCCGGCTGGCCGAGCGCGGCGTGCGCTTCGTGCAGGTCTACCATCGCGGCTGGGACGTACACAGCGATTTGCCCGAAGTGCTGGCCAGCCAGTGCAAGGAAATGGACCAGGCGAGCTGGGCGCTGGTGCAGGACCTCAAGCAGCGCGGCATGCTGGACGATACGCTGGTGATTCTGGCGGCGGAATTCGGCCGGACGATCTATTGCCAGGGAAAGCTCAGCAAGGCGAATTACGGGCGAGATCACCATCCACGCTGCTTCGCGCTGTGGATGGCGGGCGGCGGAATCAAAGGCGGGGTGGTACACGGGGAGACCGACGATTTCAGCTACAACATCGTGCGCGATCCAGTCCACGTGCGCGATTTCCAGGCGACCGTCCTTCATCAGTTCGGCATCGACCACGAGCGATTCACCTACCGGTATCAGGGGCTCGACGTGAAGCTCACCGGGCAGGAGAAGGCGAACGTGGTGAAGGCGATTCTGGCATAGGGCGGCCGAAGCAGAGCACGTATCCGCGGTTATCAGCGATCTCGAAGGCCCTCAATCCATCGCTCGTATCGGCCGGCTCGCGATGCATGGGAACCGCTTTGCGGGTGAATTCCACGTAGAGCGAGTCGGGATCGTCGGAGTAGACGTAAGCGTCCCAGCGGGCCCATGGGTGACGCGAATGGTTCGGCTGCGGGTGAATGCCGGGCGCGATCGCCTCAGGAGCACGCCGTTTACGACGCTGAAGATGGTGGTGTTGGCGCCGATGCCAAGCGCGAGAGTGAGGATGGCGACGGTGGCGAAGGCGGGATTTTTGCGGAGACTACGGATGGCATAGCGGACGTCCTGCGCGAAGATTGCGAGCGAGACTCCGGCGCGGACATCGCGGACACTTTCCTTGACTTGCTCTCTTTCGGCGGGGGAGAGCGAGCCGAAATCGGCCAGTTCGTCGTCGAGATCCTGCTCGACCTGGCGTTTGCGGAAAAGATTGCGGAAGACGGCGCGGATCATGGCAGGTCTCCTAGGTGGCGCGCAGAGCGCTGGCCATGGCGAGCGAGATGCGCTCCCAGCGCTGCGATTCCGAATGCAGATGGCCGCGGCCTTTGCGGGTGAGCCGGTAGAATTTCGAGCGGCGCCGGGTTTCGGATTCGCCCCATTCGGAGGTGAGCCATCCGGCTTGCTCCATGCGATGCAGGGCGGGGAAGAGGGAGCCAGCCTTCACATCGAACGCGCGCTTGGTGATTTGCGAGATGCGGCGGGAAATGCCCATGCCGTGGAGCGGCTGGAGGGCGAGAGATTTCAGGATGAGAAGGTCGAGGGTGCCTTGGAGGATTTCGCTTTCCGGCATTGTCTTATAGAGCGACTATAGGACGACTCTTATAGAATGTCAATAGGAAGGAGTTAGGGGTTGGGAGTTGGGAGTGGCGAGCCAGGGCCAGGACCAGGCGTTAGGAGCTGGGGTTCGAGGCTGGGCTAGGCGGTAGAATTTCAGATCACTTGGAGGATCAGGCACTTCAGATAGAGAGTTTCCGGGACGGTGAGGAGGATGGGGTGGTCCTGGGATTGGGTGCGGCGCTCGAGGACGCGGAGGGTGCGGTGGGAATCGAGGGCGGCCTGGGCGATGAGTTCGAGGAATGCGGCTTCGCTCAGGTGGTGGGAGCAGGAGCAGGTGACGAGAATGCCTCCGGGCGGGAGAAGGCGAAGGGCGCGGAGGTTGATCTCCTTGTATCCGGCGACCGCGGGATCGAGATTGCGGCGGTTCTTGGCGAAGGCGGGGGGATCGAGAACTACCAGGGAGAATTTCCGGTGCTGGGAGGCGTAGCTGGCGAGGAGATCGAAGACGTCGGCTTCCTTGAACTGGATGTTCGCGATTTGGTTGGCGGCGGCGTTGGCGCGGGCGGTCGCGAGGGCGGGTTCGGAACTATCCACAGCTTCCACCGATTCGCATTGGGCGGCCAGATGGAGGGCGAAGCCGCCGGTCGAGGTGAAGCAATCGAGGGCCTTGCCGCCGCGGGCGTAATGAGCGGCAGCGCGGTAGTTTTCGCGTTGATCGAGGAAGATGCCGGTCTTCTGTCCATGGAGCAGGTCGGCCTGGAGGGTGAGGCCATTCATCTGGAGCCGGACGGAATCGGGAATATGGCCGGCGAGGACGGCGGTTTCGAGCGGCAACTGTTCTTTCGAACGGACCGCGACGTCATTGCGCGCGACGATGCCGCTGGGCTGGAACATTTCGGCCAGGCAAGCGGCGATGGTGGACTTCGCGGCATCCATGCCCTGATCGAGGGTCTGCAGCACGAGGTAATCGCCATAACGATCGACGACGAGGGCGGGAAGCAGGTCGGCCTCGCCGTGGACCACGCGGTAGGCGCTGGTGCCTTTCACGACTCGCCGGCGGTGGTTTTCGGCCGCCTCGAGGCGCTTCAAATAGAAATCGCGCCCGATCTCTTCCACCTCTTGGGAGAGCATGCGGAGCGCGATCTGGGAGGCGGAACTATAATGCGCAGTGCCCAGCGGACGGCCGCGCGAGTCGGCGACCTTGACGGCCGTTCCGGGCTGGGCGCCATCGAGATTGGCGATATCGCTCGTGAAGATCCACGGATGACCGGAAGCGACGCGATCGGCCGCTTTCCGGGTGACGCGGACTTCGTTCATCGCATTTCCTGCAGACGGCGGATGCGCTCTTCAGTCGGCGGGTGCGTGGAGAACAGGTTGCCGAGGCCGAGACCGAGGCGCGGCTTCATGATGAACAGGTGCGCGGTGGATGGCGTGGCTTCCATGGGAATGCGCTTGGAGTACGATTCGAGTTTCTGGAGGCCGGAGATCAGCTCGTACGGCGTGCCGGTGTATTTGGCGGATGCGGCGTCGGCTTCATACTCGCGCGAGCGCGAAATGGCCATCTGAATCAGCATGGCCGCGATGGGCGCGAGAATCATCATGGCGATGGCGCTCAAGGCGCCGCCCCGGCGATCGTCGCTGCGCCCGCCGCCTTCGAAGAAGAAAGCGAAGCGGGCCAGCAGCGTGATGGCCGCAGCCAGAGTGGCGGCAACCGAACTGATGAGGATGTCGCGATGGAGCACGTGGCCCAATTCGTGGGCGACGACGCCTTCGATCTCGCGATCGTCCATGATGCGCAGAATGCCGGAGGTGAAGGCCACCGAGGCGTGCTGCGGATTCCGGCCGGTGGCGAAGGCGTTGGGCGAATCCTCCGGGATGATCCAGAGTTTCGGCATGGGCAAGCCCATGCGCTGGCAGAGATTGCGCACGATGGGGGCTACGCGGCGGTAGACCTCGGGATTTTCGGTTTCGCTGACAGGCTGCGCCGAGTAGGACATCAGCGCAATCTTGTCGGAGAAGAAGTAGCTCGAAAAATTCATGACAACGGCGATCGCCAGGCCGATGTACATGCCGTTATCGCCGGCGATGGCGCCGCCCCCGACAATGAGGACGGCGCTGAGCAGGGCCAGGAGCGCGGCGGTTTTGATGGTATTGAAGCTCATAATGGTTAGCTCGCGACGGGAGTCAGGGACTCCGCCTTTTTGAATTGCAATTCAGTGGCCCCAGGCTGGGCGTCCACTTCTATGGTCTCACCTTCCAGGAAATCGCCGCGGATGAGACGCTGCGCGAGCGGGTCCTGGACCAGGCGCTGAATGGCGCGCCGCATGGGCCGTGCGCCGAATTGCGGGTCGTACCCTTCACTGATGATGATATCCCTGGCGGCTTGCGTGACCACCATTTTCAGTTTGCGGTCTTTCAGCATTTTATTGACGTAGGCCAACTGGATGTCGACGATTTGCGACAGATTTTCGCGGGTGAGCGTGTTGAACACGATGACATCGTCGATGCGGTTCAGGAACTCGGGACGGAACGCATGCCGCAGGGCGTCCAGAAGACGCTTGCGGCGGTCGTCGCCCTCGCGATCCTTACCCAAGGCCGAAAACCCGATGGTGTTCTTTTCGACCATCGAAGTGCCGATGTTCGACGTCATGACGATGACGGTGTTTTTGAAGCTGACGGTGCGGCCCTGGCCATCGGTCATGCGGCCGTCGTCTAGAACCTGCAACAGCGCGTTGAAAATTTCCGGATGCGCCTTTTCGACTTCGTCGAAGAGGAGCACGGAATAAGGACGGCGGCGCACCTGTTCGGTGAGCTGGCCGCCTTCGTCGTAGCCGACGTATCCGGGAGGAGCGCCGATCATGCGGGCCACCGAGTGGCGCTCGCCGTATTCGGACATATCGACGCGGATCATGGCCTTGTCGTCGTCGAACAGGTAGCCGGCGAGGGCGCGCACGAGTTCGGTTTTGCCGACGCCGGTGGGGCCGAGGAAAATGAAGCTGCCGATGGGCCGGTTGGGATCGCTCAGGCCGGCGCGGTTGCGAAGAATGGCGTTGGAAACCAGGCGGACGGCTTCATCCTGGCCGACCACGCGTTCTTTGAGGCGCTCGTCCATGTGGATGAGTTTTTCCATTTCACCTTCGAGCATGCGCTGGACGGGGATGCCGGTCCACTTGGCGACGATTTTGGCGATATCGTCCTCGCCGATTTCCTTTTTGAGGAGGGGATTTTCTTCGACGGCTTCAAGGTCGTGCTGCGCGGCTTCGATCTCCTTGCCGATTTGCGAAAGGCGCCCGTAACGGAGCTGAGCGACCTTTTCCCAATCGCCGGAGCGGTTGGCGTTCTCTTCTTGTTTCTGGAGGGTTTCCTGCTCTTCCTTGAGCTGGCGGACGCGATCGATGGCGGTACGCTCCTTGTTCCATTTTTCGCGCAAGGGAGCGACTTTGGCACGCAATTCTTCGAGTTCGTTTTCTACGGCGCGGAGACGCTCGCGGGACGCGGTGTCATGCTCTTTGGTGAGCGCCTGGCGCTCGATTTCGAGGTGGAGGACGCGCCGTTCGAGGTCGTCGATTTCTTCGGGCATGGAGCCGATTTGCAGGCGGAGCGCGGAGCCGGCTTCATCGATGAGGTCGATGGCCTTGTCAGGCAGGAACCGGTCGGCGATGTAGCGCTGGGAGAGCACGGCGGCGGCGACGATAGCGGAATCCTTGATGGTGACGCCGTGATGGATTTCGAACTTCTGCTTGAGGCCGCGGAGGATGGCGATGGTATCGTCCACGGTAGGCTCTCCGACCATCACCGTGCGGAAACGGCGGGCGAGCGCGGCATCCTTTTCGACGTGCTTCTTGTATTCGTTGAGGGTGGTGGCGCCAATGCAGCGCAGTTCGCCGCGGGCGAGGGCGGGTTTGAGCAGGTTGGCGGCGTCGATGGCGCCTTCGGCCCCGCCGGCGCCTACAAGGGTGTGGAGTTCGTCGATGAAGCAGATGATCTCGCCGTTGGAATCGATGATCTCCTTGACGACGGCCTTGAGGCGGTCTTCGAACTCGCCGCGGAACTTGGTGCCGGCGATCATGGAGCCGAGATCGATGGCTACCAGCCGCTTGTTCTTGAGCTGATCGGGCACGTCACCGCGCACGATACGCTGGGCGAGTCCCTCGACAATGGCCGTCTTGCCGACTCCCGGCTCGCCGATAAGGACGGGGTTGTTCTTGGTGCGGCGGCTGAGCACCTGCATGACGCGGCGGATTTCGTCATCGCGTCCGATCACGGGGTCGAGTTTGTTGTCGCGGGCGGACTGGGTGAGATCGTGGGCGTAGCGCTCCAGTGCCTGGTATTTCGACTCGGGATTCTGGTCGGTAATGCGCTGCGTGCCGCGGACGGAGACCAGCGCCTTGAGAATGGCGTCGTGGGTGGCGCCGGCGCGGTCGAGAAGCTGGCCGGCGGGGTCCTGGCGGTAATCGGCCATGGCGAGCAGGAGGTGCTCGGTGGAGACGAATTCGTCTTTGAAGTGGGTGGCTTCGTCGAAAGCTTTTTCCAGCACCTGGTTCATGGGCTGGGAGAGGTACATTCCGGGCTGCATGCCGGCTTGTTTGGGCAGGCTGCCGAGCATTTTGCGCGCCTCGGAGACGATGGCGTCGGGATGGACGTTGCATTTCTCGAGAACGGGCCGGACAATACCTTCTTTCTCCTCGGCGAGGGCGATCAGGAGATGGAGCGGGAAGAGGACCTGATTTTCCTGCTTTTCAGCGACGCCCTGGGCCTGCTGAAGCGCCTCTTGAGCCTTCTGAGTGAGTTTATCCAAGCGAAACATTGATTCCCCCAAGAAAAAAACCGGGCCGGGTTGCCCCGGCCCTCACGTCGGGACTGGCTGGATGGCCTGTCCCAGTCATTATTATGATGCGGGCTGTGCGCCCGCGGTCGCGGTTCGGCTGCTTACGCTTTAACTTCAATTTTTACCTGACGCGGCTTGGCGGCTTCCTTCTTCGGAAGGGTGACGCTGAGGACGCCATTCTTGAAGCCGGCGTTGATCTTTTCGGTGTCGAAGGTGTTGGGCACAGCGAAGCTGCGGACGAAGCTGCCATAGCTGCGCTCGATGCGGTGGAAACCCTTGCTTTCCTTTTCCTGTTCGAATTTGCGCTCGCCGGAGATGGTCAGGGTTTGATTTTCGACGCGCACATCGATCTCTTTGGGATCAACGTCCGGGACGTCGGCTTTAAGGACGAGCTCGTTTTCGGTCTCGTAGATATCGACAGCGGGAGACCAGGGGCGGGTGGCCCGGGGCTCGTTGACCATACGGGTGAAGGCGTCTTCGAAGACGCGGAGGCTAGCCAAGGGGTCGTAGTGAGTGAGAGACATTGTTGAACTCCTCATGATGCAGAATTTTTGGGGGCCCGAAGGCCTCATCCACTGACAATCATAAAACATGAGCATATAGATGTCAAGTATTTTTAAGTCATATGTTAGCAATATAGCGATCATTCGGCAGCGAGTGAGCGGTTGACGAAACGAACCCATTTCTCCCGGCTTTTCATGAGCTTTGCCTGGAGACACCGAACGAACCCAATTCACCCGCTGGTTGAGTTATAGATAGCGGAACAAACCCAATTTCCTACGGGCAAGGCTGCCGTCCCGTTTTCAGCCATAGCACGGCGGGGAATTCGGGCCGCACTGGTTAAAGCCTTGTTATTGATTCAATTGGAGTTAGAGGATGAAAGATTTTGAACTGGCGATCCTGTTTCCGGCGGGCAATTCCCGCCCTGGATTAACGGGCGAGGACAAACCTGCGGCGGCACACGAAGCCGATACCAAGGAGGACAGTCGCCAGCAGGATGAAAGAGGCCGGTTCGGGGACGGTAGTGGTGAAGATGCCATCGGTCCGCTTGTCGAAGCCAAGCTGTGCGTCGAAGACCGAGTTGGTCTCGGCAACGAGGACGCGGTTGGAATAGTCCAGCTGGTATTCGAAGGTGTCGCCGGGACTTAGGGTGTCGCCGGGGACGACGATTTTGGTGGTGGTGTCCGGCAGGAAGTTGTCGGTGAAAACGTAGGTGCCGCTGGTTTCGTCGTAGATGGTGAAGAAGATGTAGGAATCGGTGGCGTCGCCGGTTTTTCCGAAGGCGTTCAGGTCGAATACGAGGTTGTCGGCTGAGTCGGAATCCTGCAAAGAAGAGTAGTCGGTTACCCGGGGAGTATGGGAGTAATCGTTGGCAGTGTACGAATACGAAGTGGTGGCGCCAGTGTTGGTGGTGAGGGTGTAGGTTCCCTGCCGGAACATCTGGTTCATGTCATGCGTGCTCGGGAGACCGGGGGTCTGGTACAGGAATTCGTTGTCGGGAGAGACCTGTTGGGTAAGGGTCTGACCACCGCAGGCGGTGCCGTGAGTGCAGGTGAGCGTGACGGAAGAGTAGTCGCCGGCGCCGGTCTCGTAGAGACTCGACGAAAAGAACGATTGCTGGAAGGTTGTCGAACTGTTGCCGGTCTGGGTGAACTCGATGTTCTTGAACTGATCCGCATACAGAATGTCGGCACGAACGGGAAGTACGAGGGAAGCCAATGCCGGAAGGACGAGGAGCCGGACGTTCAGGAACCGCATGGGGTGATTATGGACCCGACGAGGCTCATTTGCAACCGGCGATCGCACCGACAGGAGAAACGTTGAAAGTACTGGTATTTTTTGGCACGGATTCTGGTACAGGCAGGTCTACCTGGCGAACCGGCGGACGGGTAACGTGAAGAGGTGCGGATACCCGATCCCGTTCCGGCAGCGAAAGGCATGGCGGTTGCCGCGGCTTGTCTGGCGGCGATTCCCGCTGCCTGCCGGTGGATCGAAGCGCATCCTGCCGTGGGGCTCGTAGCGGTGCTGGTGGTGGTTCGCTTCAGCGCGGCGCGAGCGTCCCTTCCGCGGGAGAGCGAAGTCGAGCCCGCAAATCGCTCCCGCAGAGCTGCCGGCCGGCTGCGGTCCTGAAATCACCGCGCGAGCAGTTTGCCGGTTCCCCAATTCTGATAGGTGTAGCTGAAAGTGCCATCGCCTTGGCTGATGCCGGTGTATTCAACTCCGGTGGAGCTGTTGTAGAGAATCAAGTCCATCAGTCCGTCGCCGTTCACATCCGCTGTCACGACCCGATCGAAGCCGGGTGAGAACCAGGAAAACTGCTGGAGGTTGAAGGTGCCGTCGCCCACGCCGGTACCGAAGTAGGCCGCGCCGGTGGTGGAGTTGTAGGCGAATACGTCGACCTTTCGATCGCCGGTAAAATCGGCGAGCAGGACCGTCGTGAGTCCGGAGGGGAACTGCTGGTAGGCGCCGGCGAATCCGCCGGAACCGTCGCCGATGAAGGAGTCTACCACTCCGTTGTTCGAGAAGTAGGAAATGAAATCCGCTTTTCGGTCACCGTTCAGATCTCCTATAACGTCGTTCTCGCCCGGAAGGAAAGCAATGGGACTTGGCATGAGAGCGAACCCTCCGGCGCCGTCGCCGATGGCGATGAAAGCCAGCGAACTGGAGTCCGTTGCCTGGTAGAACAGCAGGTCGGCCTTGCCGTCGCCGGTGAAATCCGCGGCCTGGAAGAACGAAAATCCCTTGTCCAGGACCACGGAGTTGTAGGAAAAGGTTCCGTTTCCGTTACTGATGGCGGTGTCCATCAGCCCGGTGGCCGAATTGTAGAGCACGAAATCGGTCTTGCCGTCGCCATTGAGGTCGCAGGCGGCGACGAAGTTGAAGCCCGCCGGCCAGCCAAGATTCTGGAGGCGGAACGTCCCGTCCCCATTTCCCAAGCCCAGGGAGCCGGCGCCGCTAGTGGAATTGTAGAGAACGATGTCCGCTCCGCCGTCGCCGTTGAAGTCGCCGGAGCGCAGGGTGTCGAAACCCGCGGCGAAGGAGCTGGGAACATAAGAAAACGTTCCGTCGCCGTTGCTCAAAGCAGCATAGGCCTGTCCCGTGGGCGGGTCATAGAGAAAGGCGCCCTGGCGGAAATCGCCGGCCCAGTCGAGCGGTGGCGCCACCAGAACCGGGCACTTGCCGCCGCGGGCGGCATTCACCGAAATCTGCAAGTCGACAATGTTCACGCCACCGTCGTTGTCCACGTCGCCGGTTGGCGGATCGACTCCCAGCGCTTGCCGGATCAATTCCTGAAGATCGCTTTCGGTAAGCTGCTTGTCTCCGTTAGGGTCGCAAACCTGTCCGACAAAGACGAAGTTGGCGGTCCAGGCGGCCGGGCCGTCCACCGGGGCCCCGCAGGGATTGGCGTTGCAAGTCTTGTTCACCGGTCCAGCGGAGGTCTGTTCGATGCCGGTCCAATTGACAAACTTCCATCCGGCCCGGGCTACCGCGGTGAGGTACTGGATGCCGCTATAGAACCCTCCCGAGGGCGGCGCGGCGACCGCGCCGCCGAGCGGCGGCGTGAATCCCAAGGTCAGTTGATACTGCCGGTCGTATGTCACGGTTACGGTGGTGGAAACGGCTGGAACCAGCACCGTATGGGTCACCTGGCCATCGGCGGCGATGGTCGTCGGTCCCTCGTCGTTGATGGACTGGAAGATGGTGCGGGTCACGGCATCGCTGGGGATTGGCGGCATGACGATTTGGAAGAAGTCGCCCCATTTCGCGGTGTAGGTGCAAGGCGAGGCCGCGCAGTTCGAAGAGGATGCCGATGCGCGCGTGGTTCCGTGCAAGACCGAAAACGCCAACCCGGAGGGCGTTGTGGCAACGGTGAGCGAAATAGGGGTCGAGGCCTTGGAATTGAGCATCAGGGCAACGGTGTCGGTCGGAGTCTGGTCTTGCGTGCTGTCGGCGGCGACCAGATCGGGGGTTCCGTTGCCATCGAAGTCTCCGACGGCGATGGCGCCGCCGATAAATGGCGTGTAGGTGACCGGCGCCTGAAAACTGCCGTCCCCATTGCCCGCCAGAAGGAAGATGCCGTCGCGATTGGTGACCGCCAGGTCCAGCCTGGCGTCGCCGTTGAAATCTCCCACCACGACGGTTCCATTGATTGCGGCTCCGGGACCGATCAAAGTTGTCGTGACCGGGGCGGGAAGCGCCTCGGGTTCCGGGACTTGTCCCGTGAAGAGTCGATTTCCCAGGATTACCGAAAGCGTCGTGCCATCGGTGAGTGCCAGATCCGAATTGCCATCGCCATTGAAATCGGCTGCCGCGACTTGGAGGGTCGCGGAGCTGTGAAAGCCGGCAGGCAGGGGGATCGCCTGCTGAAAGGTCCCGTCGCCGTTGCCGAGCAGGAGAGCGGCCGTGGTGGCATTGATGCCGGAGATCGCGGCGACGATATCGGGCTTGCCGTCGCCATCGAAATCCGTCACCACGACGGAATCGGGTGTGCCGTTAGAGGGAGTCGGGTAATCGATCGCCGGCTGGAAAGTGCCATTGCCGTTGCCCAGCAGCACCGAGACGTTGTTGGAATTGTGGTTGCCGAGCACCAGATCGAGCTTGCCATCACCGTTCAGGTCGGCCACCGCGACGGTGTCCGGTGTGGTTCCGGCGTTATAAAGGACTTCTGCCTGGAAGGTGCCGTCTCCATTCCCCAGCCGCACGGAGACATTGCCGTTGCCGGGCGAGGGATGCGTGGACACCAGGTCGAGTCTGCCGTCGCCGTTGAAATCGCCGAGGGCGACGGATGTGGTGACGGACGTGGCCCAGGTGGCCGGTGGCTGGAAGCCGCCCTTTCCGTCGGCGAGCATGCTGACCCCCGAGCCCAGATTGGCCGTAGTGAAGGAAGACGCTGCCACCACGTCGAGGGCGCCATCGTTATTGAGATCGCCGACGGCCAGATACTGGGGGGTGAAGGCGGAGCGGTAGAGGGGCGGAGCCTGCAGGGTCCCGCCGGCGTTCATCGGCACAACAGTGACGACGCCATCCACGGCGAAGTTGCTGACCGCCAGGCTGTAGGGGTTGGCGGAGTTTCCGTTGGACACGTAAGTCACGCAGGTAGGGGAGGGTCCGGCAGCGTAGGAAAGCGAGGTGGGAAATGTCCCATCGCCGTCGCCGAAGAGCACCGTCACGTGGTTGGCGCTGAGATCGGCCAGAATCAGGCCGGCATTCAGGTGTCCGGGACCCTCCTGAAGGGTAGTGATGAAGGTCTTGTTGTCGACGAAATTCGGGTCGTCGAGCGTGTAGTACACCGGCGCTCCGAAACTGACCACGCCGCCGACGGTCTGTTCCAGAAGCACGGCATACCCCCTCACGTTGGGAGTTGCCGCGACGAGGCCATTTTTGCCGTTGAGAGGCACCCATGTAAGCGACGTCGGAGAAACGCTGATGCCTGGGCGATCGAGCTTGTAGTTTACAGCCGGCTGAAAAGTCCCGTCCCCCTTGCCAATGAGAAGGGAAATATCATCCGATCCGCTATTCGCCACCGCGATATCGGGATAGATGTCGGAATCGAAATAAGCCGCGACCAGCCCCAGTGAAACGCTACCCGTGGGGCTGAATTTGGCAGCTTGGAAGGTGCCATCGTTGTTTCCCATAAGAACCGAGACGCCGCTGGTGCCGGGACCGGCGCCGGAATCCACCACGGCGAGGTCGGCGGCGCCATCCGAGTTGAAATCGGATACCACCACCATTCTCGGGTTGGTGCCGGCGGGGTAGGACTGGCCCATTGTGAACGTCCCGTCGCTGCTGCCGAGCATGATGGTAACCGTGCCGGTGCCTTGATTGACCACGGCAAGGTTCTGCACCAAACTGGCTCCCGTGGAAAACGCGGCAACCCATTGCGGATTGCTGCCGGCGGGAAAGTCGTAGTCCACGCGCGGGAGATAGCCACCGTGCTGATCGCTGAATAGAATGGCAACGCCGTGCTGGTTGGTGATGGCGAGGTCAGCGCCGCCAAGGGTGACCTGGCCGGTCAACCGGAACGTCCCCGACGCCACCGAAGTCGGGCTGGTGCCCGCCGAATAGGATTGGCCGGCGGCAAAGGACATGGTTTGCGCCTGGGCACCTGTGGCGGCCATGGCGGCCGCGATCCAAAGCGCACACGCCGGCTGATGGAATCTCCGCACGACAGCACCTCCCGTCTCACCTCGTGAATGTGCTTACCAGGGTCTATTGAGTGTCAACGCAATTTTCAGGCGGGGAAAGGCTCGGCGGGCTCGGGAAAATTTACAAGTGGCCGGCTCACTTCAGGGAAAAAGCTCGCTGTGGTCGCGGCCCCGGTTGCCTGCTTGCTGGCGGTTTGGGGCGTCAGCGCGGCGCGAGAGTCACTTCCATGGGGGAGCGAAGGCGTGCCGCAAAATCGGCGACGTAGCGCTGCCAAGCGGCGGCGGTGGGGAAATCGCCGGCCAGGGTCCAGGCGAAGCCGGAATAAGAGACGCACGGCTTGCCGGGCTGGATCTTAGTAAGTACATAGTAATTGAGACCGTCTTCGGTTTGATCTATCGCCGCGGCGGGATCGACGATAACGGCTTGTCCCAACTCGCCGCGCTCCTGCAGCGGTTCCCAGGTGACGAGAACGGCGCGGTGGCTGCCGGGTTCGCGAACGGTAGTTTTCAGCCTGCGAATGCCGATCGCATGCGACAGATTGGAGGCATTGCCTTGGATGGTGTAGCGACTTTCGAAGCGATCGAGATTCTGCCCGGCGTCGAGCGACACGAGTTTCTTTTCGGAGACCGTGACGCCGGCGGCATCCCAGGCGTCGTAAGTGAGTTCGAAGAGCACGCGGATAGGCCCCACGGCGTAGACTTTGGAGTTGCGGAAATTAGCCGAGGGATAAAGCTTTCCTTCCGCCCAGATGCCGGTGCCGCCGTTGCCGCGCGTGGCGCCGGCGGCGTAGAGGTCGGCGCCCTCGCCGTGGTCGCGATGGTAATCGTCCACCATGTACCAGTTGTTGATTACCAGTCCGCGGACGCGCTTGGTCCAAACGTCCACGGAGCTGCTGACGAGCTTATCGCGGGGGAACGTCTCCAGCTCTTTGCCATACATGCGGTGGGCGATGCGATCGTTTTCCCAGGCGAAATCGTCCCGGCGTTCGCGCACGAAGCGGCCGTAGGTTTTGTAATCGGCGGCGGGGGCGATTTGGCGCGGGCCTACGGTGAGTTGGAAGACGCGCGTCTGGCGCGGCGCGAAATCGGCCTGGAAGAGGAACTGTTCGAAGACGCCGTCGTCATTGGTATCGACCGCTTGCACCAGCAGATCCTTATCGGCGCCCTCCGCGCGCACGTGGACCTTGCGGACATCGTCCACCGCGAGCAGACTGCGCAACTGGGCGGCGTCGAGAACGATGGTTTCGCCGGGGCGGGGGATATCGATGGGGTTGCGGACGGTGACAGTGGCGGATGCGGCGGCGAGGACGGCAGGGAAGAGAAAGAACAAAGGCGTACGCAAGGACTACTCCTATTTGGGGCGGTAATGAAATGTATTCAAGCTGCGTTCGATATCGAATTGCCGCAGCATGGCGACGACTTCCGCGCCGGCCATCAGCACCGGACCGTATCCCTGCATGGCACCGAGATCGGTGGGGCGATTGTAATAATAGACCGCGTCATAGGCGGCGGTGGTGCTGACGCAGATGCCTTCGATGCGGCCATCGGGGCGAACCATTTTGGCAAGCGCCTGCCAGCCCGCCTGCGCAACCGGCGCGTACACGGGCGAGAGCCATCCGCGATTGACGCCGCGGGCGATGGCAAACGTGAACATGGCGGAGGCGGAAGTTTCCAGGTAGCTGTCGGTCTTGTCGAGGAGTTGGTGCCACATGCCGGTGCCGCCCTGGGTTTGGACCACGCCGCGGGCGGCGCGCCGGAAGATTTCGAGCACGCGGGCGCGCTGCGGGTGGTCCTCCGGCAGCACGCTCAGCAGTTCCGCGGCCGACATGAGGCCCCACCCGGCGCCGCGGCCCCAGAAGAATTTCGGATCGTAGGACGCCGTGTTTTCAAACCAGGCGTGGTCGTAAAGGCCGGTGGCGGGGTCTTGCAGGCGTTCGGCCATGCCGATGACCTGGCGCGCGGCGTCGTCGTACCAGGAGCGATCGCCGGTGAGTTTTCCCATCTGCGCGAGGAAGGGGATGCTCATGTAGGAGTCGTCGATCCAGAGGGAGACGGGCTGCGGGCGGGCGCGCGCCAGGGTGCCGTCGGGAAGGCGCATCTGCTTGTGCGCGATGTAATCGGCGATCTGGTCGATGGCGGCGCGGTAACGCGGGTCAGGCTTCCTGGCGTACGCCTTGATGAGCGCCGCGCCGATGGCGCCGCAATCGTCGAGGGCGGCCATGTGGATGAAGCGGCGGTAGCCGTTGGGCTGCGGACCGAACTGCGCCGCCTGGCGGCGGAAGTAGTCGAGGTGGTCGAAAATGAAATCGAAATTGCGGAGCGTGTAATCGCTGTAAGTGCGGTCGCCGGTAACGTCGCTCACCAGGAGCATGCCGGCAAGGGCGACGCCGATGGGGTAATCCCAGTCGTTGAAGGGCTCGATGGCAGCGGTTTTGACGGGCGTGGCGAAGTCGGTGATGGTGCGGCCGGTCTGGGTGTCGACGACGTGGTAAGTGGTGGACCGGGCAAAATAATCGCGGATGCGGTCGAGCGTGGCTTTGATTTCGGACTCGGTGGGGACGGCGTACTCGACGCCGTGCGGAACGGAGGGCTGGGCGCGGAGGGCGAAGTTCGCGGCGACGAGCAGCCAGAGAAATCGGCGATTCATGGGCAGACGAATTCTAGCATAGGGCGGACTTGATTTCGGCGCGCAAATCGCGCAGAGTAAGCATCATGAAACGAAGCATCGTACTCGCGTCAATTCTGACGGCTATTCTCGCGGCGACAGCGCCGGCGGCCGATATCGGCGGGACCTGGAAAGGCACGGCCGATTTCGGCGGCCAATCGATCGAACGAACCTTTGTGTTCAAAGTAGATGGAAACAAGCTGACCGGAGAGACTACGAGCGAACTGCTCGGCAAGTCGACAATCGAAGACGGCAAAATCGATGGCGATAACATTTCATTTACGATTACCGCCGATTTTCAAGGCAACTCGTTGAAGATGACCTATAAGGGAAAGATCTCGGGAGATACGATCAAGCTCACCGTGGATCTGGGGCAGGAAATGGGACAGACCATCGACTGGACTTTAAAAAGGACGTAGCTACCGGCTGGGGGCGTAATAGCCCTGGCGGTAGTAAGTGCGCAGGCGGCTTTCGGCCCCGGGGAGGGCGAGTTTGAGATTCACGCGGTGGTATTTGCCGTCGGCGGCTTCCGCGGGTGAATAGCCGAGCACGTATTGATTGCGGAGTTCGCGGGCGATCGCGGCGCCGATTTGGGGCAACGCGTCCAGGCTGACGGGGTAGGTTCGGCCTCCGGTTTCCAGCGCGACGCGATCGAGGAGGCTGGGACCGTTGCGCTCCTCGGACGGGTGTTTGACGGAGTAGTCACGGTCGAAGACGCCCAGCGAATATACCTGAACGCCGGCTTCGATGAGGGTGTCCCGCATTCCGCGCAGCGACCGGCGGCTGAAATTGTCGCCGCCATCGGAGACGATTACCAGCGCCTTGCGCGCATGCCGCGCGTGCTTCATCTGCTGGATGGACAATTGGATGGCGTCCAACAGGGCGGTCATGCCCGTAGGGCGGGCGGCGGCGATCGCGAAGGCGATGCCGGGCCAATCGCCGGTGAAAGGCACGGTAAGGCGCGCGCGGGCGTTGAATTCCACGAGGAAAAATTCGTCCTCCGGGTTGGCGGACTTGAAGAACTCGGTGGCGGCTTGCGACGCCTTCTCCATTTTGTTGCGCATGCTGCCGCTGATGTCGAGCAGGACGCCGGCGGAGATGGGAGCATCGTCCTGCGAGAAATGCGTGATGGCCTGTTGGACGCCGTCGTCAAAGACTTCGAAGTCTTCCTGTTTGAGACCGATCACGGAGGCGCCGTCCTGGTCGGTGACGCGCACGGGGATCAGGACCAGCGACGAATCCACGCGGAGCACGGGCGCCGACGCGGGTCTGGAGGCGGGCCGCGGAATGACGCCGATCGGGCCGGTGGATTGAAATCCGAATGCGAGGGCGCAAGACTGCGCCAGAAGGGCGAATCGCAGGACACGGGACGGCCCCGGAGGCATTGGGAGATTCTAGCGCGATTCGATCAGCCGCGCATCCCGCCGAACAGCGCGCCATTATCGCGAAGAATCCGCTGGGTGACGGCGGGGTCAATGTCCGTGTTTTCGACGCCGCGCTCGAAGCTGCCGCCGAGCAGGATGCCGTCGTGGCGGGGGAACATGTAGATGCCGTTCGGTCCAATCGTCATGTAATCGACCTCGGGCTGCGGCAGGAGAAACACCAACTGGCCCTTGATGGGCAGCATGCTGGTGTCCGCGAAAAGGGTTCGCGCGCCAAGACCGGTGCAGTTGAAGATGAGGGTCTCGCGCAGGGCAGCCACTTCGCGCGGCGAGCCGAATTCGCGGATCACAATCCTGCCGCCGGCGAGCTCGAAATCGCGGATCAGAGCATTGAGATAAATGGCGGGCTCGATGAGCATGCTGTCGCGGCGATGGACGAAGGGAACGTTGAAGGGGTGCTGGTGGCCGCCGAGATCGTGGGATTCGGGATAGAGCGACTCGACCGGGCCGTTGGGGCTATCGGGCGCGGGCGGCGCGATAGCGGCGGCATCCTGCGCGAGGGTGTAGAGCGGCAGCCAACGGACTCCGTAGTAATCGCCGGCGAGCGATTGGTAGCGCTGGAAGGAGAGGCGCGCCGCTTCGGCGAACTGAGCGCGAAAGGCCGGGGTGACGCTGGCGTGGTCGAAGAGACTGACGGGCTCCCACAATCCGCCGGCGACGTTGGAGGTAACGGAGGGCGGCATTTCCTTGGAATAAATGACGGGGTTGTATCCGCGCTGTTGCAGCAGGCGGGCGGTGGTGAGTCCGTTGACGCCGCAGCCGAGGACGGCGCAGTCGCGCGTTTCAACGCCGGCGGCTTCGCGCACGGCGAGGAGACCGGTGCCCCACGAAAGCGTGATGCCTGCGCCGCCGTGGCCATAGTTGTGGATGATGAGTTTCCCGGCGAGCTTTTCGGCGCGGACGCAGAATCCGGCGGGGCGGAAGGGTCGCAATCCGGCAATGGTGCGGATGACGCGGTCGGGCGAGACGGAGACGCGCGGGAGACGGGGCTTGGCAGCTAAGGCTCTTTTTCCCAAGGCTATGGCGCCGAGTGCCGGAGTGGAACCACGTAGAAAAGAGCGTCGGGAGAGCATATTTCAGAATTATACTTGACAGCACACACTGTTTAATATACAGTGTGTGTAGGACAGCATGTGATGCACACCAACGGTACTCGTTCCGAGTTATTCGAGAATCTCCGGCTGGAGCTTCGCCGCGGCTGCCTGGCGGTGGCGGTGTTGGGGCAACTGGGCACCGAACTGTACGGCTACGCTATTCGTAAGGCGTTGTCAGACCAGGGTTTAGCTATCGATGAAAACACTCTTTATCCGCTTCTGCGGCGCCTGGAAAGTCAGGGGCTGCTGGTGAGCCAGTGGCGCGAGGAGGACAAGCGCAACAAGCGCTTTTACCGCATTTCTCCGGCAGGGGAGGAAGTTCTAGCGAGCCTGTTGGCCGAATGGCGGCAGATGAATTCAGCACTGGAGCGCATACTCGCAGTGCCGGCCGTGAGCCCAGAGGAGCAAAAGCAATGAGTAACAGCGAACTGATCAATCGTTATTTGAATGCTGTCCGGCCGTGGCTGCCGCGAAAGCAGCAGGCGGATATCCTGGCGGAACTGGCGGAGGACCTGCAATCGCAGATCGAGGAGCGAGAGTCGGCCGCCGGCCGGACGCTGACGCTGGACGAACTGGCGGCTGTGCTGAAACAGCGCGGCTCGCCATTGCGCGTCGCCAGCGGCTACCTTCCCCAGGAGCGGCTGATCAATCCGGCGATGCTGCCCATCTATTTCCTGGTGCTCCGGGTTGTTTTGCTCTGGGTGCTTCTCCCGATCCTGATCCTTGTGTCGCTCGCGCCGATTGTCCAGTCGGGACACCCGCTGGCGGCGTCCTTGCGCTTCCTGGCGGCGGTGTGGCAGACGCCGTTTTTCGTCATTGGCATCATCACGACGATTTTCTTCCTGGTGGATCGCTACCAGGACAGGTGGGTCGACCGGTGGGACCCGCGCAAGCTTCCCCGTGTGCCGGCGTCGCACCCGCAGATGCAGTGGCACAACGATTTCGCCGGATTCGCTTTCGGCTCGGCGATGGCTTTCTTCTGGGCGGTAACGATGTGGCATCGCAGCGCGTTCGTCCTCGATAACGGATTGCGCATCGGGCTGGTGAGGGTGTGGGGCGAACTCTACTGGCTGATCCTGGTGCTGACGGCTAGCCGCGCGGCAGTCAATTTGTATTGCTTCCTGCGGCCGGCCTGGAACGCGGCGCGTTCGTGGATCCGGCTGGCACTCGACGGGGTGGAAATCGCGTTCGCAATGGTGCTGCTGAAAGTGCCGAACTGGGTGGAGATCAGCGGGCCGAAAGTTGCTCCGGCGGACGCCAGCAAGCTGGTGGGACTGGCCAACGGCGCGATGCAGCTGGCGCTGGTTTCGATTCCGGTGATTCTGGCGTTCGATGTGTACCGGCAGGGACGGCTTTTGCGGCGCGCCAAGGATGGGCAATCGGCGCCGATCCTGACGTTGTCGTAGAGTTGGCTTGCGGGGTTATTGCCAGCGGAGAACTTCTTCCGAGATGGTATTGAGGCTGTTTGCCATGCGGTCGGTTTCGAGGTTCGCCAGGGCGTAGCGTTCGACGGTGGGATCGCCGGAACTGGCGAGGGCGTGATGGTCTTCGCGCAGGTCGGGAAGATCGGCGGCGGCGATCCGGGAACCTCGAAGAGAGGCGGCCAGGTAATACAGGGTCAGATCGGCATGATCGGCGAGGACGCGAAACGCATTGCGCGCCGGTACCGGGCGGCCGCGCCCCAGCCCCGCTTCGAGCGACATGGCGGCGTATATGAAGCGGTGAGAGTTGGCCAGGATGGAATCGACCGCGTGGATGCGGGAGTGCGGCGACCCGGGTTCGGAACGTAAGCGCGTAGCGGCGGCTTCGAGGTTCGATCGGGCCAGGCGCGCGGCGATTCGGACGTGGTCCAGCTGGGCGGCGAACGATCGCTCCGGCTCGAGATACGCGCTGCTGACTGCGCGGAAATAAGCGCGGTAGGCATCGAGCAGGGCCGCCAGCGCCTCGGAAATTTGGGCGCGTTCCCAGGTGGGCCAGAGCCAATAAGCGAGGAGAGCGATGGCGCCGCCAGCCGCGGTATTCAACCCGCGCGCCACCATCACCTCCCCGGGCGCGCCGCCCAGGATAGTGAGCAGCAGCACCACCAGCGCAGTGAGCGCCGTCACCAGCACTCCATAATTCGCTGGCCCGTAGCAGCGGATAAGGAACGCAAAAAGACCGATCATGAGGATCTTCACGGCGACGCCCGGCGCCAGGAGGTGGAACAGCGCGGTGGCGAGCACCAGCCCGGCGAGAGTGCCGCCGAGGCGCAGAAGGCCGCGGCTGACGGTGGTGGCGAAGTCGGGACGCAAGACGATGACAATCGTCATGGGCATCCAATAGGAGCGGCGCCAATCGATCAAATGGCCGGCGAGCATTCCGGCCACTACGCACACCGACAGCCGCACGGCATGGCGGAAGACGGCGGAGCCGATCCGAAGATTGGCGCGCAGAAGCGCCAGGGTACCGGCGAGCCGCAATCGCCAAGGCTGTGCTGCCTCGCGCCTTTGGAATTCGCGCACGCCCTCGGGAGTGAGATGGCCGGTGAGATCGAGTGCGGAACGCAGGCGGCCGGCAAGGGATTCCACCTGCCAGCGGGTGTCGTGGACGATGGGATCGGAATCGCGCCGACGCATTTGTTCCACGAGCGCGCGGAACTCGGCTGTGGATGCAGAAGAAACGGCCGCGGGACGTCCCGATTCCAGCGAGTGCGCGACAGCCTTCAGAACTTCCGAAGCCAGTGCGAGCACGCGTTGGAGTTCGGGCGCTCGCAAGCCCGAGAGCGTAAGCAGCGCAAGCCGAATGCGTTCGGCCTGGCTGAAAAGCGCGATGTAGCGTTCGGCTTCGAGCGAGCGATGGCCGCCAAGCGCTTCCATGGCGGCTTGCGCCGCCGCCATTTGCGCAGTAGCGGGGGGCGCGTCGCCGGCAGGAGCGACGGCGTCTATGCGAGCGAGTTCAGCATACACATCCGCGAGCGCGCGCCGCTCCGGCAGGTAGCGCCGAACCGGCCAGAGCGCCAGCGAGAGAGCGATCTGCAGGAGTCCGCCGCCAAGCGAGAGAAGACCGGCGATGGCAGCCTGGCCGGGCGACATGACCTGCGCCGAATAAACCACCAGGGTGATGAGCGTGACGTTTCCGATATCCGCCGCGGCCGGGCTGACGGCGACCATCATGCCCGCGAGGAACGCGCAGAGGGCGGCTTCCGCGGCTGCCAACGCATGCAGGCGGCCGGTCAGTGCGCCCATGAAAACCGCGAGCGCGCAGGAAAGAGTTGCGGACAACATGCGGCGCGCGCGGTCGGTGTAGGAGTCGGCGCCATCCGAAAACGCCACGTTGAGCGCGCCGGTGGCGGCTACCAGCCCGCCGCCGGGGTGCCCCATCAACGCGCCAGCGGCCAGCGGCAGGGCCACGCCGAGCGCGTTTCGCAGCGCCATCCAGGGATGAATTCGGGCGCGGTCGAAGCGGGTGACGGTTTTCCAGAGTCCCGGCGTCACGGCTTGCCGGGCTCTTTCGGGGGCAGCCCGTGGAAAGGAAAACTCCTGGCCAGATGCAGCCTTTGCGGAGCAGGAAAATGGGATAGGTAATTGCCGGAGGGCGCCCACATGCCGATGGACTTGCAGAGCGTGCAGCAGGGGGCGAGCCGGTGGGTCATAGCTACCCCGATTCTAGCCGATCCCCCCAAAAAGTCCGTCCCGCGGCAGGCGTTTTGAAGGCATGGCCGAATCTATCTGGTCCGATGGGGTTCAAAACCAAACCCTCCGTGCCGCCTCCCGTTGGCCGGCCCGGGACCCGGGTAAAGGAACGCGCCGGGAGGAACGCGATCCCGTTACGCACTCGGAAAAGCCTCAGGGGAAAGGGGACATTTCTACTTTGCCGCCGAGGGGGACATTTCTACTTTGCCTTGACATCTGGTACTGCCGCGCTTGCGCCTGCGCCTTCAAAACGGTAAACTGCCGTTGATCCGGGCTTAAATTGAGATTAGATCCAGGGGGATAGGAGGGGATTGTGCGCAGAACGTTAATCTTGGGCATCGGACTCGCCGTTTTGGCGCTAGCGCAGTCGGCAATGAACAACGATTCGGTCATCAAGATGGCAAAGGCCGGGCTGAGCGACGATGTCATTGTGGGATCGATCAACGGGCAACCGGGAACTTACAAGACTTCGGCCGACGACCTCATCGCGCTCAAAAGCGCGGGTGTCAGCGATAAAGTGATCGCAGCGATGATCTCGAAGGCGAGCGGAGGCGGCGCGCCGCCTGCCACGCTTACGGCTGGGGCGGCAGCCCCCACGGCGGCCGGTCCAGTGAACGAGGTGGGGGTGTACTACAACAAGGCCGGTACCTGGGCCGATCTGAACCCCGAAGTGGTGAATTTCAAGACCGGCGGCGTGCTGAAATCGATCGGGACAGCGGGAATCGTCAAAGGCGACATCAACGGCCATTTGAATGGCGAGCATAGCCCCAATGCATTGAAGACGCCGGTCGAGATTCTCATTTACACACCGGAAGGTACGGCGGCGACGGAGTATCAGTTGCTGCGGCTGCACGAGCAGAAGGACTCGCGCGAATTCCGCACCATGACGGGAGGCGTGTTCCACGCTTCCGGCGGCGCCACGCGCGACTCGATCCCGTTCGAGAACAAGAAAATTGCACCGCGCACCTACCAGATCATCCTGCCGGCAGATATCGGAACGGGCGAGTACGGAATTCTGCCACCCTCGAGTGGCGACGGCACGGGCAGCTCTGGGCGGATCGGGAAGCTCTACTCGTTCCGCATCATCGAATAATTCTGCGAACTGGCACCCGGTCCGCGGCGTATGAATCTTTCGAGGATTCATGCTTCAGGACTTTCGTTTCGGCTTAAAGCTTCTCTGGAAAGAGAAAGCCTTCACGATTACGGCGCTGCTGACGCTCGCCTTGTGCATCGGCGCCAACACCGCGATTTTCACGGTTCTCCGCACCGTGGTGCTGGAGCCCCTGGCGTTCGCGCAACCGGACCGCCTGGTCAGCATTTTCAACATCTATCCCGGCATCATGGTGACCGACAACGGGTCGAACGGCGTTCCGGATTATTTCGACCGGCGCCAGCTTACCGAGGTCTTCGACTCCGTCGCGCTGATGCGCGGCAACGGGTTCAATCTCGGCGCCGAAAGCTCGGCGGTGCATCTCTCGGCCCAAGCGGTCACGCCTTCGTTTTTTCGCGTGCTGCGGGTTTCTCCCGCCATTGGCCGCGCGTTCACCGAAGACGACGCGGTTTATCAGAAGGACCAGTTCGTCATTCTGAGCTACGGATTGTGGCAGGACAAGTTTGCAGGCGACAGCCACGTTCTGGGCCGCGATATCCGCTTGAGCGGAGTGCCGTATCGTGTGGTGGGGGTGATGCCGCGCGGGTTCGAATCGCCGGGGTCGGAAGCCAAGCTCTGGGTGCCGCTTTCGTTCTCGCCGGAGCAGACCCTCGATTCCGCGCGCCACAGCAATAGCTGGGACATGATCGCGCGACTCAGAAACGGCGTGACCATCGCCGCCGCGCAGCGCCGCATCGACGTCTTAAACAAGTTCCAGATCGAGCGCTCCGGGAAACTTCGCAAGCTGCTGGAGAACGCCCGCTTCGGCTCGGTAGTGCGCGGCTTGAAGGACGATATGGTCCACCAGATCAAGCCGACCCTGTACCTGTTGCAGGCGGCGGTAATTCTGGTGCTGTTGATTGGCTGCGTGAACGTGGCCAACCTGATGCTGGTGCGGAGCAACATCCGCATGAAGGAACTGGCCATCCGCCACAGCCTGGGGGCGGCTCGCGGACGGCTCGCCCGGCAACTGCTGACCGAAAGCGTAACGCTGGCGGCTCTCGGCGGCGCGCTCGGCATTCTGCTGGCCTACGGCGGCGTCCGCTTGCTCGCCATGCTCGGCGCGCAGGAACTGCCGCGCGGCGGGGCCATTCACATCGATGCCGGCGCGATGGCGTTCAGCGCCGCGGTAGCCGGGCTCACCGGGCTGATCTTTGGGAGCGTACCGGTTTACCACCTGATGCGGCGCGATCTCAACGTGATCTTCCGGCAGACGGGACGGACGGGAACCAGCGAGCGTGCCGCGGTGTGGACGCGCTCGACGCTGGTGGTTTGCCAGGTATCGCTGGCATTCGTGCTGCTGATCGGCGCGGGTCTGTTGACCCTCAGTTTTGCGCGCCTGCTGAACGTGAGCCCGGGATTCCAGCCGCGCAACATCGATACGGCGCTGTTCGTGCTGCCGAAATCGCACTACGCGGGCGACGTGGAAATCCGCGGTTTCGTGCGGCGCGTGATGGATGGAGTGCGTGCCATTCCGGGCGTGGAAAGCGCCGGCGTGGCCGATCTGCTGCCGTTCGGCGGAAACAACAACGACAGCGTGATGACCTTCGAAGGCCGCCCACTCGGCCCCAACGAGAATCCGCCCGTGCCGCTGTGGAATGTGGTAGATCCAGGGTATTTCACCACCGTGGGAATTCCGCTGCTGCAGGGCCGGTTCCTCGAGCCCTCGGACAGCGCCGATTCCCAGCGCGTCGTCCTCATCGATCAATACCTGGCGCACAAGTATTTCCCCAAGGGGGACGCCATTGGCGCACGCATCATCCGTGGTCTTCCCAGTATGCACGACGACAAGAATTACGTTTGCACGATCGTGGGCGTAGTCGGAAGCGTGAAGACCAGCGACCTGGCGGAGCGCAATCCGATTGGCGAGATCTATTTTGCCGTCGACCAATATCCCACGTCGTACTTGTACCTGGCGGTGAAATCGCGCGGCAACGCGGGGGTTGCGGCGGCGGTGCGGCGAGAATTCGCCAAGGCCGATCCCGAACTGCCGCTGTTCGACGTGAAGACCATGGAGCAGCGCCTGGCGACTTCGGTGCGCCAACGCCGGGCCGCGATGACCATTTGCGGATCGTTCGCGGTGCTGGCGCTGGTGCTTTCGGCGATCGGCATCTACGGGGTGCTGGCGTACGCGGTGTCGCAGCGCACGCGCGAGTTCGGGATTCGAATCGCGCTCGGCGCGCGCGCCGGTACGGTGGTGGGGATGGTGCTGGGGCAGGGAATGCGCCTGGCGGCGATCGGGCTCGCGATCGGGCTGGTGGCGGCGGCGCTGCTCACGCGCCTGATGGCGCAGCTGCTCTATGACGTCAAGCCCACCGATCCGGCGGTATTCGCGCTGGTCGGCGGCGCGTTGATGCTGGTGGCGATGGCGGCATCGCTGGTGCCATCGGTGAGGGTGGCACGGATCAAGCCGGCGATGGCGCTGAGGGTGGAATAAGGGAGCACGATTATATCGGCGGGTGCTTTATCGAAACGCGTTCCGCCCCATGGATCCCGGCTCGAAGAAGTCGCCGGCGTCTGGCTTGGCGCCGCCTTTTCCCCACGTCCAGTACATGCCCACGTAGGCGTAATTCTCGGTTTGGCCAGCCACCGAGTGGCCGTAGCAGAACAGGAACTGTTCTCCGGGGTGATTCTTGAAATGGTAATATCCGCCCACGTCGATCAGGGTGGATGCTTGCGTCTGCGGGGTCGCAAAACCCTCGCGCCCGTGGGAAAAGACCTCGCCTCCGATTTCCAGGCGCTCGCCGAAGGAGTACTTCAGCAGAAATCCGCCGTAAGGGAAATTGCGGTAGCCATTCTGCGGGACTACCTGGTAACCCGCCCCGCCATCCAGGAGCCAGTGACCGATGTTTTTCTGCAGCCAAATGGGAAGCTTGTACCAGACCTTCCCGACCCCGAGACCTTTGGCGTAACTTCCCGCCGGCATCTCGAACATGGTGAAAGTGCCAATTTGCGGAAGGGTCCTGGTCTCCTGGAAAAATGCAATCTTGGTTCCGAGTTCCATATCCGTCAGCCCGAATTCCGACGGACCCATCCCGCCCGGCGCATAGATCGGATTATTGGACGGCGCAATCGCGCCCAACGGTAGAATTGCGTGGAGTTGAACGCGCGGAACAGCGCCCCAGTTGAATTCGAGAGCCGGCCCGAGCGAGTCGATTTCGGCCGGCGTCCCGTCCATCGATCCGAAGATGTAGAACTCGTAGTGGTGTAAGTCAACCGGAACCGGGTCGTCGATCTGAAACGGCGGGCCTTGCGCCCGAAGCAGTCCGACCGGCGCAGACAGCGCCAGAATCAAACCCGCGAATCGGGCCGCTCCATTTAAGGACCGCGCGGATTGACGGCGAAACAGCCTTACCTCAGCGCCTTCTCGATCGCGTTTGTCACTTCGGCCGATTCCGGCGTGACGGCCGATTCGAAGCGCGCGATCACTTTGCCGTCTTTCCCGACCAGAAATTTGGTGAAATTCCACTGGATGTCACCGCCGGTCGCCGGGTTTGCCTGCTTGTCGGTGAGGAACTGATAGAGCGGGTGCATATCGGCGCCCTTCACCGAAATCTTGGCATACATCGGAAACGTCACGTTGTATTTACTGCTGCAGAAAGTCTTGATCTCCTGGTTGGTGCCGGGTTCCTGTCCGCCAAAATTATTCGCCGGGAACCCCAGGATCACGAATCCCCGATCTTTGTATTTCTCGTAGACCTTTTCAAGGCCGGCGTATTGCGGTGTGAAACCGCAGCGGCTGGCGACGTTCACAATGAGCACCACGTTGCCCTTATATTGGGCCAGCGGGGCTGGTTTGCCGTCGATGGAATTGAGGGTAAAATCAAGCACGTTGGAAGCTCCGAAAAGCGCGGCTGTCATGATGACGCCGGTGAGAACAAGTTTGCGCATATCAACGGATGATGACGGAGGCGTTCGGAAAGTCGCAGCAATTAACACTTGTCACGGTTGTCATATTCGCGTAATTCGCGCCAGCCAGGCCTGAATTCCCGGCTGAACCAGATTGGTATCGAGCGTTACGGCATCGATCGAATCCACCCGCCATCCATCCGCGAAGTGGGCACGGATTTCCGCCTGCGTGACGCGCCGCGGACCGAAATCGCCCGGCTGGCGGTCGCTGAAGCACAGCATGAAATACCGGCCGCCCGGCACGATGGCCGCCGCGAGGCTCGCCACATAGAGCAGCCGGCCGGCATCATCAAACACGTGAAACAGCCCGCTGTCGAGCACGGTGTCAAACTTTTCACCCAGGTCCGCGAGCCGCAGCGCGTCGTGCACCAGGAAGCGCGCCGCGACCCCGCGCTCGCGTGCCTTGGTTTCGGCCAGCGCAATCGCGGCGGGTGCGGTGTCGATTCCGGTGGCGTCCAGCCCCAGGCGGGCCGCCATGAGCGCATGCTCGCCGGTGCCGCACCCGGCATCCAGCAACTTGCCGCGTAGTTCGCCGGCGTCCGCCAGTGCCTGAAAAGGGCGCTGCGGACGGCCGATATCCCATGGCGGTTTGTCCGAATACATAGCGTTGAACTCTTCCTGTGTGTGGCGAGCCATCACCACTATTATCTCCCTCCGCGGAAAATAGGCACCAGCTCGATGATCAAAATGATGATGACCACCACCTCCAGGAAGAACCCGCGCGCTTCGCGGAACTCGCTCACCATGAACTCGTAGAGATCGCCCGCGATGCGCAGCTTCTGGTCTACCAGGCTGCGGTAGTCGCCCGCCCCGACTTTTGCCGCGGCCAGCCGGTAGGCGCGCGCGTAAAACATGTCGCTCAGAAACTTGATGGCATTGTCGGCGCGTTCGGTGAGTTCGGTCACGTCGAGGCGGAGGCGGTTCAACTGCTCGGCATCGCGCGCCAGGCGCCAGCGCGAAAAGAATCCGCCGCGGCGTTCGAGCGCGCTGTAAGTGTTCTTCAGCAGCTCGGTAAGAATCTCGTCGTAGCGGCGATATTCGAGGAGCTGAAAATTGGCATATTCCAGCAACTGAATGAGCGGGGCCGCGCCGTCCGGGTTGTCGTAGACCAGGGCGGCCAGCCAGCCCACGACGAGCAGGTCGGTGGGATAGTAAGAGACGCTCGAAGCCAGCACTTCTTTTTGCTCCACTTCCGAAAGCACCTGCGTTTCCCCGCGGATCACCTGGCTGACTTCGTGGCCGTATTGCGCCAGCAATTCCTGCGCGGTGAGGCGCGAGCCATCCGCCCCATGCACATCATGCAGTTCGATGACGTAATAGACTTCGTCGATCCACTCGGCGTACGGCTTGCGCAGCGCCGTGGCGAGCGCCTTCATGCGGTTGCGCACGCGTTTGGCGCCGCGCTGTTCCACTTCGCCGGCTTCGATCCAGCGATTGGAGAGCGCCAGCAGCGCCGGCCAGCCGGTGGCGAACGGGAGCTCGATTTCGAGGCTCACCACACCGTCGTTAAAATAACGGAGGCTGGCGCTCGCGGTTTCTCCGGTGGCCAGGTGGACGGGTTCGCACGTTTCGGTTAGAGGAGGCCGCTCGAAGCGCACATATCCCGGCGCGGGCAGCTTGAATCCCGGGGACCGTGGAGGCGGTTCGGCCCCCAAAAGCCGCCGCAACTCCGCCAGGTCGAATTCCTCGGCAACGTCGTAGAGCAGCAGCGCGCGGAATGAGCCGTGGCAGATGGGCACGCTATTAGTGTAGGAGAGAGTCCGCGTGAATAGTTACACAGTTTCGATCGGGGTGGTGCTGTAACATCGGGTTATGGTCGAAGCTTGTCCGGTTTGCGACACTCTCTGGCGCCTCTACTCGCAGGCGGCCGACAATCTCCACGAGTTGAACGGAAAACTGCGCGATGCGCGGGGCAAGGGCGATCACCATACAGTCGAGATTCTGGCCCATGAAATCACCATTGCCGAATCGGCGCTGCCCGTGGTGCGCCGCGAGCTGCGGCGGCATGAAAGCGCGCGCCACGCTAACGGGCAAGGCGACAAGACTAAGAACGCCGGTGAGAATCGCGAACGGGAAAAGAGCGGCGTGCGAACGTGACTCCACAGCCGGCCATGCGGCTAAAATACCTGCATGGGGCAGGACGTCCGATACGCGCTTCGTCTCCTTCGTAAGTCGCCGGGATTCGCCGCCGTCGTCGTCCTGACGCTCGCCCTCGGCATTGGCACCAATTCCGCGGTGTTCAGCGTGGTTCGCGGAGCGATCCTGCAACCGTTGCCCTATCGGGATCCGGCCCGCCTGGTGGATGTCCTCGACGCCAGCGCGAGAGATCCGAACCTATCCCATACTTTCGCCACTTACGCGGACTTCGAAGAGTACGCGCGCCACGCGCGGAGCTTCGAGAAAATAGCGTTCGCGACCTGGGCAAATGCCGGCGCCAAGCTGACCGGCCGCGGACCAGCCCGCGGCGTTCTGGCCATTCCGGTAAGCCAGGATTTCTTTGCCATGCTGGGCGTGACGGCGGCCCTCGGGCGAACCTTCCTGCCGGGCGATATGAGCGGCGATTGCCCGGTGGTGCTCAGCGATTCTTTCTGGCGGAGCACGCTCGCCGGCGATCCGCACATCGTGGGGCAAAGTCTGGAGCTGAATGGCCGCGCCTGCATCGTGACCGGCGTCCTGCCGGCGCGCTTCGAATTCTACCCGCGCCAAACGAACCTGTGGATGCTGTTCACCCCGGCCGATCCACGCCCGCGCGACCGGTTCCCAGCCATCACGTTCGGGCGGCTCAAACCGGGTGTTACCGCGGCCCAGGCGCAGAGCGAACTGGCGGCGTTGCACCGGCAGATGTCGCAGCCCGACTGGCAGCGCGACTTCGTGCCCGCCGTCCACAATTTGCAGGATGAATTCACCTTTCTGGCGGGCCGCAATCTGCGCGCGACACTGGTTTTGTTGCTGGTGGCCGTAGGGCTGGTACTGCTCATCGCGTGCCTGAATGTGGCCAACCTGCTGCTGGCGCGGTCGTGGGCGCGCGCGAAGGAATTCGCCGTGCGGGCTGCGCTCGGATCGGGCCGCGCGCGGCTGGTGCGGCAGTTGCTGGTGGAAGGACTGCTGCTGGCGGCGATGGGTGGCATCGCGGGTGTGGCAATAGCGCTCGCGCTGGTGAAATATTTCGTTTACGCCAACCCCATCGAACTGCCCATCGGCAGCGATATTTCCGTCAACTTCCCCGTCCTTTTGTTCACCGCGTTTTTGACTATGGCCACCGCGCTCGTTTTCGGGATGGCGCCGGCGTGGAGCGGTTCGCGGACCGATCCGGGCGCCGGGCTGCGCGCGGCCGGACGGGGCGCCATCAGCGGCGGAAACCGGCGCTTTGCGAGCGCGCTGATTGCGGTGGAGATCTCGCTCTCGTTGATGCTGCTGGCGGGTGCGGGCCTGCTGATGCGCAGTGTCCTCAAGTTCGGCTCGGCCGACCTCGGCTTCGACCCCGACCACGTAATGGCGACGAGAAGCAGCCTGCCGGAAAGGCGCTACACTTCGCCGGCGGACCAGTCGCGATTCTTCGACGAGCTGCGGTCGCGCCTGAACGCCATTCCAGGCGTCGAAACATCGGCGTTTGCCGCCAATATTCCGCCTTATGCGGGCGGTTCGGCGGAAGTCGAGGTCGAGGGCCGCGGACGCGCCGGTCCCATGGATACCAATACCGTCGGAGAGGATTATTTTTCGGTTCTGCGGATCGCGCTGCGGCGCGGGCGGCTGTTTACCCGGGAGGATGTGCTGGGCGCCGAGACGGTTGCCGTGGTAAGCGAGGAATTTGCCAACGAGTATTTTCCCGGCGCCGATGCGATCGGCCGCCGCGTCCGCGTGTGGGGTGAGAAAGATGCGCCGTGGTTGACCATCGTGGGAGTGGTTGCCACCGAGCGGCATCCGGAACTCCTCCGCGAGATGAGCTGGCACGCGAGCGCCGAACTCTACCGGCCGTTGCGGCAACAGCCGGTGAGCTCCTTTGCCATCGTGGTGCGGACGCGTGGCGAGCAGGCCGATACCGGCCGCGCGATGGCGCGCGCCATGAGCGGAAGCGACGCGGAGTTGCCGGTGGGCGAAATCTTTGCGCTGCGCGAATCGCTCGGAATGTATCTGAAATACCCGCGATTCCGGGCCGTCGTGCTCGATCAGTTCGCAGCGCTCGCGTTGCTGCTGGCCGGGCTTGGATTGCACGGTCTGCTTTCGCAGTATGTCGCCCAGAGGACGCGCGAGATCGGCTTGCGCATGGCGATCGGAGCGCGCACGCGCGATATCCTGCGGCTGATCGCCATTCAGGGCGGCGCGCCTCTGGGCGCGGGCATGCTGCTCGGCATGGCGGCGACGGCAGAGCTCACGCGCTACCTGTCGAGTCTGCTTTTCGAGGTGACGCCGGGCGATCCGTTGACCATGATCGCGGCGCCCATGGCTCTGCTGGCGGTTTCCTTGGTCGCGATGGCCCGCCCTGCGCTGACCGCCTCAGCCATCGACCCGCTGGTGGCCTTGCGGGACGAATAGCAACGCGGCACAGGCAGAAGTGCAGACAGCACGGAGAAAACATCGCCCGGAGAAATCTCTATTTCCAATGCGCCTCTTCCGTGATTGGCGGCGGCGTCCGGCGCCGGGGCATGAACCAGAGCGGCGACGAGTGAAAGGAGGGTTTCCAGGCGTTCAGCGTAGCTCCCCTCACTTCTTTTCCAGCGACGCCGCCGTCTCGCGCAGGGTATTCTCCAGGCTTTCCCGCGGCAAGCTCCGGATGACCGGCTGGATCAGCCATCCCAGCCCCGTGGGAATATCGCGGGTCAGCGAGATTGCCTCACATTCAATCCACGTTCCGCCGTCGCGCTCTTCGAACCGCCAGAAAGTATCCAGCTTCCACAGAAATCCGTACCCCGTTCCCGGCGCGAGTTCATGTTCATCCTTCTTGCCGGGGTCCACCACCTCGGCGATCTTCACCGTCCGCGATTCGCTCCGGCAGTGCGTCGAGTCGATGCGATCATAATGGATCTCGTGTTCGGTGTCGAGCACCACCGTGATCATCTTTTTCTTGAGCAGCCGCATGAAAACCAGGAAGGTGTCGTCATGGTGCCAAATGATGTGGGATTCCAGCACGTCTTTGTGATGGGTGCGAGCGTGGTTGTAATCCTCCACGTGTTCCAGAGTGGCGGCCAGGGTGACTCGGGGCACAAATACCGAACCCACCCAATCGTGTATCAGGCCGTCCGTCACTTCGACTATCGGATTGGAGGCCGCCGGTTCTACCACCACCTGGCCGCTCCGCACGCGACTTCTCCTTGCCGGCGATTGGTCCGCCCAGAGAAACTCCGCGCGATGTGCCAGGCGCTGCCTGGTTTTCTCGATATAGCGGTCGAATGCCGCGACCGTGGCGGGTTTTAGCTCAGCTGCCACCAGGCACCCGGCGCCACTGGACATCAGCAGCGCCACCGCGAGTACTCTCATTTCTCCATCGTAAATCGACGGCCGTAACTGCTAAGATCCCAATATGGATTTGCGCTATCCGATTGGTAAATTCGACTGGCACGCGCCCGTCGACGCCGCGAGCCGTCCGCAATGCATCGCGCGAATCGCGGAGGCGCCGGGCCGATTTCGCGAGGCCGTCCGCGGCCTCGACGATCGCCAGCTCGACACACCCTACCGGCCGCAGGGATGGACCGTCCGCCAGGTTATCCACCACGTGCCCGATAGCCATATGAACTGTTTCGTCCGCTGGCGCCTGGCGCTCACCGAGGATGAGCCCGCCGTAAAGCCTTACGATGAGGCCAAATGGGCGGAACTGCACGATGCCCGAACGGCTCCCGTGGAGGTTTCCCTGCGGCTGCTCGAGTGCCTTCACGACCGTTGGGTGAATCTCATGGGCGCCATGTCCGCAAAGGATTTCGAGCGCAGGTACCGCCATCCGGAGATCGGCGCCATCGACCTGAACACCGTGCTGGCGGGGTACGCCTGGCATTGCCGCCACCATGAAAGCCACATTACCGCCCTGCGGCAAAGAATGGGTTGGGAGTAACTTTTAGAACCGAACCGCTGCCCGGCGCGTCCAAAAGACAGGGGAACCCTGGCGTATAATGTGCTTAGGCTTGTCCGGGAGAGAGTTTTCACACCTATGAACAGTCGTATGAAATGGATTGTAGTTTCGAGCTCGATGTGTCTGAGCGTGTTCCTGCTGACCGGAATGATGCTCGGCAAGAGTTCCGATCAGACATCGGCCGACACCTACAAGCACATCAAGGTCTTCAGCGAGGTGGTCGCGCACATCAAGGAAGAGTACGTCGAGGAGCCCGACATGAAAGCCGTGTCGCTGGGCGCCTTAAACGGCATGCTGGAAGCGGTCGATCCCTTCGCCAGCTATCTCGATGCCCGCCAGTATGCGGATTATCAGAAGTCGCAGACCGCTCACCGCGCCGATGTGGGTTTGATCATCTCGAAGAAGTTCGGCTACCTGGGCGTGCTCGATTCCATCCCCAACTCTCCCGCCGCCAAGGCCGGTTTGGGATATAGCGACGTCATCGAAGGCATCAATGGCGCCAGCGTACGCGACATGTCGCTTGCCACAGCCTACGCGCTGCTGCAAGGCGATTCCGGCACCACCGTGGATCTGACGGTCGTGCGCGTCCGGCATCCGGACCCCGCGACCATCACCCTGACGCGGTCGGCCATCGTCCTGCCGCCCGTCGAGTCCAAAATGCTCGAGGGGCAGGTGGGCTACGTAGCCCTCGGCGCGATTTCGCCGAACATGGTGAAGGATACCGCGGCGGCCATCCAGAAGCTCCAGCAGAGCGGCGCCCAGAAGCTCATAGTCGATGTGCGCGACTGCGGCACGGGATCTCCCGAAGACGGCATCGCATTGGCCAACCTTTTCCTGAAACAGGGCCGCATCACGTATCTGAAAGGGCAGAAGTACCCGCAGAAGAACTTTGACGCCGATCCCGCCAAGGACGTCACCAGCCTGCCGCTGGCAGTCCTCACCAACGCCGGGACCGCCGATGCCGCGGAAATTCTCGCCTCCGCCGTGCAGGACAATAAGCGCGGTCAACTCGTAGGCGAGCGCACCCACGGCGATGCCGCCTTGATGCAGCCCATCACGATGGACGACGGCGGCGTGATCATCCTGTCGATCGCCAAATACTACGAGGCGGATGGCAAGGCGATTCAGGACGTGGGCGTGACGCCCGCGACGCAGGTGAAAGAAGCCGACATTCAGGTGGATTACGACGAGAACGGGCTGCCCATCGCTCCGCCCGCCGACGAACTGCAAAAGAAGAAGAACGAAAACGACCCGGTGGTGAAGAAAGCGCTGGAAGTCCTGAGCGCGAAAGCTTAACGCTCCAGCCGGGTGGTTAGAGCGTCTTCAAGTAGGCAATCAGGTCGTCTTTTTGCTGATCGTCGAGGATGTCCTTGTACGGGGGCATACCATTTCCGCCATCGTCGATCTGGGCGCGAATGTTGGCCTCGTTGGCTGTTTTCCCGTTCCCCAGTTTGTCTTTCTTAAAAAGGCCTTTGAGGCCCGGCCCCATCTTCTTTTCGTCGCTATCGGCGTTGTGGCAGACGGCGCACTGTTCGAAAACTTCCTTGCCTTTGGCGGGGTCGCCCTTGGCTCCCATCAATACCGTCACCGAACCGGCCGCCATCGTGAGACAGACTGCCCATATGCGAAGTCGAGTCATATAGACAATCTTACAATAGGCGCCAGCGAAGCCCGGGGCCGCTATGCCAAAGCTTTACGTTGCGGGCGTGGAATATCAGCAATGTTAACGACCGCCTTGTCGAAGACGGTCATATCCTGCACCAGGCGTTCCACGTCCATCCCCTCGTCGAGCGGAATTTCGTGCTCGATCCAGTCCGACAGCGGAAGATTCCGGAAACACATGCGTTCTTGCAACACGACACTGCGGCGGTTGTGGAGCAATAGGCGATTCTCGCGCGTGTAGTGCCGCTGCTCGACCTTCAATTCCGAGAGGAATTTGTCGAGCGCCTCGCGTAGCGCCCGCTCTTCCGCGGCAGTTACCGCAATCGCCACGGAATCGCGCACGGCGTTGCGCTCGGCTTCCAGCGCGCCGCGCGATTCGGCCAAACGCTCGCGTTGCTGCGCCAAAGCTACGTCCATGCGGGATTGCATCACGAACCAGGCCAGAATTCCCGTACCGACAGCGGTAAGACCGGGAAGCAGGATCCAGAGTAGGGCTTCCATCGGGATCATGTTATCTGCGGCCCGGCACCAAAGACTAGATATCGAAGGTAAGCGGCAGCCTGTCAACTGCCGGCAGCAGTCGGCCGCCTATTCCTGTTTGCCATCGATTTTCTGGCCGGAAACAACGCGGCTGAACTCCGCGAATTTGAACGAAAAGAGCGTTCCGAAAAAGGCGGAGATGCGCGCCTGCAATCCGGCGGCGAATCCCCGGTATTTTTCCAGAAACACAGCGCGCCCGAGCAGGAAGTCGGCCCTCTCGGCCGCCGTATACCCGGTGCTGCCCTCGTGGCGGGCGTGCGCCGCCGGGACGAGCAGAATCCGCTTCGAAGCTTTGAGAATCTGCGCCGCCAGGTCGGCATCTCCGCCGAACTGTCCGTAGTGCTCATCGATCTGCCGGATCGCCTTGATCAGGAATACGCGCATCATCAGGGCGGCGCCGCGCGGGTATTTCACCGGGAACGGGTCGTTGCCGGGCGGAATTGCGGGCTGCCAGTTGCCATCCGGCGGGAGGTTGCCCAATTGCGGAGCGGGTTGGCCATCGGCATCCACCAACAGCGGGCACACGGCGGCCACATCGGCATTGGAGTCGAGTATCCCGGCGAGCGTGCCGATGGTGGAAGGCTCCACGGCGGAATCGTCGTGCAGAAAGAAGACGTACGGCGCATCGGCGGCGCGCCAGCCGATATTCATCGCCTTGGTGAGGCCAAAATTCTTGGGCAGCCTGACGAACTGCGCTTTCGGAAAATCGCTGTCCAATTGCGCGCTGCCGTCGAAGGACCCGTTATCGATCACGATTACCTGCAATCGCTCACGGCCTTCCGAAGCTTCCAGCGATTCCAGGCATCGGCGCAGGAGTGCGGAGCGATTGCGGGAAACCACTACCGCGGATACCCGGGGTGTGGCCTTTTCCTGATCGGGATGTTGTGCGGGCGTCAAGAAAATAGAATAGCGCTATCTCTCGCACAAAGTTTCTCACAGAGTCCGCGGAAGACACAGAGAAAGCAAACGTCCGGCGGCCGGCCCATCGGGCTCCGCGGCGCCAGATGGGCCTCTTTTCGCGCGGAGCCGCAGAGTACGCGGAGAAGGACGGAGATCGACATGTTTCTCCCGACGCAAAGTCCAGACGAAATGCCGTCAGTCATTTCCGTGGGTTTTTCGGTGTCTTCCGTGCCCTCTGTGGGAACCCTTTGTTCGGGGTCAAGCGCGGCATAGAAGTGGAAATCTCGCGAACCGATGTGAGCGGCGAGTATTCAGGGCCCAAGATTCCGGGCGTTTTCGAGCCAGGCGGACGTGTCGCGGCGGCGCGAGGGTACGGAAAGAGTCTTGTGTACGATGTACACGCGGATTTCGTTAATTTCCGCCGGATCTGGACCGGCCTCCACTTTTATGCCGCACACTCCTTTGTTGGCCCCAAGTTGACACAAGCCCTGGAACGCGATATCACTTCATAGATCCAACCGAAAGGACCCTGTCTATGAGATGTCTCGCTACTGCCGCCGGTCGTACTCTGCTGGCGCTTTCCCTGGTTGCCGCCGTCCAGGCGCAGACCAAGAAAACCAAATCCACCGCGCCGCCGGCCGCGCCCGCGCCCCAGAAACTCGACGAGGAGTACACCAAGCTCATCAAGCAGTACCTGCAAGATCCGCGCATCTCCACCGAGTTCGTGGACCACATGCCCGCCTCCGATACGGTGCCTTCGCCGCTCAAGTTCTTCGGACGCATCCCCGGCACCCCCGGCGAACTCACTTACGCCAAGGACATCAACCGCTACTACCAGGCGCTCGCCAACGCCTCGAAGCGCTGCAAATATTGGGTCCTCGGCACCACCGAAGAAGGCAGGGAGGAAGTCGTCCTCGCCATCGCCGACGAGGCCACCATCGCTTCCTTAGACAAATACAAGGGGATGCTGGCCGAACTCGGCGACTCGCGCAAAACCAGCGACGCCCGGGCCCAGGAACTCATCCACTCTCTCGCCAAGCCCATCTACTACGCCGCCAGCGGCATCCATTCGCCCGAAACCGGCGGCCCCGAAATGCTCATCGAGCTGGCCTACCGGCTGATCGTCGAGGAAACCCCGCTCATTCAGAATATTCGCAATAATTCGATCGTCATGATCACCCCCGTGATCGAGGTGGACGGCCGGGAAAAAGTGGTTGACGCCTACTACGCCAGCAAAAAACTCGGCGAACCGCGCAACGCGCTGATGATGTACTGGGGCAAATACGTCCAGCACGACAACAATCGCGATGGCATGGGCCAGTTCCTTAAGTGTACGCAGAACTTCACCAAGGCCGTTCTGGATTGGCACCCGACCATCCTGCACGACCTGCACGAGGCGCAGTCGTACCTGTACGTTTCCACCGGAACCGGTCCCTACAATACCTCGCTCGACCCCATCGCCATCGACGAATGGTGGCTGCTCGGCGAAACCGAAGTCATGGAGATGGCCAAGCGCGGGGTTCCCGGCGTGTTCACCTACGGCTTCTACGATGGCTGGGTGCCGAATTACCTTTTCTGGATCGCCCTCACCCACAATTCCTTCGGCCGCTTCTACGAAGTGCAAAGCTACGGCCCCGACATCAACCGCAACCTGACGCTTCCCGCCACCACTACCAGCCGCGAATGGTATCGTCCCAATCCGCCGCTTCCTTCGATCGCATGGGGACCGCGCAATAACACCAACATCCAGGAATCCGCGCTCCTCATTGCCATGAACCAGGTGGCCAAGAACAAGGAGCTTTACCTCGAGAACTATTACCTGAAGAACAAGCGCTCCATAGAGAAAGGCAAGAACGGCCCGACCTACGCCTGGCTCATCCCAGCCGGCCAGCGCCGCAAAGCCGACGCTGCCGACATGGTCAACGACCTGCGCACGCAGGGTGTGGAAGTGAGCCGCGCCGATTCCGCCTTCAAGGCGGGCAAAGTGGACGTTGCCGCCGGCGATTACATCGTGCGCGCCGATCAGCCCTACCGCACCCTGGCCGACATGTACTTCGCGGTCCAGAACTATCCCACCGCCAACCCCAACCCTTACGACGACACGGGGTGGACCATGCAGTACATGCGCGACGTCAAGCTGACGCCGCTCACCGATGCCTCGGTGCTCAAGGAGCCCATGACCCTGCTTACCTCCGAAGCGCACGCCGCCGGCGGCGTCGAAGGCAGCGGCTCGACGCTGATCGTCGAGAACACCGCGGACAACAATCTGACCGCTTTTCGTTTCCGCCACCGCACCATGAGCATGATGGCCGCCGAGGAAGATTTCGAAGCCGGCGGCCACAAATTCCGCGCCGGCGCCTACATCATTCCGAGTGCCGATCGCGCCGCTCTCGAGCCGGAACTCAAGGACCTGGGCCTTTCGGCCTGGGCCTTCGCATCGGCGCCCGCGGTGAAGACTCACGCGCTCACCGCGCCGCGCATCGGGTACGTCCACTCCTGGTCGCGCACGCAGGATGAAGGCTGGACCCGCGCCGCGCTCGACTACTACAAGATTCCGTACACCTATTTCGCCGACAAGATGCTGCGCGAGGGCAATCTGCGGTCGAAGTACGACGTCATCATCTTTCCCACGGTCGGCGGCACCGCGCAATCGATCATGGCCGGAGTCGGCGGCGACAAGCCGATACCTTATAAGAAGACCGACGTCACGCCGAATCTCGGAGCGCTCGATTCGAGCGACGACATTCGCGGCGGAATGGGCTTCGAAGGGCTCCTGGAACTCTCCAAATTCGTGCAGGAAGGCGGCACGCTGATCACCGAAGGCTCGACCGCGACCATGATGGCCGAGTACGACCTCGGCGCCGGCGTCACCGTCGAACATCCCGCCGACTTGTTCGCCCGCGGCAGCATCCTCCGCGGAGTCTTCTCCGACCTCAAGAGCCCGATCGCCTACGGCTATGACGGCAAGGATCTGCCCGTCTACTTCAGCCAGGAACCGGTATTCAACGTTGCCGGCGGGGGCGGCGGGTTTGGAGGCTTTGGCGGTGGATTCGGCCGCGGAGGTTCGGGCCGCGTGAATGCGGATGGCGAAATAATTGGCCAGAACGTCACCCCCAATGCCAATCCGATTCATGTCTCTCCGCTCGATGCCTCTGACGCTGTGGCCAACGTCGCTGCCGGCGGCGGCCGCGGACGCGGACGCGGGCGCGGCGCCGAGGGCGGGGGATTTGGAGGCCGCGGCGGCCGTGGCGGTCCCAATCCCGATGCCGCCCGCGTAATTCTCCGCTTCCCCGCCAACAAGGACGAAATGCTGCTCTCCGGCACCCTTGCCGGCGGAGAGACCATCGAAAACCGCGCCCTCGCCATCGACGCGCCTCTCGGCAAGGGCCACATCGTGATGTTCGCCCTTCGTCCCTTCTGGCGCTGGCAGTCGCAAGGCAGCTACTCGCTGGCCTTCAACGCCATCATCAACTGGGATCACCTGGACGCCGGTAAATCGACGCCCGCGGCCTCCAGTACCGCTCCGCCAGCGGGGCAATAAGTCTCGGGCCCGCTCCCTCGCGCCGCGAAAAATCGACCGGGGGAGCGGTGCCTTTTTGGTTTGGCCGCTTCGCGCCGGCAAAAACAAAGCCGCGCATATACGCGGAGGCGCAACGCGGCTGCGGCTCATCAATTCGTGGCCAAACAGAAGACGGTATGGGCGTCTTTGGCTGCCGGTTTACATCAACCCGCACGGCACCGGAGCTGTCGCACCGGACCTTTGACGCCCTGTTAGAATCGTTCTCTACCAATGGGCACGGAAAAGAAACGCCTCTTCATCGCCCCCGACGGCGCCAACCTGGTCTTCACTTTTATCCTGGTCACCTCCCTATTTTTCCTCTGGGGAGTCTGCAACGGCATGATCGACGTGATGGACAAGCACTTTCAGGAGGAACTCAATCTCAGCAAAGCGCAATCAGCGTGGGTGCAGTTCGCCCATTATCTCGGCTACTTCCTGATGGCCATGCCCGCCGGGTGGCTCGCCGTCAAGCTGGGCTATAAGGGCGGCATCATTGCCGGGCTCCTGCTGGTGGCCGCCGGCGGATTCTGGTTCATTCCCGCCACCCACATCAACTCCATGGTCCACGAGGGTCTGGTTTCACCGTCGATGGCCTTCGTGGGATTTCTGGTGGGGGTCTGCGTCATCGCCACCGGATTGACTTTCCTCGAGACCATTGCCAATCCCTACGCCACCGTGCTCGGCGACCCGCGATATGCTGCCACGCGTATCAACCTGGCGCAGTCCTGCAACGGCATCGGCTGGCCGCTCGGTCCCATTATCGGCGGCATCTTCTTCTATTCCAAAGATGCCCTCGGCCACAATACCGGCAGCCAGACGCTCTATATTCCGTACGTTACGATTGCGTGCGTCGTCCTGGTGCTCGCCGCGGTTTTCTATTTTGCTTCCGTTCCCGATATCCAGGCTCCCGACGATTACCACATCGACGATTCCACGCCCGGCGTCTCTAAGTCTATCTGGTCGCATCCCCATTTCGTTCTCGCCGTGGCTGCTCAGTTCCTGTATGTCGCGGCGCAGGCTGGGATTTTCAGCTTCTTTATCAATTACATGACCACCGAGCCGCCGGGTATGCCGGCATCATGGGCTAATGCCGGCTGGCTGCACGGCTGGTTTGACACCGGCTCTAACGGACTGCTCTCGCTTAGCGATAAAGGCGCGTCCAACCTGGCATCGGTGGCATTCCTGTTCTTTGTGGCCGGCCGCTTCAGCGGCGCTGGTTTTCTAAAGAGATTCTCCGCTCATAAGATGGTAGGGCTATATGGACTGATCAACGTAATCGCCACGCTCCTGGTTTTTCTCAAGCTCGGCTGGATTTCGGTAATTTGCCTATTCCTGTCTTACTTCTTTATGTCGATCATGTTCCCCACCATCTTCGCCCTCGGTATCTTCGGGCTCGGTACCCGCGCCAAGCGAGCTTCGTCCTTTATCGTGATGGCGATCATGGGCGGCGCCATCCTGCCCAAGCTGATGGGCGCTGTGGCGGACAAATACGATATGTCCCGCGGCTTCATCGTCCCGGCGTTCTGCTTCGCGTTCGTTGCCTTCTACGGCTTCACCTGGCCGCGCTTCAGCAAGGCCGAGTCTCTGCACGCCGTCAGGATGCACTGAGAGTCATAATCGACTCACTGCCGCGGGCTCCGGTAATTGAGTCCGCGCCTTAGCTGGCGTCAAGCTCGAATTCGAACCTCGCTCCCCCGCAGCGCGACCCCGCTTACCCGGCCGTGGAGTTCCTCTTGCGAAAGCAAGCGCGGCCGGCGCAAACTACGGGCAATCAGCCTGGCTGAATGCCGGCCGCGGCAGAATTAGCCGCCCTACTTCCCCTCGACCTTGACATTCGAAAACGCCGCCGTTGTTACGCCGCCGGCATCGTGGGCGCAAACTGCCAGCCCCACGTAGACCGGGTCCGCCATCTTCACCGAAAAGCGGCCGACCTCTTTCAGCGGTGCTCCCGCCGAGACCACAAACAAATCGCCGCGCCGTTCGATCCGGATCCTCTGCGGCTGGCCGGTATCCAGGAAATTCGCCAGGACGGTGTCGCCCGTCACATCCCCCGCGGTTTTCCGCCATTGCGCCGCCACTTCGCCATTCCCATGGAAGGCCACGTCGGCATACGTGGAACCCGGGTCCAGGTTTTGCCGCACAATCAGCGCCGCCTTGCGCTTCTCTTGTGCGCTCGCACCGGTCAGCTGTACCTCCGCCTCCAGCACCACATCCCCCGACATCTTCTTCCAAACGAAATGGAAGGCGTCGGATTTGCCCCACATATCGGCGCCGCCGCCGGTCACGCGATATTCGCCGGCCGCGCCCGCCTCGAAGCCGCCTTTCTGAACCCCGGCCCCGATTTCGGAATCGCCCTCGAACAGGCCGAGACTCGCGGCGCCGCCGGTCGCCCAATAAGCCGGATGCCCGACGTAAGTTTCGTTCTCCAGATTCGCCAGAATCGCCCGCCGCATGGCCAGCACATCCACGGACCCCTGTTCGCGATAGATCACCCGCCCGCCCGGTGCGATCACCATGGTGTACGGCACGCCGGCGTCCCATTTGGCGTCGAACGCCGCCTGCAAGCCATAGGTGTCGGTGGTGCCGAACAGGAAATTGCGGCTGGAAGCATGCTGCGCCTGCAAGACTTTCAGCACTCCGTTCTTCTCGTCGGGATAATTCGCCGCCACCGTCACCAGGTCGAAATCGCGATGCCGGTACATCCGCCACGTCTCCTCGATCGCGGGCATCTCCTCCAGGCACGGACCGCACCACGTTGCCCAGAAATTCACCAGCAATACCTTGTCTGTTGGATTCAGCCGCAGCTTCTTGAGGTCGTCCGCCGTCACCATCTCCACGCTCACGGGTTCGGCTTCGATCTTTTTCAACTCCGCCATCTCCGAATCGATCTTCGATTTCCATTTCGTCGAACAGCCGAAAGCCGGGGTATGCGGAGTGGCCACGGGCTTGCCCGCCAGCATCGAGTCGAGAGCCAGGCGCGCGTCCTGAATTTTCACCAGCGATTCGCGTTGCGCGTTGTCGATCCGGCCCTCATACCGCAGTTTGCGGTCTTTGTCGAACAGGAAGATGTGCGGCGTCGCCTGAGCGCCGTATGCCTGCGTCACGCTCTGCGTCGCGCCATCCCACAGATAAGGGAAATTGAAGTGCCGGTACGCGGCGCGAATTTTCATCTCGTCCAGGCTGTCGCTGACGTCGGTATAGCCGAGCTCCGACAGCATCACCGCCTTCGGATCGTTGGGATTAATGGCCACGAAATCCACGCCCTTGGGCGCGTAATCCTCCACCAGTTTCTTCATCCGCCCTTCGTAGAGTTGCGAGGTGGGGCAATGGTTGCAGATGAACATGACCGCCAGAATCGGCGCCCGGTACTCGCTCAGCGTGTGCGTTTTACCGTCGATCCCCGGCAGAGAAAAACTGGGCGCCTGCGATCCGATCGGCAAAATGGGATGTTCCTGGCTCGGATGCGCTGTCAACCGCGGCTCCTGGCAGTAGCAGGGCAGACACAGGGCGGCGAACGCCAACAATGGGGCAACCTTCATGCGACCATCATATACCCCGGCTTGACGCGCGATCATAGCCCGGGAATGTGCCGGCGGCGCTCGCGGAGATGCCCCGCCGCGGAGAAGAACAAAATCAAAACTCGAGGGAGGAGGATTCCTCCGCGGCCGGCATGGCAGGCCGGGCGGCGAATCACATAGTCGATGTGGTGGCGGAACGAGCGCGTCTCGTGAGAACCACTCCGTTCCCGCCGGCGCGCTCCGCGGGAGCCCACACCGGCAGCGCCACCGGCTCGAACTGGAACCAGCCGGCGAGCGCGGCGTCGTCGATGCGGCGCCGGCGCATGATCGAGCGGCGAGCGCGGAGCGCCCGCGGCAGGCATTTGGCGAGGTGCCAGAAAGCCGGGAGGGAAGAAGGCTCCGTGAAGACCGCGCCGCCGATTACCGCCAGATCGCGCAGTGTCATTGGCAGCCAGTTGCGGCGGTATAAATCCGCACTGGCGTTCTTGAGGCGCATCAAAAAGCGATTCTTCACCGAGTGCATATTGATCGCGCGCGGGACCGTGCGCCGGCTTCCCGGCACCACGCTGCGCACGTGGTAAGACACGGCGGAAGGAGTGTAGACGCAGCGCCAGCCAAGCAGCACCGCGCGCCAAGCTACGTCCGCGTCTTCGCGGTAACAGAAAAAATCGGGGTCGAAGAAACTGCCGTCGATGGAAATGTCGTCGATCATCTCGCGGCGATACAGCGCGGCGGCCGCGCTGGCGCCGAAGACGTACTCCACATGATCGAACTCGGGGCTATCCGGCTCGTGCCAGCCGCGGTCGAAATGGCGCATGGCGGGCGTGAAGAAGATGCCGGTGGAATCCAGACGCTGCTCCTCGAGCGGGCGGAATCCACCGCCGATGGAGAGCAGCTTGCCGCAAACCGAGCCGGCGGACGGGTCCGCCTGCCCGGCGCTCCACAGCGCGCGGACGAAGTGGGGCAGCAGCAGCACGTCGGGGTTCATCGTGAGCACCCAGTCGGCGCTGTTGGCACGGATCGCCTGGTTCTGAGCTTCCGCAAACCCTGCGTTGCGATCGTTATAGATGGTCCGGATGCGATTTTTGAAGCCGCGGAGGATGGAACGCGTGCCATCGGAAGAGGCATTGTCGACCACGACGATCTCGATGTCGACCCCTTCCTGTTCGAGAACGCCTTCCAGGCAGCGGCGAATGTATCGCTCGCTGTTGAAAGTGACGATGGCAACACACACTTGGGTGTGACGGAATGGTTTCAAGGTTTCGAAACAAAGACCCGGCGCCTGCCTGCTTCAACTACACTGGGTTACGAGAATGAAGCGGATTTGAGCGAAAAAAAGCACAAAAAGATTTTCTGCCGAGGTGTAGTGGAAATGACATGCTCCCGGGTCTTTGAGATGACTCGACGCGTCCTTAGGCGGTTTCAATAGGTGACGAGCTGTGGCAATCTTCCGCCAGCCGCAATCGGGTCTGGAGTTACAAGACCAAGTGGCTCAGTTATATACAGAGACTCGCGAGGACGTTTACCGGTACCTGCTGACGCTCGGCGTACATCCGCCGAAGGCGCAGGAAGCGGTACAGGAAGTCTTTTTGCGGCTGTATACGAGCCTGAAGAAGGGTGAAAAAATCGAGAGCCTCCGCGGTTGGGTGTTCCGGGTGGCTCACAATTACGGGCTCAAGGTCCGGGCTCGGCAATCCTCGGAAGAAAAGTTCGACCCTGCCTATGAAACTCGCCTGATGTCGCCGTCGGCAAATGCCGAACGGGAGTTGCTCGACCGCGAGAAGATGAGCCGCTTGAACAACGCCGTCGAAGGCCTTTCGGAGCAGCAGAAGCGGGTTCTTTTCTTACGGATGGAAGGCTTGCGCTACCCCGAAATCGCTTCCACATTGGGTATCAGTGCGTCGGCTGTGGGCGAGTTTCTCCGCCGGGCTTTGTTGCGCCTGAAGAAGGTGCGCGATGAATAGCATCTTCGAGCGCCACCCAGAACAGGATCTGCTCCGCTATCTCGACGGGGAGCTTTCCGCGCGGCAATCGCGCCGCTTGGCAGGCCACCTGGAAGACTGCGGCCGCTGCCGGGCCGAACTGGAGGAATTCCAGGCGACCCTGGCGGATTGCGCCAGTTTCCGGAAGACCGTGGTTGCGCAGACGCCGGAAGCGCCCGCACCCTGGCGCGATCTCTACCGCGATTTCTCACGAATTGATGAATCTTTGGCCAACAACTCTCTCCTTGTACGGCTAATGCGTCCCCTCGTACATTCGGGTGTACCGAGATGGGCGTTCCTTGCGGGCTTGACGGTGCTGATCGTTCTCTTCTCTCTGAATCAGCTCCGTCAAGCCCCTTCTGTTCAAGCCGCGACATTGTTGAAGAAGGCCGTAGCAGTTTCCCAAAGCCAGCCGCACCCGGCGCGCCGCATCCGCGTGCGCTCCAGCCGCCATCCGGAGTTTACGAGGATGTCCGGCGTCCAGGCGGCGCTGGTCCAAGTAGCGCAGGCGGAAGCAGTTGCCACGCTTTTCCAGAAGGCGAATTGGGATTGGAACGATCCTCTGAGCGCCAGCGCCTTCGAGCAATGGCGCGACCGCCAAGCACAGAAAACCGACGAAGTGATGGCGGTAAACGATCCCGCGGAACCGTCGGAGCATCTGACGCAGATCCGGACCACCTCCGCCGGGGGCGAAGTGGAATCGGCCAGCATTACGCTCAATACCGACGATTACGACGCGGTGAGCGAACGGCTGGTGTTTCGCGATCAGGAATGGGTTGAATTGAGCGACATAGCGGGGACTTCCACGGAAAGCGCCGGTGGGGCCGGCGTCCCGACTGTGGAACCTCCGGTGCGCGCCGCCGAACCACCAAGCCGGCCGGCCGCATTTGCACCCGGGTCGTCGGCCTCGATTTCAGACGAGATCCAAGTGCTGTCGGCACTAAACGGAATCGGGGCCGACCTGGGTGATCCGGTGGATGTATCGCTGGCAGGAGGGAAGGTCAAGGTGACCGGACCGGCTGAAATTCCGGCGCAGCGGCAGGAAGAGATTCGCGCATCGGTGGCCAGTTTGCCGCATGTTGAGGTGGCGTTCACTTCGCTACCCCCATCGCCAACGCCGACGGTAGTCAGCGCACCGAACGGGTCGGCCGCGGGCGCCGTCAACTCGCCCATGCAGGCGCGGCTCGAAAAGCAACTTGGCGGACACGCCGGCTTCGACCGCTTCAGTACGCAGTTGCTCGACCTGGATGACGCAGCCATGCAGCGCGTTTACGCCTTGCACCGGCTGGCGCAGAAATTCTCGCCCGAAGACGAAGCCAGCCTGGGCTCGAAAGACCGGGCGGTGTTAGATGAGTTGTCCCGCAAGCACATCGCGGTGCTGGCAGAGAAACTGGACAGCATGGAGAAAATTCTGGCTCCCGCACTGTCTGCTTTGGGCGGCACGGCGGCAAGTGTTCCCCCGGCTGCACACGCGAACTGGCAACCCGCCGCGGATGACGTGTTCCGCAGCGCGAGCCGCATGGACATGCTCCTCTCCCGGATGCTCGGAATGACACCGGGGAATGCTTCACCCTCGGAGTTGATGACCGCTCTCGGTGAACTGGACTCCGACCTAGCGGATTGCCGGCGGGCATTAAAATAATCGCCGCTCACGCCGAAACGTCTTTCCCACTGGCGAACTGACAACCCTCTCAGACGTTGTATCGGCCAATCCAGCCGCCATCCCACCCAATCCTGGTAGCCGCCTGGCTGATTGGAAATCGCGGGCGCGCCAGCTTTTCAGCCTGCGTTGCAGAAAAAAAAGGGCCCAACCCCGAAAGGTTGGGCCATGGTGCGTCCAAGAGGGAGAACGAACCGAGGTTATACGCCGACGAGTTCGTGGCCGCGGAGGGTCAACGGTACGAATTCGCGCTGTCCTTCTCCGGTATAAATCTGGCGCGGGCGGGCGATTTTCTTGTCGGGGTCGGCCATCAGCTCATTCCATTGCGCCAGCCACCCCACGGTGCGCGGGATGCCAAACAGGACGGTGAACTGATCGGGCGTGAAACCCATGGCCTGGTAGATGATCCCGGAATAGAAATCGACGTTGGGATAGAGTTTGCGCTTCACAAAATAATCGTCGTGAAGCGCGATCTTTTCGAGTTCCAGCGCGATGTCGATCTTGGGGTTGCGCCCGGTGACTTCGAAGACTTCCTCGGCGACACGCTTGATGATGCGGGCGCGAGGATCGTAATTCTTGTAGACCCGGTGGCCGAAGCCCATGAGCGTGCGCTTGCCTTCCTTCACCTGATCGATGAAGGCCGGGATGCGCTCCTTGGAGCCGATTTCATCGAGCATGCGCAGCACTTCTTCATTGGCGCCGCCGTGGAGAGGGCCCCAGAGCGCAGAAATGGAGGCGGCGGTGGTGGCGTACGGATCGGCGTCGGAACTGCCGACGGCGCGCATCACGCTGGTAGAGCAGTTCTGTTCATGGTCGGCATGCAGGATGAAGAGGACCTCGAGGGCGCGCGACAGGACCGGGTTGGCGACATATTTCGGTTCGGTCTTCTTCCACAGCATGTTCATGTAGTTCTTGGTGTAGCAGAGCTCGGGATCGGGGTAGATATAGGGCCGGCCGAGACGATGCCGGTAAGCATAGGCGGCGAGAGTCGGCATTTTGCCGATGAGGCGGACGATCTGCGTCAGGCGGACTTTGGAATCGTGCACATTGCGCGCTTCCGGGTAGAAAGTGGAGAGCGCCGCGACGGTGGAGAGCAGGACTCCCATGGGATGGGCGTCGTGGTGGAAACCATCCATGAACTTTTTCAGGTTCTCGTGGATCATGGTGTGCTTCATGACCCGGTGATTCCAGGCATCCAATTCATCTTTCATCGGCAGTTCGCCCTGGAGCAGCAGGTACGCTACTTCCAGGAACGTGCAGTGCTCCGCGAGCTGTTCAATGGGGTAGCCGCGATATCGAAGCACACCCTTGTCGCCATCGAGGTAGGTGATGGAGCTCTGGCAGGACGCGGTGTTCATGAAGGCGGGATCGTAGGTCATGAGCCCGAAATCTTCCGGGCCGGTCTTGATTTGGCGGAGGTCCATGGCCCGGACGGTGCCACGGTAGATCGGAATGGTATAGCTTTTCTGGGTCCGATTATCTGTAATAGTGAGCGTTTCATTATCCATCGGGCGTTTTGCTCCTGGATTTCTGCGATTTCGAGCAAGCCATTGCACGCCGAATTCCACAACAAAGTGTGTAAAAATTCGCCAAATCTGGTGAAGTGGCACCGGATTTGTCTCTTGGCACGCACGTGGCGCGGACTTTCGCCCAATCGGGTGGGTGTGGGAACCCAGTCAAGCGGCGCCATACGAATGAGGCATTTCGCCTGTGTTTCCCGCTTCCTGGCAGGGATCGCTATGAAAAACCGTCATCGTACATTTCCGGGGCAGATGTTGGCGCTGGCTGTGCTGCTGGCGCCCTCCGAAGCTTCCGCACAGACACTGAATTTCGGCAGCCCTTCGTCGTATCCCGCTCAGAAGGCACCGCTGGCCATTGCTGTCGCAGACTTCAACGGGGATGGCGCCACAGACATCGCAGTGGCCAACGCCGAGTCGCAGACCATCTCGATTTTCCTGGGCACCGGCGTAGGCACTTTCTCCGCCGGCCCAACCATAGCTCTGCCTTCCGCCTGCCAGGCCGCATACCTTACGAGCGGCAACTTTACGGGTGCCGCGGCGCCGGACCTCCTGGCCGTCTGTCCGTTGGGCTCGATTGTGGTGGTGCCGAATTCCGGCCATGGCGCTTTCGGCACGCCTATCGCTACCGCGCTGCCCCTCCCCGCCTGGGCTGGGAACATGCTGTTCGGGTATGTCCATCCAGCCATCGCCGATTTCAACGGAGACGGCCATCTGGATGTGGCCGTGCCAGCCTTCGACGACACCCACAAGGTGACGGCCTGGTATCTGCTTTTGGGTAAGGGCAACGGCCAGTTTCAAGCCGCCGCCGCGCTGCCTTTCACGGGAACCTACAGCGCGTCCCTGGTGGCTGGGGATTTCAACGGCGATGGCAAGCCCGACCTGGCCGCGGCTATCTATACCAACGGCTCGTTCGCGCTTCAGTTCGCCGCCGGACGCGGCGACGGAACGTTTGCGGCGCCGGTCTTCTATTCCCTGCCATCCACCTGCGGATCGACGCTTCAGGCGGCGGACATCAACGGCGACGGCAAGCTCGACATCCTGATTACCGGCTCCTCCATGCAGACCAGCCTGCTGACGCTGGGCCAGGGCAATGGCGCCTCGGCCGTAACGGTTCTTCTGGGAGATGGCAAAGGCGGTTTCACGACCGCGTTCAATGCCAGCGAAGGCAACTACATGTCGGGCGCCGTGCTGTCCAGGATTCTGGGGACCGGCAAGCTCGACCTGGTGGAAGCGACCATTGCCAGCGACTTTCGGGCCGGAATCGCTCCCACGGGCGCGGTGAGCGTCAGACCGGGAAACGGCGATGGCACGTTCGGGAACCCGGTCAGCCTGTCCTTATCTGCGACAACGCTCCCCACCGATCTGGCGGTGGCGGACTTCAACGGCGACGGGCGTCCAGACCTGGCTTTTCCGGTGGTACCAGCCGGCAACTATACCGTCGCGCTGACGACCGACCTGGATCAGCTTCTGACCAGCGCTCTCGCCATGTTCCCCGCCGGCAGCCTGGATGTGGCTCTGAACCTGACGCCGGTGGCGGCGCCCGTGATCACCCTGAGCAGCGAGAACTTACAGTTTTCCGGCACGGGCGGCGCCACGCCGCCGCCGCAGTCCGTGAACATCTCGAATTCCGGGGGCGGAACCCTGGCCTGGACGGCTACGTCGCCGGCATCCTGGCTGTCGGTTTCTCCGGGATCCGGATCGGGGAACGGAGTGCTCTCCATATCGGTGTCGCCCGCGGGCCTGGCGGCGGGAAGTTATTCGGCCTCGATTGCCGTTTCCGCGGAGGGCGCCGGCAACAGCCCGCAATCGATCGGCGTGACGTTCGCGGTGGCGTCGCCGCTGCCGGCAATCACAGGGGTGGTGAACGGCGCCAGCTTTCAGCCCGGATTCGCAAGCGGCTCCTGGGTGACGATTCAAGGTACCAATCTGTCGCACACCAATCCCGGCCGGATCTGGCTCGTCAGCGAGATTGTAAACGGCAGCCTGCCTGAGTCTCTCGACGGCACCTCGGTAACAATCGACGGGAAACCGGCGTTTGTATACTACATCAGCCCCACCCAGCTCAACGTGCAGGCGCCCTCGGATTCGGCGACTGGCCCGGTTTCCGTGGTGGTGACGAACAATGGGCAGCAGAGCGCGGCTTTCACGGCGCAACTCCAGGCGGTCTCGCCGGCATTTTTCCTGTACAACGGATATGCGATTGCGTCGCATTACCCCGACTATGCGCTGGTGGGGTACGCGGGGGCACCGGCGATGGCCGGCGACATCGTGATCCTGTGGGGCACGGGATTCGGACCGACGAATCCGTATACGCCGGCAGGAGTGGTGGTCAGCGGAGCGCCTGCCGCGACGGCGGTACCAGTCATCACGATCGGCGGCGAGACGGTCCCCGTGGTGGGCACGGCGATCCTGACGCCGGGCAGCGCGGGTTTGTTCCAGATTGCCATCCAACTTCCGGCGGCGATGCCGGTGGGCACGTTCTCCATTCAGGCTTCGGTGGGCGGAACGAATTCGCCCGCGAATGTGCCGATCGTGATCGGGCAATAGGGCGCGCAGTCGTGCGCCCCGGGGATGCTATTCGACCATCTGCGGGTGCGAGAACAGGAAATGGTCGAAGTAGTAGTGCATGAGCAGGACGCTGAGCACGACAATGAAATAGCTTTGGTCGGCGCGCAGGGTGGTTACGGCCTGCACGAACATGGTGACCAAAACGATCACCAGGGTGGCCGCGAGGAAGCAGGCATAATAGAGGGCCATGCTGCGCTGCCGCACCATGCGCAGGACGAAAGGATTATCGATTTCGCCCCGCTGGTCGCGGAGCCGGTTAATCAGCCAGAGAAGGAACAGATATTGGAAGGAATGCCAGGTGTTGTAGCCCTGGAAGAGCACGTCCAGATTGGAGCCCATCGGCAGACAGAAGGAGACCACCGTGGTTACGCTGAGGAGCAGCGTTTTCGGCACGCTGCCGCGTCCTTCGCGGAATTCCGCGATGGTTTTCGCGATCCAGGCGAACAGGAAGCAGCCGAAGAGGATACCGGCGAGGAGCGGCAGATTGAACGGCCGCAGGAAATCCGGATACGGCAGCACGACGCCCCCGACATGAAACATTTTCAGGGACAGTTTGTACATGCCGATCGGATAAAGCCCGGTCATCACCAGCCCGTAATCGATGAACCGCGACCATTTTTGCTCCGCCCAAGTGGCGCGGGCGCGGTAGCAATCGGTCAAATAGATAATCTGGTGCAGGACATGGATAGATGCCCACGAAAAGAAGAACGTGATTAATACAGTGTAATAATTCACGCCCAGATAAATTACGATCGCGGGCAAGACAAAGGCCATAGCGAGGTAGCCTTTGTGACGCGAGCGGAAACGGCCGTCCATGAAGGTGAACGTGACCGTGGAAAACAGGTGTGGCCCGCCGATCAGCAGGGCGACGACGATGTTAATCCAGTCGACGGTCTTGTCTAGGGTTAGCAAGCCGGAGCTTTGGGCGAGCCAAGCCATGGCGAATGGCAGAGGGACCAGGACGGCACTGAAGATAATCAGCGTGAGGTCCCAGGAGGGTTTGTAGATCCAGCCGGGTTTGCGTCCAGGAAGAGTGAGCGGAGTGCCAGCTATCGCGGCCATACGGTAGATGATAACGGAATCGGGCACCGCCGTTCAATTCTCGGACATAAGGTTCGGATGATGCCTTTGGCGGAGAAGCGATGGCGCGGTTTCCACGCAAACCAGGCCAGGTGCCCGACCCCGTGGGAATCTTCGTAACGGCCATGCCTAGGCAAGGCCTTGCAAGGGCAATACTTCGAGAGGCTAGAAAATTGATCCTGGGTCGCGGCAGTAGGGCCTTGAAATTCAGTTGCAATGGACATAGCATAGGAATCAAAGGACCGGATATTCAGATGAAACTGTCTCTTTTGGTTTCCATGCTACTTGCCGCCGGCTTCGCGGCCCACGCCCAATCGGGAAATCCGCGGATGACGTCGGTCGATCCAGACACGGGGAAAAGAGGGGATGTGATCACCGTCAACGGGGAGAACTTGGGCAAGGCTCACGTCGCCAAGTTGTACCTTACCGATGGCGGCGATGGCAAGAACGATGTAGAAGTGCAGATCACCGAGCAGACCGAGACCAGCATCAAGTTCAAAATCCCGGCGAAGGCCATCAGCGGCCGTCTCGCTCTTATGATTCTGACCACCACAAAGCCTGCGCAATATGTCGAAGAGCCGGTGAAACTTACCATCGAAGACGGAACGGCGCAACGGTAAGTTCATGCCTTACGGGTTGGGAAATCCCCGCCGTTAGCGGGGATTGTAAGGGGTTGAGAGATACTTCCGCGACTGCGCCGCGCCATCTGCCTGCGGCTCGAAGGCGATCGCCTTTTTGTAATAATCCATGGCCTGCGCCCGGCGGTGGGTCATATCGTAAATCTGGCCGATTCGTAAATAGGTGTACGCGCCGGTGTTGAGATCGACGTTGTCGATTCCGGCCAGCACGCGCTGGAAATTCTCCAGGGCCTGGTCTTCCTCCCGGTACCAGAATTGAATGCTGCCCTCCTGATAATAAACCTTCTCCCAAGGCATCTGGTCGAATCCGGGAGCGTGCTGGCGCTTCAAACGAGCGGCCTCCTCCACGGCTTCCATGCCATGGACTTTATCGCCCGCCATGCTGTACATCACCGATAATTCCAGCCTCAAAATATAATTCCGCGGGAACCGCCGGATGAGTTCCTGGACGATCGGGACGGCGCGATCGGGGTGGTTTTCGCGGCGGTAGAGGGCGCAGAGGAAGATCTGGGCGTCGACTTTGTCGAGCTTTCCGTTCTGGGCGACATTCTGTACGATGCGAATACCTTTCTCTTTGTCGCCATGAAAGCCGACCAGAAAACCGAGCATGCGGTACTGCCAGGGAAGGCTGCCGACGATGTAATCGTGCAAGCCCTGAACGAGACGGGCATCGACGTTATCGGGTTGGAGTTCGACGACACGATTGTGCGCCTTGCGGGCAGAGGTGGCGTCACGCAACGAGTCGTACCAGGATTTTTCGACTACCCAGAAATAATCGGAGCGAAGACCATAGGCGATTCCCTGGGCGTAGAGTGCCGCCGCGTCGTTGGGGTTCTTTTTCAGACGGGCGCTCGCAAGATTCAGGGACTTGTCGATCTCGGAAAGGAATTGGGTGCGCGTTGCGGGTGAGGGCATCATGCGGGCGCGGCGGAGCAGGGAGTTGTTCCCGGAGACCATTTCGCTTTCGAGCGCGCCGTTGCGGTACATCTCTTTGAAGACGATGGCCTCGGCCAGGTGATTATGCAGGTCGGGCGAATTGGGATCTTGGGCGATGGCGCGCTGGAAATCGCCGATGGCCGCGTCGTATTCCAAATTATAAAAATGGTCCCAACCCTCGTCCAGCAGGTTCTGGGCAGGCAGCCAAACCGCGGCCGCGAACAGGACCAGCGCCACCCTCGTCACAATTCGATGGTAACGCGCGCGATTCTAAGCGTAGTCGATGGGGTGCCGCTCGAGCCAGTGGGCATCGCGAACAGCGCCGATTTCGCGTTTTGCGGTGCGAGCCACAGCGCCGGTAAACTGGCGCGATTCCCAAGCGATTCCGGCGCCAAAGCCAACCACGCTGCCGATCAAAGCGCCGATGGCCACCGTAGACGCGGTGCTGCGCTTTCCGAGGCGACTCAGCACTCCAACCCCCGCCCCTACGGCTACCGCGATCCAAATCGCCTTGGTCGATGCCGGGAAGATCTCCTTCTGCTGGCGGGCGGAAATGACGCTTTCCCATCCCGCTCCGGCGATCCTTCTGGCGTAAGAGAGCTCGGATTCGAGGGGGCGCGGAAGCGGCATAATGCGTGTCTCCTACTTGGATAATAACAGATGGCGGTATCTGCTTTAAGCGGACGTGGCTACGCGCGCCAGGACGATGCGAACCGGTTTATAACCGATGCTCTGCGAGCCGCGGCCACCAGCGAGCGCTGCTTTCTTTCTGTTTCCTGACCCCCTGACTCCTGGCTCCTAACTCCTATTGAGGGGGCACGGACCCCTGAAACGCCCCAATATGTGTCAGCACCGGTTTGACCGCTTCCAGATCGGGCGCGAAGAGCGACATCTGTTCGGGGTCGGCGAATACCGCCGCGTAATCCTCGGGGCTGAACGCGCGTTCGAGACGCGCGGCGAAAGTCTCGCGCAGTACGCGGGCGTAATGGTTCACGTCATAGTCGCGGCGGTTGGCGCCATCGTCGTCTTCGTCGATCACGGCGCCAGATCCGGATTGCGTCCGGTAAACGCGCACCTTATCGCCCAGGCTCCAGAACGTCCGCCCGCACGCGAGCATCGCCTCATAGGGTAATTCCCGGCGCGAATCGCGGACGTCGCGGTATTCCGCGGGCGTCTTCGTCAGGCGCACGCGCGAGGAGACGTCGTACGCCCGAAGTTCGCGCCCCCGGAGCGCGTCCACAGTTGCGACGTATTCGGACCGCACGCCGCTGATATTACCTACCAGCAAACAAGCGATCGCGCGGCGGAGGAAGGCTTCGCCGAAGGGTTCCGCACGGCTCGACCGGAAAGCCACGCCGCGCAATACCAGCCGCCCGTCATAGCCGAGCAGCGCGTAATTTTTCGGCTCGTGCGAGAGCATCGCGGCGTAACGGCCTTCGAATTCGAGCTGGACTAAAGGAGGCAGGAGCGCGGCCACTTCCGCGACGGCACGGCGCTCGCCGGCCTCGTTCCAGCCATCCGGCGCGGCGAAGTACACGCCGTCGGTATCCGCTTCAAGTAACGTCACCCCGCGCGCCGCCAGTTCGCGGCACATCAGCTCGAGCGTGTCGCGGCCGCGGCGTGTCACCTCGTTCGCCGCGTGTACATCGGCGAAGCGCGTGAGCTCGCCGCCCGCGGCGAGATACCCGTAAGCCGAGTTCACCACCAGCTTCATGGCGGCCGACATCGCCTCATACCCGAAGCGCTCGGCCGACCCCGCCGGCGCGAGCCGCGCATTAGCTTTGGCCTGCAATCGCAGTTCTACCAGGCGATCCACCAGCGCCAGCATGGCGCCCAGCGGGTCACTCGCCGGCCCGATGCGATAGGCGCGCATGAGCGAAGGATACAGGCTGGCGACATCGGCTTTCACGACGCGATGCGCCACACCCGTGGCAAACACATGCAGCGCCGCTCCGCTGTGCGGAGTGCCATCGCCGGCTCGGTGCGCCGGCAGCGCGGTTCGTGAGCGCAGGTAGGCACGCACCAGCAGCGGATCGATGACGCCCGTCGCCGCGCCGGCATCGGCGAGGCGTTCGTAGCGGCGCGGCGTCATCTGCGCCAGTGCGAATGCCGCACCCCCCAGCAGGTGCGCCAGGGCGGCTACCTCTTCCACATCGGCCCGGGCGTACCGGCGAACGCGATCCGGGTCGCGCTGGTACACGGTATAGATTTGATCGCCGCGGATTTCTTCGCGATCGGGTCCCGCGATCCCCAGGTGGCGGGCCACCGCTTTCAGCCCGTGATTGGGGAGATCGCGAGTGGCGAAATCGTAACGCAGCACCGCGTCGAGGGTATCGATCAGCTCGCGCCCGGGCGCCACCAGGCGCACCTTCCGGCCATCGCCGGAATCGGTTCCGCGCCGCGCGCCGCGCTGGCGGAAGCCCGGCGCACCGGTCCGGGCGAGCGCCAGAGGGACACCCAACCGGCGCGCGCGGCGATCCAGAAACGGCAAATCAAAGCCGTGCAGGTTGTGGTTCTCGATGACGTCGGGATCGGCCAGTTGCACGCGCTCGATCAGCCTTCGAATCAACCGCGCCTCATCTTCATCCTCGAGAGTTTCGGCGGCGCCCGAAGGATGGCGTACCGCGATCAGGAAAATGCGATCGCGTTCCGGGTCGAGCCCGGTGGTCTCGAGGTCGAACTGCATGCGGCGCAAGTCATGGAATTGCAATCCGTGGAAATAGGTTCTGCCGCTGGCGACGAGGTATTGTTCTTCGGGCGGCAGAACCAGCGCCGACGCCTTACCGAGTTCGCGAAATGGTCCGGCGCGCGCCAGCGTTCGGCCGTCGGCCGCGCTGGCCAGGTAGCGGAGTTCGCCGGCTCCGGCCAGTTCCTCGCAAAGAACGCCCTCGGCTTCGACCGGCCGGTCGAGCAGAACCCAGGGGCGGAAGCCATGCTCTTCGCGCACTAACCCGCCGCCCAAACGGCGCCAGACGATGGCGCGGCCGCCGGCATCCGCCCACACCGACACGATTCCGGGTGTCGGATCCCAACCCCACAGCCATTCGTCTTCGCGCCCGTCCGGCATCCGGCCCCATTCTAACCGTTTGTTATACTGGGCGCGCTTGAACTGTTTCGAAACCGCGGCGGATGCCATCGTGAGCGGCGACATCGCCTCGTTGCGCGAGCTTTTGCGGGAAGATCCCGGCTTGGCCCGCGCTCGCTCCAGCCGCCCCCACGCGGCGGCGCTGCTGATTTATACCGCCGCCAACGGCGTGGAGGACGAGCGCCAGAAAACGCCGCCGAACGTCGTGGAAATCGCCCGCTTGCTGCTCGATTCCGGCGCCGATGTCAACGCTACTTGCCACGCGTACGGGACGGAATGCACGGCGCTCGACCTGGCCGCCACCAGCATCCACCCGTTGAAGGCCGGGGTTCAGAGCGAGCTTCTGCAACTGCTGCTCGACCGTGGGGCGAGTCTCGAAAATCCCAACCTGATTCCCGCCTGCCTGGCCAATTTCCGCCCGCAAGCCGCGGTATTCTTGGCGTCGAAAGGGGCAAAAGTCAACCTCATCGCCGCCGCGGGCCTGGGCGATCTGGCGAAAACCAGGGAACTTTTCGGCAGTGCCACGCCGGAGCAAAAGCAGTATGCCCTGATGTGGTCGTGCGAATACGGGCGCAACGATGTGGTGGAGTTTCTGCTGGCCAGCGGCGGCGACCTGGGGTCTCACACGCGCGACGGGCAAACGCCACTCCACTGGGCGATTATCGGAGGCCAACCGGCGACCGTAGAGCTTCTGCTGCGCCATCGCCCGCCGCTCGAACGCCAGAATGCGTACCGAGCCACGCCGGCGGGCCAGGCGAAATGGTCGTTGGAACACGTCGATGGCGATCCCGAGCCATTCCGAAGGATCATCGAGATGCTGGCAGCGGCGGGAGCGAAATAGAGGAGCCGGAAGAAGTGTGCCGGCGCCTTCCGGCTCCCGAATCCCCGAGCGATTGGGCTAACTTTCCAATTTCGCCGTCAGCGTAATGTTGGTGTTGTACAGCTTGGAGACCGGGCAGCCCGCCTTCGCTGCCTGGACCGCTTTATCGAACGCCTCCTGGCTGGCGCCGGGAACCTTGGCGACGAGATCCAGATGACTTTCGGTAATGCCGAACCCGTCCGGGCCTTTCTCCAGACTGATGGTGCAGGTAGTGGCTAATTTGTCCGCGGTCAATCCCGCATTGGCCAACTGGGCTGACAGCGCCATGGTGAAGCACCCGGCGTGAGCCGCTGCCAGCAGTTCTTCCGGGTTGGTCCCCTTGCCGTCTTCGAATCGCGTGTGGAAGGAGTAATTGGTACTCGAAAGCACACCGCTCGCGCTCGATATCGTGCCATTGCCCGACTTCAGATCGCCATGCCACTCTGCACTCGCTGTACGTCTCATCTATAGCCCTCCTTGGGCCTGATATTGGATGCACCCGGCCTCTCGAAAGTGTCAAAACTCCGGCGCGGCTCGGGTGAGCTATTGTTACGTTTATGGCGCACCGCCAGATCGAGGCCGAAATCGAGCGGCTCAACCTGTTACGCGACGCCGATTGCGCCGCGGCCATCGCCGCCCTGCGAAAGGCGCTCTCCGACCGGGTGAACCTCATGGCCGCCAAAGCCGCCAAAATGGCCGCCGAACTGCGCCTCGCCGGCCTGATCCCAGATCTCCTCACGGCGTTCGACCGGCTGTTTGAGAAGCCTATAGAGCGCGATCCGCAATGCTGGGGCAAGAATGCGATTGCGAAAGCCCTGGTCACCCTCGGCCACGAGAATTCGGCGCCGTTCCTGCGCGGCATTCATCACGTCCAGATGGAGCCGGTCTGGGGCGGGGAAGCCGACACCGCCGCGACGCTGCGCGGCACCTGCGCGCTGGCGCTTCCGGCCTGCTGCGATATCTCGCGAGGTGAAATCCTGCGCCACCTGGTGGATTCTCTCGCGGACCGCGCGCTGACGGTCCGCTCCGATGCGGTTCGCGCCATCGCGCAGATGCAGGGCGACGAGGCCATCCTGCTTCTCCGCCTCAAGGCCCGGCAGGGCGATAAAGAAAGCGAAGTGATTGGGCTTGCTTTCGATTACCTCTTGCAGTTGGAAAGCGATCGCGCGCTGCCGTTCGTGAAGGATTTTCTCGATCCCAAGCTCGGACCGGCGGCCGAAGAAGCGGCGCTCGCGCTCGGCTCCTCGCGGTTGGAAGGGGCCGTGGGGGTTCTCGAGCAGGCTTACGCACGGCAGCGCGATCCCGATTTCCGCCCGGTCCTGCTGCGCGCCATCAGTTCCACGCGGCACCCGCGGGCGCTGGAATTCCTGCTCAACATGGTGCGCAACGCGCGCGAAAGGGAGGCGCTCGGAGCCATCGAAGCACTGGCGCTCAATCGCGATTCGGCGGATATCCGGCGGCAGGTAGAACAGGCTGCCGCGGAGCGCGAGACGGTGCGCGCGCACTTTCGGAAATCATTCGCCGCTCCGGAGAACGCCTGATACCGCGGAGATGGCGCGGTCGATATCTTCATCGGTAGTGCGCCAGTTGCAGACGCTCACGCGCATGGCGCGTACGCCCCGCCAGGTGGTGGCGCCGAAATAAGCTTCGCCCGACGCCACGATCTCCTGGACCATACGGTCGGTGCGGTCGTCGTTTCCGAATCGCACCAGGCCCTGATTGATGGCCGGCTCCCACAGCACTTCCGCGCCCTGGAGCGCTCCAATCCCGTTCACCAGCCGGCGGGCATGCCGGCAGCAACGCTCCACGATTTCCGCCACGCCGGCGCGCCCCAACTGGCGGAGCGCGGCGTAGGTCGCGACGCCGCGGCCGCGGCGCGACCATTCGGGCGTGTAATCGAGGGCATCGCGCCCTTCCGCCGCGTGTGTGAGGTATGGCTCGCGGTGTGACATCGCGGCTCGATGCGGCTTGGCATCGGCCACGAAAGCGTAGCCGCAATCGTAGGGGACGTTGAGCCATTTGTGGCCGTCGGTGGCCCAGGAATCGGCCTGATCGGCGCCGCGCAGAAGGTGGCGGTGGCGCGGGCTGGCCGCCGCCCAAAGACCGAATGCGCCATCCACATGAACCCACGCGCCATGTTCGTGCGCCAGCGGAATGAGGGTCTCGAAGGAGTCGTACGCGCCGATGTTCAAATCGCCCGCCTGCAATAAGACGATGGCCGGCATGCCGCGCGATTCCTGCAAAGCGGCGCGCAGGCGATCGGCGGGCAAGCGGCCGCTGTCGTCGACAGGGATATCGCACACGCAATGCCGGCCTAGTCCGAGCAGGCGCAGGCTGCGCTCGATGGTGCCATGGCGCTGATCGCTCGAGAGGACGCGGATTGGCGGCGAGCCGGAGAGACCGCGATCCTCGACGTCCCATCCGTGCGCGGCCAGCACCGCGTGCCGGGCGGCGGCGAGGCAAGTCGTGTGCGCCATCTGGCATCCGGTGACGAATCCGAAACTGGCCCCGGCGGGCAAACCCAGGATGTCCTTGAGCCATGCTCCGGCCGTTTCCTCCATGACAGCCGTGGCTGGTCCGCTGGCGTAAAGCGTGCAATTCTCGTCCCACGCGGAAATGAGCCAGTCGGCAGCCAGCGCCGAGGGCAAGGCTCCGCCAATCACCCAGGCGAAAAAGCGCCCGCCCGCGCAGGCGAGGTGACCGCCGTCGGAATCGCGGATCAGGTCGGCGATGACCTGTTCGGGAGGCGAGCCGGCGTCGCCCAGAGGCTTGGCGAGGCGCGATCGGAGGGTGGCGAGATCGGCAATGGGCGCGACGGTCGTGCGATCGAGATTTTCCAGGTAGCGCAGGGCTTCGTTGCAGGCGAGTTGAAGGGTCGGTCGGAAGTCCATTCCTTCAATGTAGAGGAAGTGGGGCGGCAAGACCATCCGCGAGTTGCGTTTCCAAAACACGCAACCGAATGGTTGCATGGTCCCGATGCTTATAGTAATATGCAACCAGGAGGTTGCAGATTGTCGTGTCGGAATTGAATCAGATCCAACGCTCCACCCTGGTTCGCGCGCCGCGCTCTCGCGTCTGGCGCGCTCTCACGGACATCGCGGATTTCTGCCGGTGGTTCTCCGCGGAAACCGAGGAAGCGGCTTTCACCCCCGGCGCTCACATCCGGTTCCGCTCCACTTATCCCGGCCCGCATTACCAGAAGCCTTTCTCCTTGACCATTGAGGAAATGACTGCCGCGGAGAAATTCTCCTGGCGCTGGCACCCCGGCGCGAAGCTTCCCGGCGAAGATGTGTCGAACGAACCCATGACGTTGGTTACGTTCACGCTGCAGGATGCCGACGGGGGAACCCAGGTCACCGTGACCGAGACCGGGTTCGACCTGTTGTTCGCGGCCCGCCGCGAGCGTGCGTTCAAGGACAACGATGGCGGCTGGAAAACGCAGATGGCCGCCCTCGAGCGGTACTTCCGTGAAGGCGCCTGACGCGCGCGTTTTCGCCGCATTGGGCGATCCCACCCGCCTGCGGATCGTGGTGCGGCTCGCGAGGGGTGAGCCGCTTTCCATTACCGAGCTCGCCTCGGGCACCGAAGTGACGCGCCAGGCCGTGACCAAGCACCTCCACGTGCTGGCCGCCGCCGGGGTCGCGAGTTCCGCCCGTAAGGGCCGCGAAGAGCGCTGGTCGCTGGATCAAAAGCAGCTCGTGCAGGCGCGGCAGTTTCTCGACCGCATCGCGCAACAATGGGACGACCGTTTGGCGAGCCTCAAGGCCTTTGTGGAAGATTCATAGCCGCCGCGCCTGCTATTGTGAATCCATGGCTGCCACTGAATCCACCATGCTGGAGCTGGGAACCGCCGCTCCCGATTTCTCTTTACCCGACGTGGTCTCAGCAAATACGATTTCCCTGGCCACCTTCGCCGGCGAGAAGGGCCTGCTCGTGATGTTCCTTTGTCCGCACTGCCCTTACGTGAAACACGTGCAGTCGAAGCTGGCAGCCGTGCTGAAGGAGTACGCTGGTGCGCCGCTCGGCATCGTCGCCATCGGTTCCAACGATGCCGGGCAGTTCCCTGAAGATAATCCTGACGGGCTGCGCGCGCAAGCCGCCGAGCTGGGCTTCGGCTTCCCTTACTGCTATGACGAATCGCAAGCCGTCGCCAAAGCTTACCAGGCTGCCTGCACGCCTGACTTCTTCCTTTTTGACGGGGCTCGCGAATTGGTTTACCGCGGCCAGATGGATGGCGCCCGGCCGAAGAACGATACTCCCGTCACGGGCAGCGACCTGCGAGCGGCGATCGATGCCGTGCTGGCGGGCCGCCCCATCGATCCGGTCCAGCGGCCCAGCCTCGGCTGCAATATCAAGTGGAAGAAAGGAAACGATCCAGCATATTAGTTCAGCTTGAAGGTGAATTTCAGGTTAGTGATAATCTCGATCGGCACGCCGTTCAACTTACTGGGAGCGTAGATCCATTGCCAGGCGGCGTCTATCGCGGCGCGCACCAGAAGCGGGTTGCCGCTCACGGCTTTTACTTCTTTGATGCGTCCGTCGGCGCCGACCACGCACTCCAACTCGACTACTCCCGAAACGCGCGCCGCCCTGGCAAGCTGCGGGTAGGGTGGCTCGACGCGGCGGAGAGGCGCTCCCAGGAATACGTTGCCGCCTTCCGTGTAGCGCTTGATGACCAGGGCCGGTTCCGGCGGCTTAGTCACGACGGCGATTGCCGGCTTCGGAGGAGGGACGGGCAAGGCACTCCTCCCCACGCCATCCAGAATTCCCTGAATGACCCCGCTGAATGACCCCGTGACCGGTCCCGAAACAGAACCAGCCACGCCGGTTTCAGGCTCGTCGACGATCTGAAAGACGCGCGGGGGAATAGAACTCGGCTGCTGGAATGGGACCGCGGCCCAGCGCACATGCGCCGCCGGTCGCGCGGCCGTGGTACTTTTCGTCTCTCCCAATTGGTGCGGCGCCGGCGGCAGAGGCGGCACCAGGGTCTCGAGAATCCGAGTGGTCGGCAGCACCTGGGGCCATACCATCGGGACCAGCACCGCGAAGCTGACTGCCGCGGCCTGTGCCGTCAGCCCAAGAAAGGCGCTCCAGGCGCGCGTTCCGGTCCGGGCATTACTAAGTGTCGCCTGTTCAAACATAACGTTTCTCCAATTCTTAGTCGGTAGTTATACACGTCGACTCACAAAGTCCCGGCCGAGTCTGGTGATTTGGGAGCCGCCTGTTTCTGCCGGCCCCGATAAGTTCCACCCGAATAGACACCACGCCCGCGAAGAAAGTTCCGCGGAGGCATCGGTCGGCCGGAACGTCCGCTCAATCCCAATTCCGGACAAAGCTGTATCTGCAAATGTCATATGTCGTAAAGGCTAAGGACGGCACTACGATTGCACAGTAGTTACAGAGCTTAATATCTATGAAAAACATCGCTTTGCTCATCATGATTGTCTTCTCGCTCTTCAATAAGGCGTTCGGACAGCAAATGTTCCGCGGAGGACCCGATCATACTGGCGTGTATGAGGCAACCGGGCTCCGCCAGGCTCCAGAGGTGAAGTGGCGCTTTCCGAGCGGGGGCCCGGTGCTCTCTTCGCCGGCGGTGGACGGGGGCACAGTGTATTTCGGCTCCTCCGACCAGCACTTCTACGCGGTCGATCGGGACACCGGCGCACTCAAATGGAAGTTCCATACCGGGAGCGCCGTCGCCTCCTCGCCCGCCGTGGCGAACGGCGCCGTTTACTTCGGGAGCTTCGATGGCTTCTTCTACGCGCTCGATGCCGCCCACGGGACCCTGAAGTGGAAATTCGAAACCGAAGGAGAGCGCCGCTTCAGCCACCGGCGGCTGCACGGACTCGAGCCGTACGCCGAGCTGATGCCGGACCCGTGGGACTTCTGGCTTTCCTCGCCCACCGTGGCCAATGGCATGGTGTATTTTGGCAGCGGCGACAGCTATGTCTACGTGCTCGATGCGGCCACCGGCGCGCTCAAATGGAAGGGGCCGACGGGCGACGTGGTCCACGCTTCTCCCGCGATCGCCGGCGGCAACCTGATTATCGGCAGTTGGGACAGCTTCATGTACGCGGTGGACGCCACTTCGTTCAAATTCAAGTGGCGCTTCCAGGGCGGACTCGATCCGCAAACCGGCAACCAGCAGGGCTTCCAGGCGTCGCCCGCGGTAGCCGGCGGCGTAGTCTATGTCGGCTGCCGCGATTCCAACGTTTACGCTCTCGATCTCGCGACAGGTGGTAAGAAGTGGGCATTCAACAATGCGGGGTCGTGGGTGCTGACTTCCGCGGCGGTCTACGATGGCAAGGTCTACATCGGGACCAGCGACAGCGGTCTTTTACACGAACTCGATGCCGCGACCGGAGCCAGGCTCTCCACCATTCAGGGCAAGGCCCCGTTCTATGCTTCCCCCGCGATCGCCAACGGAGCGCTGTTCCTCGGCACGTTCGACGGCCGTCTGCTGGCCTATGACATCAAGACCCGCGAGCCGCTGTGGACCTTCGAGACCGAAGCTTCGAGGAAGAACGCGCCGGCTTACAGGAAGGCGGATGGCTCGATGGATTTCACCAAGCTGATCTCTTCGATGTTTTACGATGACATGGTGCTGGCGGTGCACAAGATGTACTCGACCGGCGCATTCCTGTCGTCCCCTTCGATTGCGGGCGACACGCTCTACATCGGGAGCGCGGACGGGGCGATGTATGCGCTGAGGTGACTCCGCCGCCAAGTCTTTTCAGTTCACATAGCACGATCGCCCGGGGGTAGCGGCTCCGTTTCGGTGTACAATCCGAGTTCATGCATGTACCGCTGACTCCGATCCGCTGCCTGTACCGGGCGGTCGATCTTTATGGCGAAAAGATTGGCGTGGTCGATGGCGCCGAGCGCTTCACCTACGCCGAATTCGGGGAGCGTTGCGAGCGCCTTGCGGCCGGCCTGCTGGCGCTGGGAGTGAAGCCGGCCGATCGCGTCGCCTATCTCAGTTTCAACAATCATCAACTCCTCGAAGGGTACTTCGGCCCGCTGCTGGCGGGCGCCATGGTGATGCCGATCAACGTGCGGCTCACGCCCGCCGAACTGGTGGGCATCTTCCGGCATGCCGAGCCGCGAGTGCTGTTCTACGAAAGCGATTTCCGCCCCTGCATCGACCAGTTGCGTGCCGCTTGCCCGGCCATCGAGCACCTGATCGAGATCGGGCCGGCGTACGAAGAGGTGCTGGCGCACGGGCGGATTCAGCGAGTCGACCCGTTTTCCGTCGACGAGGCGGCCATCGCCGAGCTGTTCTACACCTCAGGCTCGACGGGCACGCCGAAAGGCGTGATGCTTTCGCACCGCACGCTCTATCTCCACGCTCTGTATGTGGTGAGTGCCCTGCAACGCGGCGATGCCGGCGTGGAGTTGCATACCATCCCTCTTTTCCATGCCAATGGGTGGGGCGGCGCACAGGCGTGCACCATGATGGGCCAGCGCCAGGTGATGGTACGGCGCTTTGACCCGGCGCACGTGCTCCGCCTCATCGAGCAAGAGCGCGTCACCGGCATGTCGGTCGTGCCCACCATGGCCAACATGCTGCTGAATTGCCCGGAACTGGGAAAGTTCGATACCTCTAGCCTGCAAATGATCATGACCGGGGGCGCCGCATCCTCGCCCGAACTGGTGGAGCGGATGGAACGGGCGTTCGGCTGCACCTGCCTCGCCGGATATGGTCTTACCGAGACCAGCCCGGTGGCCTCCTTGGCGCGCAAAAAATCGACCGTCGAGTACGCCGATGAGGCCGACCGCGTGCGCCGGCAGGCGATGACCGGATGGGCGCTGCCGGGCGCCGAACTGCGGGTGGTGGACCTGCACATGAACGACGTCCCGCGCGATATGCAAACCATCGGCGAAATCGTTGTGCGGGGTGACCTGGTGATGGACGGCTACTACAAGGAGCCGCAGGCCACGGCCGCGGTGATGACCGGGGGCTGGCTGCACACCGGCGATATGGCGGTGTGGGACGAAGACAGCTACATCCTGATCGTGGACCGCAAGAAGGACATTATCATCAGCGGCGGCGAGAATATTTCTTCCATCGAAGTGGAGCGCGCGATCGCCGCTCACCCGGCGGTGCTCGAGTGCGCGGTGGTGTCGGCGCCGGATCCGCAGTGGGGCGAAGTGCCGGTGGCGTGGGTGGTGCGCAAGCCCGGAGCGGCGCTGGAAGAAAGCGAACTCTGCGATTTCCTGCGAACCCGCCTGGCAAAATTCAAAATGCCGCGCCACTTGCAGTTTTCGAGCGAAGCTCTGCCCAAAACCGGAACCGGAAAAATCCTGAAGCGCGAACTTCGCGAAACGCTCTGGGCCGGAAAGGATCGGCGCATTCAAGGGTAACCACGCATGTGGCAGCCGATCTTCACCCCCGTCAATGGCAGTCTGCCGCTTTCGGCTCTGGTCGCGGCGCTGCCGATCTTGGTCCTTTTGCTGCTGTTGGGAGTGATGCGGAAGCCCTCCTGGATGGCATCGCTGATCGGGCTGGCGGCGGCGATGCTGGTGGCCGGGGGAGTCTATGGAATGCCTGCCGGGCGCCTGCTCGCCGCCGCCACCAACGGGGCGGCATTCGGATTATTTCCCATCGGCTGGGTGGTGTTCTCGGCGATCCTGCTGTATCGCGTGACGGTGGAGAGCGGCCGGTTCGAAATTCTGAAGGATTCGGTGGGCCATCTCACGGACGATCCGCGCCTGGAAGCGCTGCTGATCGCGTTTGCTTTCGGCGCATTCATCGAAGGCGCCGCGGGATTCGGCACACCGGTAGCGGTGGCGGGCGCGATGCTGGCGGGCCTGGGTGTAGCGCCGTTTCGCGCCGCGGCTCTCTGCCTGCTGGCTAATACCGCGCCGGTGGCGTTCGGATCGATCGCCATCCCCATCACCACGCTGGCCGCAACGACGAACCTGCCATTCGACCGCCTGAGCGCGGCCATCGGCCGCATCTGCGCTCCGGTATCGCTGGTGATTCCGGCGTACTTGATCCTGGTGATGTTCGGATGGCGCGCTCTACGCGGAGTTCTTCCGGCGGCGGCGCTGTGCGGGGTGGTTTTCGCGGGCACCCAGTTCACGGTGTCGAACTTTTTGAACGCGCAGCTCACCGATATTCTGGCGTCGATCGCGTCGATGGCGGCGCTGGTGATTTTGATCCGGTTCAGCCGGCGGCGCGAAAACCCGCCCGCTCCTCAGCGCGGCGTTTTCAACGCCTGGGCGCCGTATCTTCTGCTGGTGGTTTTCGTTCTGGCGTGGGGCTATGCGCCGGTACAGAAGTGGCTGGACCACTACACGGTCCTCATTCATTGGCCGGGACTGCCCCCGAAGGCCGCGCCGTTCAAATTGAACTGGTTATCGGCATCCGGCACGGCTTGCCTTTTTGCGGCCATGCTGGGTGCGGCGGTGGTGAGGCTTTCGCCGCGAAAACTTCTGCTCGTAGTGGTCCACACGGGGAAACAACTGGCGCTGGCCGAATTGACGCTCGCCGCCGTGCTCGGCCTGGCGTATGTGATGAATCAATCCGGCGCCACCACCACCCTCGGACTGGCCTTCGCAGCCACGGGCGCGGCGTTTCCGTTTGCCAGCGCGCTGCTCGGCTGGCTGGGCGTATTCCTCACCGGCAGCGACACCTCGGCCAATGCGCTCTTCGGCAATCTGCAAGTGGTCACGGCGCACAAACTGGGAATGAACGCCGTGCTGATGGCGGGCTCGAATTCCGCGGGCGGGGTGATGGGCAAAATGATCAGCCTCACCAGCATCGCGGTGGCGGCGGCGGCGACCAACATGAAACGCGAAGACGAATCGCTACTCTTCCGCTTCACCCTGAAGCACAGCGTCCTGCTGGCTTCGGTGATCGGCGTGATCGTCACGTTCTACGCCTACGTGATGCCGGCATGGGCGCCGTAGTGCGCCGCGGAACGTGCGCGGCGGCGGCTCTCGCGGCTCTTGCGCTGGTGCTCGCCTGGAGCGCGGCGAGGGTGCACTATGCCAATGGCGGGAACTGGACGGCGCTCTTTTGCTCGGGCGCGGGTGTGCCTTTGCCTCCGCAGCTCGACGCCGTTACCTACCGTGTGCCTCTGGTCGGGTATGACGGCCAATTCTACCGCCTGCTGGCGCACGATCCCATCCTGCGCAAGGGCTACGCGCGATATGCCGATGCTCCGCAGTACCGCTTCCGGCGCTCGCTGGTTCCGTGGCTCGCGTGGCTGGTGGCATGGGGGAACGATCGCTGGATCGATACCGCGTACATCGCCACCGAGATGCTCTTCATCGCGCTCGGCACATATTGGTGCGCGCGTCTGCTCGGGCGCCGCGGCCGTTCGCCATGGTGGGGACTGCTGTTCCTCGCCGTGCCGGCGACTATCGCGTCGATCGACCGCATGGTGGTCGACGCCCCGCTCACTGCCTGGTTCGTTGGCTTCCTGCTGTACTCGGAAGAAGAGCGCTGGGCGCGCGTTTGGGTGCTGGCTGCGCTCGCCGGTCTCACGCGCGAGACGGGACTCCTGATAGCCGCGGCCCTGGTGGCCGGCCGCCTGTTGCAGCGGGATTGGCGCGCGGCGGCGGGTTTTGCGGCGTGCGCGATTCCGTCGCTGGCATGGTTCGAATACCTGGCTCGACACTTGCCTGCCAGCCAGTCGATTCCCGAAATCGGCTTTCCGTTCTGGAATCTTTTTGCGCGCCTTCTGATCTTTCGAACCTACTTTAATCCGCTGGGGCAGGTGGTGCTCAGAACGTTGGATTTGCTGGCCGTTCTGGGGTTGATCGCGAGCGTGGCCGTGGCGGCGGGTTGGCTGCGGCATGCCAAAACCGGTCCGGTATCGCTTTGCGTGGCGCTGTACGCCAGCCTGGCAGTGGTGTTGGGCCCTCCGGTCATGTTCGATCCATTCGCCTTCGGGCGGGTGATCTCGCCGCTGCTGGTTTGGATTTTGATCGAAGCGGTGTCACGGAAGAACTGGGCGGCTTGGGCGCCGCCGCTCGCTATTACCCTCAATGCAAGCCTGGTTTTCGCGCGACCGATGATCACGATTGGGCAAGCTCTCTTGCGCCGTTGACTTCCCACGCGCCAGCACCTACACTCACAGCCATGTTACGAGGTATTTTTCTGGCCGCCGGAGCAGGACTGCTGCTGTGGAGCGCGGGCTGTTCAAGCGGTTCGGGCGCAGATGCGAAAACCATCCAGTCGCGGAGCGAGTTGTGGAGCAAGGCCGGTTCGGTGAAGGACTCGGCTAGTTTCGTCAGCTTTTACGCCGACGATGCGACGGTCATGCTACCCAACGAGCCGGCAATCCACGGCATGGACGCCATCAAAGCGGTGTTCACGCCGATGATGCAGGATCCCAATTTCTCCCTGTCCTTCACTACCGATAAGGTGGAAGTATCGGGAATTTTGGCCTATACGCAGGGCTCGGTGAGCCTGCGGACTACCGGCCGCGACGGCAAACCGATGAACGATACAGGAAAGTACCTGACGGTTTGGAAAAAGCAGTCCGACGGCTCGTGGAAAGCGATCGAAGATATCTTTAACAGCGATCTGCCAGTGGGAAGTTAGGGGCAGGCCGGAAAGACCTGCCCCGGCCGTTACTCTTTGTGAGCGGCGTGGGCGATATGGCCGCCGTGCTTCTCGGTGTGGTGCTTGGTGGCCTCGCCGGCGTGGTGGGCCGCATGCAATCCATGGCCGTGCGCGATATGCGCATGGTGGGCGGCTTTTTCGTGATTTCCCTGCTCGTGGTGATGGGCAGCTTCACGGTGGTGCGCGGCTGCATGTTCGTGGTGTTCGGCGGCTTTTCGATGGTGTTCGGCGGCTTCGTGGCTCATCGCATGATCCTCTTTTCCTGGAGGAAGCGCGGGTCGGCCGACATGGCCCGGACCTGCGCGCTGATCCAACGGTATTATATGCGTTTTCGCTTCATACTTTGGTGAAATTCACGAGTTTACAAGTGTGAGATCTCGCAGCTTGTGTCCGATTTGTACGATATTTACCTGAGAGCGGCAAAGCGCGCACCGGCATCCACCAAATTAGGAGGGATTGAATATGCGAAATCAACTTGCGATTGTAGGGGCTGCGGCGTGCTCCTTGCTGCTGGCGATTCCAATGATCGCGGCGCCGCGCACCGCCTGGCCCGCGGAGACCCTGTCGGGCACCATCTCGATGATCGATCCGGCGCTGAACACGGTCGTCGTGCAGACTTCCGGCGGAGTGCCTTTCGACATGGTGGTAACCAGGAATACACGAATTGAATCCGGCAACCAAACGCTCACTCTACAGGACCTGCAACAGGACACGAATCGCACCGTCTCCGTTCGCTTTGTCCCCGAACGGCGCGGCGATGTTGCCCGGACGATCCAACTCGGCAGTTAGCTTTGCCCGGACGCGGTGCGTGAGATACTGAGTCATGACGCGCCGCGATTGGATGTCGAGCGTGCCGCTCGGCCTGGCGTTGTTCGATCAGGGAAGGGAACCCGTGAAGGACGGGAGCGTCGAGGCGGCCAAAATCTCCGCGACAGCCGGGAGGAGTTTTGGTCTGCGCCTGCTGCGCGACATGGTCGATGGCGCGCCGCGGCAGAACGTTTTCATCTCGCCGCTGAGCATTTTCCTGGCCCTGCAAATGGCCGAAAACGGCGCCGCCGGCGCTACGCGAACAGCCATGCGGAAGACGCTCGACCTTCCGGACCTCGATCCGGCTACGCTCAACGCTTCGACATCCGGATTGGAATCCGCGCTGAAGGCGCGCAATCCGGATGCGCTGAACATTGCCAACGCATTGTGGGCCGGCCGGCGCTTCACGCTGGCACCTGACTACGTGAAATTGTGCAGCACGTTGTTTGGAGCGCGGGCGGCATCGCTCGATTTCCACGATCCGCGCGCGGCAGCCGAAATTAATGACTGGGTGAAGGCGGAAACCAAGGGAAAGATTGGCAACATCGTGAGCGCCGAGACGGTAGCGCACGCGGCCGTCATCCTGACGAATGCAGTCTATTTTGCGGCAGGATGGCGCACGCAATTTCCGCCGTCGCAGACACATGCCGCGGCATTTCACCTTACCGGCGGCGGCATCAAAAATGTTCCGATGATGCACCAGCCGCGGGTGAAGGGGGCTTATCGCGCCGCAAGCAACTACGAAGGGGCGATGCTGTATTACCGCGAGTCCAGCATCTTTCTATACGCCCTCCTGCCGAAATTGGGCGCGACTGCGAAAGAGGTGCTGGGGTCGCTCGACGCCGGGCAACTCACGGCGGGGGTTTCGGACGCCGATCTCGATCTCAAACTGCCGCGCTTTACTCTGGACTTCTCGGCGAGTCTGGCCGGGTATCTGGCCAACATGGGAATGGCGGTGGCGTTCCATTATCCGGGTGCGGATTTCAGCGCCATGGGTACGGGCGAGTTCTTTATCAGCGATGTGATCCATAAGACCCGGCTGGAAGTCGACGAGAAGGGGACGGTCGCCGCGGCTGCCACGGCGGTCACCGTGACGGCTGCTGCCATGATGCAGCGGCAGGTGCGGACATTGGTGTTCGACCGTCCGTTTGTGGTGTTGATTGGCGAGCCGCAGACGGGGGCGCTGCTTTTCGCGGGAGTCATCGAGAACCCTTGATATAGCTACCGGATCTGAATATTCACCGAATTGCTGGTTTGCCCATCGACTGTGAGGGTCACGCCAACTACGCCGGCGCCGGCAAGGCTGGCCGGAAGCTGAATATTGATCTGATCTTCACCAACGTAATACCCCTGCGCGCCGGCATATGCCGCCGTGATCTTCGCGCTTCCAACGTTGGCCACCACCGGGTTGGCATGATTGTGGATTCCCGTGCCGTAGAGCACCAGATAAGTTTGACCGCCGGAGACATCGATCGCCGTCAGACCGCCGCTGCCGATGAGCGGATACACCTGCTGCGTGCCATTCGTCACCTGAATCCACGATCCGGCCGCCATGCCGTTGCTGGCGTAAATGCCCGGTGCGACGGAGACAATCTGCTGGGTGGCGACGAAGTCCGTGGAACCACTCTGAATGGTGATGGTCGCCATGCCGATGGCTACCGAATCGGGGACCTGGTAATTGATCTGTTGCTGGGAGACATAGAACAGCGGCGCCTGGGCTGTCGCACCGGTGGAGTCTTTAATGGAGATGGAAACGCCGCCCAGGGTGACTGGCGGCGCCAGAGACTGCGGCTCCGCCGTGCCCGCGGCGATACCGCTGCCAAAAGCTGTGACGATCGAACCCCTGGCCATCGGTCCGGTGATAAAACTGGCGGAATTCGTGTCGGTGAAAGTGGGCGGCGGCGGAGGTGGTGGAGGCGTGGGAACCACCAGATTGATCAGTACGTCTGCGTTGCCGATGGGCAGTTCCGAAAGAATCTGTCCCAGTAGACCGTTGAGGCCGCTGAGCCCGTCGAGGTTGATGGGAACGGCCTGAGTGGGCAGGGAAGCCAGCGCAATGTCGATGGCTCCGTCTCCATTGAAATCCGCAATGGCCATATCGGTCGGGATGGTGGTGGAAGGAACGCTCAGCGTCACGGGGTTCCCGAACGTGCCGTCACCCTTTCCCAGTCGCACCGAGACGGCGCCCGTCGGAGCATCCCCGGCTGCAAAATTGCCGGCGATCACAGTCTCGATCAGATCGAGCTTGCCGGTTCCCATCACGTCGGCGAGGGCCGCGCCCGAAACATACGAAGACTCCGCGGTATTGAACGCAGAGGCGAATTTGCCCGTCCCGTCGCCGAGCATCACGGTCACGCCGGCCGAGCCCAGGGGGTTCGTGGCTCCGTCGCCCGCAAATGCGTCCACGAGCGAACTCAGGTTCTCGTCCAACGCAGATCCCGCAATTACCACGTCCAGTTTTCCATCTCCGTTTACGTCGCCAACGAGCAGAATCGAACCCGCGGTTTGCGGCAGGGGATAGGTGCCGAGAACCGAAAACGTGCCGTCGCCATTGCCCGCCGCGACCTGAAGAGAGAAATTGCCCGAAGTGTCGTACTGTGCCGTGACGAGGTCGGCTTTCTTGTCGCCGTTGAAATCGCCGGTGGCAATGGATACCGCAATCTGGCCATTGAGCGGCAGCGGCCTGCCAGGTTGAAAGGAGCCGTTGCCATTTCCCGCCAGTATGTAGCAAGTAGTTGAGAAACTGTTCGGGTCGAACCCGGGGAGGGCGATATCCAGCTTACCGTCGCCATTGAAATCGGCGATGGCCGGGTGGATCGACCCCAGGAGGAGGTTCCCTACCCATGCGCCCTCCGGGGCGGAGGTCGAAACCGGGGCGCCGAAAGTTCCTTTATCGGTATTGGGCAGGACGACGATGTTTCCCAAGGGACAGATGGCCAGTATGTCAGGGCTCGCCGCGCCGGTAAAGTTTCCGGTCGTCAAGTAAGCCGCCTGGCACGCGGCGGGCAGATTCACTACTGGCGCCGCCGAGAACTGGCCCTTGCCGTTGCCCAGGAAGATCGAGACGGTGTTCGATTGCGCGTTGGCGATGGCCAGATCGGGGAAGCCGTCTTTATTGAAGTCGGCGGTCGCCACGGCCAGTGAGGCCTGCTGGGCCTTCAGAGATACCGGCGCGGCGAAACTGGGAACTTGGGCCAATGCCGGGGAGGAGAGCAGAAAACCCGAAAGGACGAAAACCCGGAGAGACGTGGATGACTTGGATATGGATGGAGGCCAGGAAAAACACTGCATTTTTCTTCCCCTACTCACTTCGCGCGAACGGGAAGAAAAACGACTCAAGTTTTTTGACCGGCGCACCTTAGGGATCGGCAAGTACCGCTCCCCACCAAGTGCGGCTCGGCAGGGCCGTCGTTAAACATGCCTGGAAGAACCCCGGCCGCACGGGAGCAGTGCCGTTCCCTTAGAAATCGATCCGCAGCTCCAACTGCATAACGCGGCCGTTGTTGAACAAGCACCGCTCCCCACCAGTTGCGGCTCGGAAGGGCCGTCGTTAAACGTGCCATGGAAGAACCCCGGCCGCGAGGGAGCGGTGCCGTTCCCTCAGAAATCGATCCGCAGCGCCAACTGCATAATGCGGGGGTTGTTGACCGTGCTGCTGATTTTACCGAACGCGCTGACCGCGTTGTTGAGGTTCACCGTGGGATTGTTGAAATCCACGTTGTTGAGCGTATTGTAAGCTTCGGCGCGGAAGGTGATGTATTTGCGCTCCATGAACTCGAAGCGCTTCACCAGCGAGGTATCGAAATTGAAAAAGCGGGGTCCGCGGAAGGCATTGCGGCCGGAACTCCCGATGAAACCGGCGGCCGGCTCGGAGAAGTTCGCCACCTGGGCCGGTGTGAAGTAATAAACGCCGGGGCCGATACCATTATTGGTCGTGGCGATGGCGCCGATGTTACGGTCTCCGGTATAGTTAGCCCACGTAGCGGCGGTGCTCGGCCCCGTGGCTCGTCCGGAACTGACCGTGAACGGCGTGCCGCTTTCCCAGATCACAATGCCGCCCACGTCCCATCCGCCGAAGATGGCGTTGGCCCACTTGGGCATGTTCCCGCCGATCAGGTGGCCTTTGCCTACCGGAAGCGTGTATTCCGCATTCATGGTGAAGGCTTTCGGAATGTCGAAATTAGACCGGCCGCGGTCGAGCGCTTCGTTGAAGCTGTCGAGCGGCGCGGCGAATCCGTTGCCCTCACCGCCGGTGGCTGCCGACAGGTCGTTGTCGATGGATTTCGACCAGGTGAAGTTGGCGCTGAGACGCAGGGCGCCGAATTGGCGGGTGAGGCGCGCCTGCAACGAATTGTATTCCGAGCGCCCGTCGTTATTGCCGATGAGCACGCTGCTGAATTGCGGGAAATGCCGCAGGTAATATTCGGAAATGCCGGCGTTGGCATAAGCCGAGTAGTGATTTACGTCCATGGTGTTGGCGGCGGCGCCTACCTGGCCCTGCGAAAAGTTGCTCGATCCGATGCCGCTGATGGCGCTCGATAGCGATCCGAACGCGGCGACTATCGGGTTGCCCGCCGGCACCGGGTTTGCGCTGGCGACGTAGGCCGCGATCTGATTGAACGCAGTCAGGAAGCCGTTGTTGTAAATGTACGACTGGTCGAGATTGGTCTGGAAGAACAATTTGACGCCGCGATTCCCGACGTAGCCCACGTCCAGAATGGTGTTCTTGGCAATCTGCCGTTGGATATTGAGGTTCCACTGCTGAACGTATCCGTTGGTCAGATTCGCCGCCATCAGGTCGAGAGCCACCTGGCGCGTTGCTGCCGGAGTGACCGCCGGGCTGGCAGGCTGTTGCGGAAGCGGCGGGGAATTGCCGATGCGGACGTCGCTGCCGGTGGTCGAGTTGGGATAAATCGTGACCGCCTGCGCGAAGCCCGGTGTAGCGCCATCCACCGAGCTGGCGGCTGCTCCGATCATCCGGTCGTAGAAAATGCCGTAGCCGCCGCGGATGGCGGTTTTGCCGTTGCCGAAGGGATCCCAGGCGAAGCCGAAGCGCGGGGCGAAGCTGTGGTAGTCGTTGTTGAACCACTTGTTGGAGCGCACGATCGTGGCGTTGTCGATCTCGCCGGCAGTGTTGAATGCGCTTTGCGGGGTCATGATTCCCTGGAAGCCGTTCTCTTCGTTCGGCACCGGGAAGTACTCCCAGCGGATTCCGAGATTGAGGGTCAGCCGCGGCGTGATTTTCCAATCGTCCTGCGCGAAGAAGCCGTATTCGTGAAACAGGAAGTTGCGCACGCGCGGAGTGCCGGCCGCCTGGAATGTGGTCAGGTTGCTGTAGTAGGTTTCGGTGACCGACGAGATGCGGCCCAACAGGTCGTTGTAAAGCCCCTGGAACGTGGTGGTCTGCGCGCCGGTAAGGCCGGCGGGAGTCACACTTTGCGCCGGAACGTTGCCGTTGGCGGTGCTTAAAGAGATGTTGGGGTAGATGCCGGCGTCGTTAAATCCGTACTGGTCGGTGTCGCGGAATTGACCGCCGAACTTGATGGTGTGATTGCCTCGAATCTTGGTCAGATTGTCGGTATATTCGTCCACTGGAGAATTGCGGCCCTGTGGAAAGGCGGTCAATATCGGGGTGGTCCAGGTGTTGAATGAAACCATGGGACCGGCTTCGCGTTCCGGGCGGTTGAAATTCACCGACGCGCTCTGGTGGCCGTATCGAAATTGGTTCACGAGCGTTGAGGAAATGGTCCAGTCCCACCCTCCGGCCACACCCCAGCGCTTGCCGCCCTGCGTTCCAGCCGCCTGGCCGGGGATCACGTTCTGCGCGCCGTTCAGCGAATCGATCGACGAATTACGCTGCCAGCTCGTGCGCTCGAAAACGTGCATCTTGTCGCTAATGTTGTAGTCCACTTTGACGGTGAACTGGTCGGACAGGCTGCCGTTGTTGTAATTGAAATCGTAGCAGGAGGAATTCAGTCCGTCGGAACTGGCGCAGTTGTTGTTATTCGGCGCGGGATAGAGCTTGAGCAACGCAGCTACCGTGGGGTCTATGCCTTTGGCCAGCGGATCGGCGGTGAGAATGTTGTATTGCTTGATGTTGGGGCTTGCCGCTGTACCGGCATTCCATTCGAAAATGCCTTGCTCGGCGGTCGCGGTGGGCACCAGTGTGTTTTGAATGCCCTGCGCGTGGGTCCGGATGCCCTGATAGTTGCCGAAGAAAAAAAGCTTGTTGTGCTTGATGGGTCCGCCGAAGGAGCCGCCGTAATTGTTCTGAATCAGCACCGGGATGGGTACTTTGGGAGTGGCGGCGTTATTGAAGAAATCGTTCGCGTTGAAATCGCGATTGCGCAGATAGTCGAACGCGTTGCCGTGAAATTGATTGGTACCCGACTTGGTGACTAGCTGCACCTGTCCACCGGCGTTGCGGCCATATTCCGCCTTCCCGCCGTCGGTCACGACGCGCGCTTCCTCCACGGAATCGGTGTTGTTCGCGGTAAGCGAGAGGCCGATGCGCGGCGCCACCGAATCATTCACGTCGATGCCGTCGAGGGTGTTGTTGTTGCTGCCTTGGCGCAATCCGTTGACGTGAGCGAAACTGTAGTCGGCGCCGGACGACGACCCGTTAGCCGTGGGGAAGATCTGCACTCCGGGCTGGAATACCGCTAGCGTAATGGGCGTTCGGGCTAACTGGGGCAAGGTGTCGATATCCGTAAGCGTGACGGAATTGGCGATCTGCGATTCGGCGGTTTGCACGGTGATGGTATTCGCCGTCACCTCCACGGTCTCCGTCATCTGGCCAACCTCGAGGGTGACGGACTGCGATACGTTCGACGCGGCGTCGAGTTCGATGTCGTTAATCATTGCCTTGCGGAATCCGCTGCTCTCCACGGTCAGCGAGTAGGTGCCAGGCTGCAACACCGGAAATACGAAATCGCCGCTCGAGTTGGTGGTGACTTCGGTGCGGAGTTTGGTGGCATTGTCGATAGCGGTGACCTTGGCATTGGGCAAGACGGCGCCGCTGGAGTCGTGAACAGTTCCTACCAGACGCGCGGTCTGGGTTTGCGCGAAAGTGACGGTCGCCAGGAATATGGCGAGCAAGACAAAAAACAGAGACTTTCCGAACCTACCGATCATTGCCGGACCTTTCCCTCACTCAACTGAAAAGCATCAGTCGTGCGAGACACCCTGTGTGAGAATCGTTACGATATGGGAATTAGTTTATTCGGATCTTAATTTCCTTGCAAGCAAAAATTGAATACTTTGTAGTGCTTTTTTCTTGATAGCGAAGATTAGGATTGCTTATGGGTGGCGGCTCCCGATTGTGGGAGGGAAATCGGGGTAATTCCAGGATTTGTAGGCAGGCAAAGTTGAAACCGGAGGGCCTGGCGAGCCGCCGCCGCTGCCTAGCGGTGCTTCTGACTTCGAACCGCTATTCTTGCACTACGTGGTATCGGCCGGTGTGGCCGCAGTGGCTCTTCGCGGGCAGCGATTTATGCGGTTCTTGCCATTCCGGCCTGGGCTGGTCTCCACTCTATGGTGGTGTTACTTAGACCACGGGGGCACGATGCCGTTCATTCGCGAATAAGCGATAGCTTGTCCGAGGTGTTCAGCCATATGCGTCTCCAAATCGATCAGGACGCCATTAGTTGTCGCCGGCGTGCCGAAGAAATCTACCGGTTTGGCGAGCGTAGCGGTGCGGGCGCGGTCGATCGCCTGATGGATGGCGTTGAAGCTTTCGGCAAGGGCGGCAACTACCTGCTCTTTGGTCGCCGGTGCGGATTCGCTTTTCCGCTGTTCTTCGAGCTGTTTCTTCAAGGCATCGCCCCCGGGAGAATGAACCGCGATATTCAACAGCAGGCGATTGCCGTTGGCGATATGCAGGAACACCTCCTGAAAGCTGCGCACGCCGGCAGCGGGTCTCCAGGAATATTTCTCCTCGGGAACGGCCTTGGCCAACGACATGATGTGATCTTCCAGATCGTGAAGCGGCAGGTTGAGATCGGCGCCGGCGGCCGGCTGTGGGGCGGCATCCTTCACCGCGAGCAGTTCGACATCGAAGATGAGTTCGGACCGGGCCGGAATGGCCGGCGGACGTCCCAACTCGCCGTAAGCGAGCTCGTAAGGCAGAAACAAACGCCGTTTGCCGCCCACTTTCATGCCTTCGAATCCGGCTTCCCATCCGGCGATCACGCCGCGGCGGCCCTGCACGAAGTCGAACGGCGTTCCCCTATCGACGGAGGAATCGAACTTGGAGCCATTGCGCAGCCAACCGGTGTAATGGACGGTGTACTCCTGCCCGGGACCAGCCGCCGCGCCATCGCCGATCTTTACATCGATGTAGCGGAGCCCAAAAGATTCGACCACCGGGCCGCTTACCTTGGGAACGGACGGCGGCATGGTGGGATCGAACGTTTGCGCGCCGAGCCCGAAAGCGGCGGCGAGCACAACGGCGGGAGCGAGTTGGCGGCGCATGATTTATTCTCCTAGTTTCTTCCGCGCGAACGGCCGGGCGAATGCCCCCGGCGGATTGTGAGCGGTGGTGACAGACGCTTTGCGGTAACACTCCATCGCGCGATCCTTCTCACCGAGCTTTTCATAGGCCTGGCCGAGCAGGCACTGAATGAATGGGTCGTTCGGATTGGCCTTTTGCAGGTCCTCGGCCGCACTCTTGTAGTCGCCGAGATACAGAGCGACGTACCCCGTTAGGTATGGCAGGAATTGCGATTGATTTTCGCCCCGTCCGGTTCCGTGCGCCAACTGCTCGTCTTGGTCGAGGATGGCTTTGGCGGCGGCGATGTGCTTCTCAGCCTCGGCCCGATTGCCGCGCCGCGCCGCAATACGCGCCTCGGCGTGCTCCCAGCGGAACTCCCAAAGATCGCGCATGACGGGCGGAATGTCGGGCTGTTTCAGGCCGTGATCGTGGCCGGCTTTGTACCATTTGGCGGCGGCATCCAGGTCGCCGTTGTCGATGCACACGCGCGCCGCCTCGTCCGCCACCTCGCCTTCCTGATAGAAGGCGTTGGAAGCATCGTCCTTTTCGCGCGTGGTCCAGTACGCGATGACCTTCTCTTCGTTTTTGACGGTATTCGGGCAATCTCCCGCGAAGGCGTAGGACATGGCCATGGCGCGCTCCTGCTGCGATTTGGCTTCGGGAGTGGCCGCCAGTTCGATGGCGCGGGCGAAGGCGGCATGAGCGTCGGTGGCCCGGCCCATGAGATCGAAAAGGCTGCCCAAGGCGCTGTGCAGGGGCAGGGAATCGGGCGATTCGGCCAGAGATTTGCGATAAATAGCCAGGGCTTCGTCGAGCTTGCCTTGGCGCACGAGCGCCAGCGCGGGACGGGCCGATTCGGGAAGCGGCGGACCGCCGGGTTGGGCCGCCATCGGGGCGGCGAAAAGCAGCATGGCTACCAACATGGAACCGTGCGATTTTCCCTGGTGCATGGGAGAGATTATCGCATTACGCAAGGCAGGGCACGCAATCCTGCCAGACTTACGCCCGCAAGACTTCCACCGGGTCCACCCGCGTGGCGCGCAGCGATGGCAGGTAACTGGCCAGGGCGGCCACCGTCGCGAGCGCCACCGCGACCCCCGCGAAAACCGCCGGATCCCACGAGCGCATCCCGGCGATAAGGCTGTTCATAACCCGCGCCAGCACCATGGCCGAAGGGACGCCGATGGCGATGCCGAACAAACCCAGCCGCCCGCCTTCGACCAGCACCATGTTGCGCACGTCCCGCGGTTCCGCCCCGAGCGCCATGCGGATGGCGATCTCGACCGCTCTCTGCTCCACCGAATACGCCATCAGCCCGTAGAGCCCGACGGAAGCGAGCAGCAGCGCTATGCCTGCGAAAACTCCCAGCAGTAGCGTGTAAAAAGCCGTTCTGGCCGACGATGCCGCCACCACCTGGTGCATGGTGCGGACGCGGCCCAGCGGCAAGCCGCCGCTCGCGGCGCGCAGAACTTCTCCCACGGCGAGGCTCGAGATTGGACGGGTTCCGGTTGACCGCACCACCCAGGTAAGCGGCAGCAGGCCGTTATTGCGGGCGTTGAGACCATCGGGCACCTGCGTTTCCGGAATGTACATCATGGGGTCGAGACTGAGCCCCGCCTCGCGCAAGTCGGCCACCACACCGACGATCTGGCGGGGCCGGTCTTCGAGCCCCGGTCCCATGCGCTGGCCGATCTGGATCCACTGTCCGATGGGGTCGGCATCGACTTCGGGCCAGTATTTGCGCACCATGGCACGATTGACGATCGCCACGGCGGTCGATTCGGCGGTGTCGAATCCCGTGAAAAGACGGCCTCGCAGTACGCGAATGCGAAACGCGCTGAAGAATTCCGGCGAAACACTACGCCAGGCGGCGGCGCCGTGATAACGCCCCACCCTGCGCTGGTCGCGCTCGAGAGCGGTAAAAGGAATCATCAGGGTGGTTTCAAGCGGCAGAGACGAAGTGGTAGCTACGGCCGTGACGCCGGGTAGATGGCCCAATTGCCGCTGCGCGTCGCGCACCATGGAGGATACCGCCGCGGTGCGATCGAAGCGGGCGCTCGCGAGCGACATTTCGAGCGTCAGCACGTTTTGCTCGTCGAAACCGCGATTCACCGTTCGGCGAGCTGTAAACGTGCGGATCAGAAGGCCGGCGCCGGCGAGCAGGATCAGCGCTAGCGCCATCTCCAGCACCACCAGCGCCGGGCGCCCGAAATTGCGCCGGAATCCCATGCCCGATTGCGCAGGGCTTTCCTTGACGAGCGAGGCGAGATCGGCGCGTGAGGCGCTCAGCGCCGGCAGCAACCCAAACAGCAGTCCGGTGAGCGCGGAAACTGCCAGAGTGAAGAGAAAGACCCGGACATCGAGATTGATGGCCGCGCCATTCGCGCCGGTACGCGGGATCTCGACGGGGCTGAACGCCAGCAATTCGCGCACGCCGATCCAGCCCAGCACAAGGCCGAGCAATCCGCCTCCGGCCGCCAGCAGCATGCTCTCGGTGAGCAACTGGCGGACGATGACCGGCCGGACGGCGCCCAACGCGGCGCGGATGGCAATCTCCCGGGCGCGACGCGTGGAGCGCGCCAGCAGGAGATTGGCGACGTTGGCACAGGAGATCAGCAGGACGCAAGCCACCGCGCCGGAGAACAGGTAGAGCGCCGGGCGAACGTCGCCCACGATGGCATCGCGCAGGGGAATCGCGGTGAAAGATTCGCCATAAAGTAGGGGCGCACCCTGATTGCTGTTCACGAACCACCCCAGAGTGCCGGCAACGTCTCTCTTCGCCGAAGCCAGCGTGATTCCCTCGCGTAAACGGCCCACCACGCGTACGCGGCTCATGTGGTCGTCATAAGATTCGTCGGCTCTCAACGGCAGCCAAAGGTCCGCCGGAGGGTCCTGGTGGAAACCTGCCGCAAGCACGCCGATGACCAGATAGTCGCGCTGCTCGATGGAAATGTGGCTGCCGGCGAGTCCTGGATTGCCGCCGAAACGCTGGCTCCAAAGCGCGTGGCTCACGATAGCGACCCGCGGACCGCCGGCGCTATCCTCGTAAGAATCGAAGGTGCGGCCGACTTCCACGCGAGCGCCGAAGAGGCGGAAATAATCGGCGGAGACGCGGGCCGTGGCGATCGGCTCGGGGATATCGGTCTCGGTCAGATTGACGCTGGGTCCGGCGGTGTCGAAGACGGCGAGCGTTTCGAATACGTGGGTGTGGCGGCGCCAGGTGAGGTACTTCGGAATCGACACGACGTTCTGGTTGCCGATGGGTGAGGTGGAGATGAGCTGCACCAGGCGGTCAGGCGCTGGGTAGGGAAGCGGATCGAGCAGGACTTTATTGACCACCGAGAAGATCGCGGTCGAAGCGGCGATGCCCAGCGCGATGGCGCCGATGGCTGTAGTGGTAAATCCCGGACTGCGGCGCAAGATGCGCGCGGCGTGGACGAGATTGCCGCCGGAATGCGCCATGGGTCGATTATGCGCACAAATCGGGCCACGGCCTAGTGGTTTGATTTGTGCGCATTGCCGGTGGCGCCGGACGGCCGGGTGTTCGATTCCGGGACCGCCCGAAATCAGGCGACCGCGGCTTGCACGTTTTGAATCAGGCTGCACACCGAGTAGATATTGGTCACCAGGCCGGCGCCCTCGGTGAAGATCGTGGTCTTGTCGATCGCCTGGAGCTTCTGGATGATGGTCCGGTCATCGCATTGCAGCCCAGCTCCCTTCATGACCGCTTCCATGGAACTGAGGAATCCGTCAGCCTGGTCCAATTCGCCGGCCAACTTGTCGACCACGGCCTTCACCTGCATGCATTCGGCTCCGATTTTGACCCCTTCCTTCAGCGTTTTGGCGCCCTTCATAGCCGCAGCCAGCTTATCGGCTTGCGCCGCAACGGAGTCCACGTGATGACGCATCTTCGCGGCATGATTGCGATACATCTGGCGCGCCGTCTCGACGCTGTTGTACTGGGCCATGACTCCCTTCTTGGTAAACTCCAGCACGTCCTTGGCAATCTGCCCCGCGTCTTTCCCCTTGGTCAATTGCTTGCCGGTCTGGACCACCTGTTCGGCAATGTATTGGAAGACTTGCGGAAATCCGGGGAAGCCGCTGGTCTTGTCCAAGCCATTGGCCTTGGCGGCCCGCATCACCGTGGTATTGCGCAGCGCGAGGTAGGCATCCACACCGGCTTTCAGGTCCTTGCGGAGCGATTCTTCGCCCTTGAGCTGCTGTTTGAGTTCCAGTCCCAGGCTGGCCAGCGTCTTGGCGATGGATAAGTATGAAGTAATATCGGCGCCGGACGTGGCCGCCAGTTTCGCCGCGTCGGCCGCCAGGGTGATGCCGGCGAACGTCACCTTTACGGCCGTCTTCACGCGCGCTTCGGCAAGCAGTTTGTCTCCCTGCGCCTCTTTTTTGCGCGCGTTCTCGACGGCCTTCTCGGCGGCTCCCTGGGCGCTCAGCAGCGCGTTCTTCACCGCAGCGTTGACGGTCGCCACAACAGCTTGGGCTTCCTTCACTTTGCCGGCTTTCGTCAGGGCTTCGATCTGCTTGCTGAACTTTTTGCATTCCTGGGTGATGATGTCCTCGTAATTGTTCAACTCGGCGCGGGCCGCGTCTTCGAGGCGCTTCACCTTGGCCGATGGCGCCGGTTGGGCCTTGCCGATGGCCGCGGTGGTGGTGATTTCGAAAGTGACGATCACCCGCACGGCTGGAATATCGAGAAGCGGGAATTGTTTGCGATCGCGGATGAGGTCAACGATATCGACCTTCCCGGTGACGGTGGCGGTGTTCGGCATCAGTTAGCTCCTCTACCCTTGAAAGCGATATTTTGGACGGAATTCCATCATGGTAACGCCGGGGATTATTATTTGGGGACAACTTCTCTGAACCCGATGGATGTCAGGTTGTCGCGGAAGTGACAAACTGTCGGGCGTCGATGCCTTTTTCGCACTGTGATATCAGCGCTCGCGGTTGGCAAGCGATCTGCATGTCGAAGCGGCGAGATGCATTCAATGGAGCCGGCGTTCGTTTCCGGTAACTTTACCGCGAGCTCGTGGATCGGCGAGTGGACACCGGGGCAGCAGCGCAGGGAGACTCGCTACGTGGTCGACCAGCCCGTGCTGGTATATGCGGCGGGCGCCATCGAGTCCATACGCGCGGCGCATATCCGCGACATCTCCACCCGAGGCATGCAACTCCTGGTGGAAGAGCCATTCTCCGCCGGACCCCAGATTCGCATTCGCTGGAACAGCCACGAAGTCAAAGGCCGCATCCTTTATCAACACAAGTACGACTGCGAGCACTACCGGATCGGGGTAGAGTTATCCAGTTCCTGCGAAACTCTCCTGATCGAGATTCTCGCCAGCCACGCCGAGGAGTTGCGGCGCACAAAATCGCTGCTCGAGCGGCAAACGGCAGCGCTGGAGCGAACGGTCGGATTCCTCGACCTGGTTTCGGAGGCGCTCATCGTCACGTCCACGGAAGGCACGATCGTCCTTTGGAATAAAGGCGCCGAAACCATTTATGGCTGGACTTCGGAGGAAGCGCTGGGCCGTCAATGGAACGGATTAGTCGGCGTGCGCGCCCGGGACGAAGTGGCCTCCCGGCGCCGCAAAGACGGCGCCGTAGTGGTAGTGGCGAGTCGTACCTTGACCCATCCGGCGTCGCCTGCTGGGCCGGGAGTTTTGATTTTTCTCGAAACCCTGGCGGTCTGAACGTTCGGTTTTGGACCAGTCCCGGCGAGAGACCTCGCGATTTGGCCAGCCTGTTGCCAGTGGATAGGCAGGAGGTTCTCGTCATGAGAAAAATGTTACTTTCCGGATTGTTGGGCGCCGCCCTCTGTGCAGGACCCGTCGTCGCTGCCGATATCGTTGTGCACATCCGTCCGCCGGCCCTGCGCATCGAACATCGTCCGGCGCGCCCGGGCGCGAATTATGTGTGGGTGGGCGGATATCATCGCTGGGACGGCAACGCGTACGTTTGGACGCCGGGCCGGTGGGAGGTTCCGCCGCGCGCGCACGCCGTTTGGGTGGCTCCCCGCTGGGACCATCGCGGGGGCGGCTACGTGTTTGTCCAGGGCTACTGGCGATAAAGCCATACCATCGGCAGTCAGCGATCGGCCAACCGGCGTTCGCTGACTGCTGAAAAGGTTGGGGAGGCTCGGTGACGGAGCGCGGGCCGGGTTACACTAAAGTTTCCCGTGTTCCATTCCATTGAAAAGCAGGTAGAGAGCGCGTTCCACGCGCACATACAGATCCGGTACGGAATCGATCTGGCGGTCGCCGTGGAACAGCCGCGGCAGAGCGAGTTCGGCGAGATGGCGATTCCGGCGGCTTTTCAGCTGGCCAAACAACTGCGCCAGCCGCCCCGTAAGATCGCCGCGGAACTGGTGGCAGAGATCGCGCCCGTCGAGGGTGTTGCGGCGATGGAAGTGGCGGGCAACGGATATATCAATATACGGCTGGATCGCGGCGCATATGCCGGCTCGTTGCTGCGCGGCGATGCCGGACAGGCGGCGGGCGCCGGTGAGAAGATCATCGTCGAGCACACCAACATCAATCCGAATAAAGCGGCGCACATCGGCCATTTGCGCAATGCCACGCTGGGCGACACGTTCGTGCGCATGCTGCGCTCGCGCGGCCATCGGGTAGAAGTCCAGAACTATATCGACAACACCGGCGTGCAGGTTGCCGACGTGGTGGTAGGGTTCCATTACCTGGAGAACAAGTCGCCGGCGGACGTGAATGCCATGCTGGCCGATCCAGCGGTGCGCTTCGACTATTATTGCTGGGATCTCTACGCGCGAACTTCGAGCAATTATAAGGATCATCCGGAGTCGTTGGCCTGGCGCGCGGCCACGCTGCATTCCATCGAAGCGGGCGAGGGTGAGCTGGCGGAACTGGCGCACCTCGTGGCCGACGCCATTGTCGAGGCGCATCTGAAGACCATGCTGCGCCTGGGCGTGGAGTACGACGTTCTGCCGCGCGAGAGCGAGATTCTGCACCTGCATTTCTGGGCGGCGGCGTTCGAGCTGCTGAAAGAGCGCCAGGCGATCTACTTCGAAACTGAAGGCAAGCACGCGGGATGCTGGGTGATGCCCGGGCTTTCGGAAGAAGGCAAAGTGATCGTTCGGTCCGACGGCACGGTAGTGTATACCGGCAAGGATATCGCCTATCAGCTTTGGAAATTCGGCCTGCTCGGCAAGGATTTCTACTATAAGCCATTCCAGACTTACGCCGATGGGCGTGTGCTGTGGGTGACGACGGACCAGCCGGCGGAATCGGGCCAGCAGTTCGGGCACGGCGCGCGCGTGTACAACGTCATCGACACGCGGCAATCGTATTTGCAGGACGTGGTGGTGGCCGGGCTGCGCGGGCTGGGATACAACGAGCAGGCCGACCGTTCGGTGCATTTCAATTACGAAATGGTGGCGCTTTCGCCGCGCTGCTGTGCCGATTTGGGGATTCCGCTGTCCGAAGAGGACCGCAAGCGGCCGTACGTAGAGGTGTCGGGCCGCAAGGGCCTCGGGGTGAAGGCCGACGATTTGATGGACAGCCTGATCGACAAGGCGCTCAACGAAGTAGTGGACCGGCATCCCGACGACAGCGACGAGCGCAATCGCGTCGTGGCCACCCAAATCGCCATCGCGGCGCTGCGGTATTTCCTGCTGAAATTCACGCGCAATACGGTGATCGCGTTCGATCTCCAGGAAGCGCTGAGTTTCGAGGGCGAGACGGGTCCGTACGTGCAATATTCGGCGGTGCGGGCGCGGAATATTCTGCGCAAATACGAGGAGCGCGGCGAGACGATTCCGGATTTCGCGGCGGAGTTGAGTGCCGAGTCTCTGGCGCGGCAGCTGCAGTTCGAAGATTTCTGGCAGGTGCTGCTGGCGGCGTCCAAGGCGGATTCGGCCGTGGAGAACGCGGTGAGTTCCGGCGAGCCGGCGCACGTGGCGCGCTACGCGTTCCAACTGGCGCAGGCTTTCAGTAACTTCTATCAGAAATACTCGATCATTCACGAAGAAGACCGCGAGAAGAAAGTCTTCCTGCTGTGGATGACGGATTTCTTCCGGCGTCAACTGGAGCGCACGGCGGGAATTTTGGGGATTACCATTCCGCCGTACATGTAGCTACATATACATGCCGCCATTGACGGCGAGCACCTGTCCGGTGATGTACGACGCGTCTTCGCTGGCGAGGAATTTCACCGCGGCGGCGACGTCTTCGGCCGTGCCCATACGTCCCAGCGGCACGGAGGCGAGGATTTTCTGCTTCACATCGTCGGGCAGCACCTTGGTCATATCGGTGGCGATATACCCCGGCGCGATGGCGTTGACCGTGATATTGCGCGACGCCATTTCCTGCGCCAAGGCTTTGGTGAGTCCGATCAGCCCGGCTTTGGAAGCGGCGTAATTCGCCTGTCCGGCTGCGCCCGCCTGTCCCACCACGGAAGCGATGTTGACAATGCGACCCCAGCGATTCCGCATCATGGCCGGCAGCACCTGTTGGGTGCAGAGGAACGCGCCTTGCAGGTTAATCTTGAGGACCAGGTCCCAATCGGCGGGCTTCATGCGGATAGCCAGACCGTCGCGCGTGATACCGGCGTTGTTGACCAGCACGTCGATGCGGGTTTTGGAAGCCAGTACCTTGGCAAAGCCTTCCTTGATGGAGTCGGGCGACGTGACGTCGAGATTCAGCGTCATCGCCTCGCCGCTGCAGGCGCGGATTTCTTCGGCCACCGACTCGTTGTTCTCGATTTCGGGCGATGCCACGACGATATCGAAGCCGGCGCGGCACAGCGTCAAGGCGATGGACCGGCCGATTCCTCGGCTCGCGCCGGTTACGAATGCCACACGATTGAACATTCCCTCTCCTCAGGATGTAGCGGTATTAAATTCTAATAATAACAAGTTACCCTCACACAAAGGCCACAGAAGCATTACCGGCGGGCCGGTTTTCTGTGCGGACTCGGCGTTCTCCGTGCGAGATGCCTGAAAGATTCCGGCAAAGCACTGCTACCATACTCTTTAATCTATGGCCTATCGCGATTTGCGGGAGTTTCTTCGCGCCTTGGAAGAGAAGGGCGAATTGAAGCGCATTCCGTTCGAGGTCGATCCCATTCTCGAGATCACCGAGTTTGCCGACCGCGCGGTGAAGCGTGGCGGTCCGGCGCTGTTGTTCGAAAAACCGAAGGGGTATGCGATTCCGGTCCTGATCAACGCCTTCGCCTCGATGCGGAAGATGGAATTGGCGCTCGAAGTCGCGTCGGTGGAGGAAGTGGCGGCGCGCATCGTGGAGTTTCTTGAAATGCGCATGCCGGAAGGGCTGCTCGGCAAACTCAAGATGCTGCCCAAACTGGCCGAAATGGGCGCGTTTTTCCCCAAAGTCGTGGGCAGCGGTCCTTGCCAGGAGGTGGTGCGAACGGACGCCTTTTCGCTCTTCGATTTCCCGATCCTGCAGTGCTGGCCGGAGGACGGCGGCCGCTTCATCACGCTGCCGCTGGTATTTTCCAAAAACCCCGATACCGGCAAGCGCAATTGCGGTATGTATCGCATGCAGGTTTTCGACGAGCGCACAGCCGGGATGCACTGGCAGACGCACAAACAGGGCGCCGAGCACTACCGGCGGATGCAGCACCACGGGCGCCGGCGGATGGACGTGGCAGTAGCGGTGGGCGCGGATCCGGCCACGATGTATTCCGCCATCCTGCCGCTGCCGCCCGATCTTGACGAGATGATGATCGCCGGATTTCTGCGGCAGAGCCCGGTCGAAATGGTGAAGTGCCGGACGTGCGATCTGGAAGTGCCGGCGCAGGCGGAGATCGTGCTCGAAGGATACGTGGAACCGGGAGAGCTGAGGACCGAAGGTCCGTTCGGCGACCACACGGGGTTTTATTCGCTGGCCGACGAATACCCGGTGTTTCATGTGACGTGTGTGACGCAGCGCAAGGAACCGATTTATGCCACCACCATCGTCGGTCCGCCCCCGATGGAAGATTACTATATGGGCAAGGCGATCGAGCGCATCTTTCTGCCCCTGATGCGCCTGCAACTGCCCGAAGTGCGCGACATCGCCATGCCGGCCGAAGGCGTGTTCCACAATCTGATTTTGGTGGCCATCCGCAAGTCGTACCCCGGCCACGCGCGCAAGGTGATGCATTCGATCTGGGGCACGGGGCAGGCGATGTTCTCCAAGTGCATCGTAGTGGTGGACGAAGACGTGGACGTGCAGAACATCCGCGAAGTCGCGTGGAAGGCGCTGAACAACATCGATCCCGAACGGGATATCGAGTTTGTAAAGGGTCCCGTGGATTCGCTCGATCATGCCAGCCGTCTGGCGAATTATGGTTCGAAAATGGGGATCGACGCCACGCGGAAGTGGCCCGGAGAAGGCTTCACGCGCCCCTGGCCGGGCGTGATCGGGATGTCGGCGGAAGTGAAGCGGCGTGTGGATGAACTCTGGAAGCGCGCTGGATTGGGATAGCGGTTACCGCTTCTTTATCCCCGCTCGCTCCGGCTCGCCGTTGGTTCTTCCGCGCCAAGCCACTTGTCGAGGATGCGCAGCAGTTCGGCGGGCGTTACCGGCTTGGCGATGTAGTCGTCCATTCCGGCAGCCAGACATTCTTCCCGGGCGCCCGCCATCGCTTCGGCAGTCATGGCGATGATCACCGTGTGCCGTCCCGTCGTCTCCCGCTTCCGGATGGCGCCCGTGGCCTCGAATCCGTCCATGCGCGGCATCTGGCAATCCATGAAAACCACATCGTAGGGGGCCATCGACCACATCTGCACGGCTTCGCGCCCATCGGCCGCGAAGTCCGGGCGCAAGCCGAACTGGTGCAGCATCAGCCCTGCCACCTTTTGGTTGACGATGTTGTCTTCCGCTACCAGCACGCGGATCTGGCGGTCCGCGAATTTTCCCGCCGCGGCCGCGTGCCGGGAAGCCGGTCGCGGAATCGCCCGCGGTTGGCCCACCTTGTGCGACCATGCCGTCGCCATCGCATTCATGAGTTGCGACTGGCGCACCGGCTTGGTGACGCAGGCGTCGATGCTGCCGCTTTCCAGGCGCTTGGTCGCGGTAGAGCGCCCCAGGGACGTGATCAGAATCACCGCCGAATCGCGCCCCGCCGGATCCTGCTTGACCGCTTGCGCGAGCTCTTCCGCGTTGGTGCGCGGCAACTGGCTGTCCAGAAGGACGAAATGATACGGGTCGCCGCTCCGGGCAGCCTCGCGCATGATGGAATGCACTTCCTCGCCCGAATCGAAACTGCCGTTGCGCATTCCCCAGCTTGTGATCTGCTCGTGGAGCATGCGGCGGCTGGCCTCGTTGTGGTCCACAATCAACACGCGCAGGTTGCGCAGTTCGGTGAGCGGCGCGAATACCTCGTGCGGATGGGGATCCGTCCGTAACGGCAGCGTGAACCAGAACGTCGAACCGTTTCCCGGCCGGCTTTCCACCCCGATCGTGCCGCCCATGAGTTCCACCATCAATTTCGAAATCGCCAGGCCCAGCCCCGTCCCGCCATACAGCCGCGTGGCCGATCCATCCGCCTGGCTGAACTTCTGGAACAGCAGGCCCAGCTTTTCTTGCGGAATGCCCGGCCCATTGTCCTCCACCGCTACCCGCATCGTCACAGTTTCGGATTCCTGGCTTTCGCACCGCACCGACGCCAGCACCTGGCCTCCGGGAGCGAACTTTACGGCATTGCCGACCAGATTGGTGACCACCTGCCGGATCCGGCCCGCGTCTCCGATCAGGTACCGGGGCGCCGTGCCGGCGTAATCCAGCACCAACTGGATGTTCTTCTCCTCGGCGCGCGGCGCCAGCATTTCGTTCACATCTTCCATCACGTTCCGCAGGTCGAACCCGAGATGCTCGATGCTCATCTTCCCGGCTTCGATTTTGGAGAAATCCAGGATGTCGTTGATGACGGTCAGCAGGGCGTCGGCCGAGCGCCGCGCCGTCTCCGCCCAGTCCCGCTGCTCGGCGGTGAGCTCGGTATCGAGCAGCAGGCCGGTCATACCGATGACGCCATTCATGGGCGTGCGAATTTCGTGACTCATGTTAGCCACGAATTCGCTCTTGGAGCGGCTGGCAGCTTCGGCCGCCTCCCGCAACCGCGCTTCGCCGGCCAGTTTCTCCTGAATGATTCCCGTCTGGCGTTCGACCCGCTTGCGCAGCAGTGCGATCCAGACGGCGGAGATCAGCACCAGCGCCATCAGCACGCCGGACAACTCCAGAATGCGCCCCGTGCTCCACCAGGGCGCCGCCCGGAGCACCGCCAGATCGGCGGCGTTGCGCAGGTACAGGTTGAAATCGGTGGGAACCAGCAGGCTCTGCTGTTCCTGTACCCGCAGGGTGCATAGTCCCGTGAGGCGAACCAGCGCGCCGGCGGCCGGCCATGACAGTTCCTTCCGCTGGTAGGGCAAATGGGCATCGAACAGAACGTCGCCGGACTGTACCATCAGAACCTGGTCCGCAAAAGTCGCCAGGTGGTTCACCACCCTCCCTTCGACGCGAATCAATTCCGAATCGAAGACGCCGCTGAGGGCTTCATCGGCGGATACATCTTTGGGAACGAGGTTGGCCCCGCCGCCGACCTTGTGGATTTCGGAATGCTGCAAAATCGGCGAAAAAGCACCTACCTGCGGAAGCCCGATGACGTCTACCACGTCGCCGGGTCTGACATCCACAGGTCGATCGTGCAGCGCTTTGATTCCCGCCGTCGAATCCTGCAAAAAGAGGGCCGAGTCGCTTTCGACCAGGGTCACGACCCCGCGCACGCGACGGCGCTGCGCACCCTCGCTCGAATAACGCATGACCATGGCAATCGGTCCGGGAACGCTGGTCAGCGCGGGATCAGTCTTGTCCAGAACCGTCACCCTCTTCCAGGAGGGTACGTAGATCCGGATCCCGACTAATTGGTGGCGCTCATTGAGCCTGGTGGCGCATGCCCCGGCAACCTCCACGCGCGCCCCCAGCAGGTCTGACCGGTCCCCGGTATCCAGTACTTCGGCGAGGAAGGAGCGCGCCCCGCGCACCAGCCCGAGAGTAACCCTCCCATCCCCGGGCGTAATCGAGGTGACCGTGCCCTCCGCCCGCACCCAGTTGCTGTCTTCCGAACCCGTGAAAAGACGGTCGACGTCGGGAGGCTCGGCTTTGGGGAGTTGTCCCGGTCCGATCCGGCGGATCTTCAGGCGCCGGAGTACCGGCGCATAATCCCCGGCACCGGTGACGCCTGTCACTTCCAGCAGATCGCCGGAGTGAATCGCCGGCGCGCCCTCGGCAGATCCCCACCGCGAATTGGCATAAATCCCCCCGGTGCTGTCCTGCAGAAACAGGTGTCCCTGAATCGGATCGACAACCGTGGCCACCACCCGGAGCGATACCGGCGTGCGCAACGCCGCCTCCGTAGGAGTAAGCGCGTGAACGCCGCGTACCGTGGTAATCAGATCGTGCTTGACGGGCGCTTGTTCGCGGACCACCACCGGGCCTTCCAGTGTCACACTGGCGCCATCCCGCACCGGAAAAGCGGTAATGTCGGAGTTCTCGGCCTCGGCGAGTTGCACGGGCGTGAGTTTAAGCGGCAGACGGCCGGTGGCGTCGTGGAACCACAACGTCTGGCCCGCGTCTTCGGCCGTGATGGATCCGTGCAAATGTACGCGCAGGCCCGGAACCGCACCAGCCAGGCGGACGGCCTTCTCCACCGCGATGAGAGGAGGAAGCGGAGCCGGGCCGTTCTCGGCCGTTACTAATCTTCTGCTGGGGCAAGCCAGGACCAGGTCGGCGCTCTTGTCGCCATCGGCCGGACGCGTGGCCACGCCGCGCACCCGCACCCGCGATCCCATAAGCGATGCGAAGATTGGCGGGTCGGCGACACCCATGATGTAGACGCGAATCCGGCGGCCCTCGGAGACCATGTGCAGGCTCACGTTGGAGAGGTGATCGACGGTTTCCGCATAGGCCAAACCACGAATTTCCACCCACTGCCAGTCCACCGCATGGCGCGACCATTCCGCCACCGTGGCCAAAGGCGGCGCCGGCAGTTTCCCGGCCCCCAGGATCCTGACCCGCGGATTGGCCAGGGACATGCCGCTCGCACCCACTCGCGTCTCTCCGCACACTTCAACCTTTTGGCCGGGCAGATCGCCCACTAAGCGGAGATTCCCGAACCGCATGCCGCCGGTCGCATCCTGCAAAACCAGGACTCCCGTGAAGATGTCGGTGTATGTGGATACCCCTTCCACGCAAACGCTTACTGCCACGGGCAAAGAGCCGGAGCGCAAATCGGCGATGGAGACTTTGCCCGTTCGGTTCGTGGGGGCATGGGAGCAGGCGCAGAACGTGCCGGCTAATCCGGCAAGGCAGATTGCTCCGATAGGGAGTCGCACACATTACTTATCGGCGGGAGAATTAACATTTCTAAAACTTCATACGGGTTTTACCTTTTCGGGCGCATCCCACACCTTCAACCGGGGGGGCATGACAGGTGTCCACGTCCAGTTCATCTTTCAAGAGCTCCTTTTTCCGGGTTCCACCTTCCGAGAACCAGCCGGATCTCGGCCGCATGGCAGGGCCGCCAATCTAATCTTGGCTGCATCCTGTATTTAGCCGGATGTCGCGATTTGACGCGGGTTTGGCCGCTTCCACTCGCCTTAGAAATGAAGCCGGATTGCCGCCTGCACCTCTCTCGGACCGCCGGTCTGTAGGGCAGGAGCCAGACCGCTTCCCGGGCTGCCGGTTCCCAGCTCGGTATTCAGAAGCGATGTGGAGAGTCCGAAAAGCGGGCTATCCAGGAATTTCACGGGGTCGCCAAAGTCCGGATGGTTGAGCGCGTTGAATCCATCCAGCCGCAGCTCGAGCCCCAATCTTTCCTTGATGCGGAATTCGCGTTTCAACGCCAGGTCCAGTTGCCACATCCCGAATCCGGCGGTGACGTTCCGGCCCAGCGTGCCTTGGATTCCGGGCTCTCCCGGCGGCGCGGCGACGGCGGCAAAAGCCTCCGGATTCAGAGTCCTGCCGCCGGGGGCGTGGGGGTTGGCGATCCACAACGGCTGCCCATACACCCAGTCGGGACGGAATGCGTTTGCCAGGCTCAAGCCGACGCTGTCCTCCGAGTCCAGAATCGTGATCGGAAAACCGCTGCGCGCGTGCAGGATGGAGTCTACCTCCCAGCCGCTCAGCAGGTGATTGGTGAAACCGTGCGCCGCGCGCGCCGGGAAGGCATAGGTCAGCGCCGTGGTAAACGCGTGCCGGACATCGAAATCGGAAGAGGCATGGTCGCCGGCCGCCGAAGCGCGTTCGCCCGACCACAGCAGGAACGCGTCGCTCGAATCGTTATCCAGCGAGTGCGACCATACGTAGGACGCCATCGCGTTCAAACCCAAAGTGACATGGCGCCGGTATTGAACCTGCAAGGCGTCATAATCGGACCCGCCAAGATTGGTCGTGACGACGGCGTAGTTGTTGATGTTGGCGGTGTCGCTCATCTGCGTGCGAAGCAGATGATTGGCCGTGGATCCGACATAGCCCAGAGACGCCACGTCATGTGCGTCGAAGCCGTGCTCGAGCGAAACATTCCACTGGATGACCTGTGGCAGTTGCAGATTGGGCGCGAATCCGTAAGCGATGTTTCCCGGCGCCAGAAAGCCGCTGCCGCGGTTGGAAAGCCCGGCGCCGTTCAGCGGGCCGGCGTTGATGGCCGAGGTCGCGATGCTCACGCTGGAGTCGTAGTACAACCCCGCGCCCGCGCGCACCACGGTTGCGCCCTGCTTGTCGAGCCGGTACGCCAGGCCGAGGCGCGGAGCGAAATCGCCATAGGCGCGAGGCCATAACGACCGCTGCGGTTGCGGGCTCAACAGCCCCGTGGAGTAGCTCAAGAAGTTCTGCGGCGTCGATAACGGAGGCGGCGGACTGAACTCCCACCGCAGCCCGCCGGCTACGGTCAGCCGGTTGGAAACTTGCCAGGTATCCTGCGCCCACGCCGAGAATTCCTGGACGGCTAACGATTCATCCGCCGCCGCGAGCTTCGCTACCCACCAGGTAGTGGGATTGTTGAGATCGAGGATGCTGTTGGCCGTGATTCCATAAGAATCGGCGGCATCGCGCCGGATGGAAAGCATGCGGCGGTAATCGATGCCGAATTTGAGGGCGTGGTGCGTCTTTTCGAGGGCCGCGGTCGAGACCGTTTGAAACTGCCGCTCCCGTCGCATGCCTTCATTTCCCGTGACCACCTGCCCGACGCCATTGATGGTGAAGCGCAGCAGGAAATTGCAGGAAAGGGGGGCGTTGTTGAGAATGGCCGAGACCAGCGGTTGAAGCGTGCAGCCGGGGGTGGCCGATTGCGTGCTTTGGGTCCACACCGAATCGGCTGTGGACTGCGATTCGTTCGCGCGAAAATCGAGCACGCTGTGAGCCGTGGGGCGCGCATTGAGGCCCAGCGTCAGGGTTTCAGAGCCGAGTTCCAGATGGTTCACTTCCGGCGTGCCGAACTGGGCCGCGGAAGGCGAATCGGCGAAGCGGCCAAAGAGCGTGAGGCGCGGGGTGAGGGCCTGATCGATGCGCGCGCTGCCGGAGGTCAGGCTGGCGGGACGGTTGAACTGCCCCAGCCAATCCGCGTACCCGTTCTGGCCGAGTACCGGTCCGTTCGGTTCCGGGAAAAGATTCGTCAGCGGCTGGACCGTAGTCAGCAGCACGCCGCGCACCTGGATGGACGGCACCGCCTGCTCCCAGACGAAGGGCTCGTTGAGGTTGATGTTCTCAAACGAGAGAAAGAAAAAAGTGTGGTTCCGCTTGATGGGGCCACCCACCGATTGCGCGGCATCTTCGTAATGCAGCGGCGCGCGCGCGTCTCCTCCGCGATTGGCGAACCAGTCGTTGGCGGTGAGGAAGGTATTACGAAAGCGGAAGAGCGTGGCGCCGTGGAACTGTTCCGAGCCGGCGCGGCTGTTGATGGCGATACTGGCTCCCGGCATCCGTCCGAATTCGGCGACGGTGGTGGAGCTTTGCAGGCGGAATTCCTGCATGTCCTCAGTGGAAATGAGCGAGTCCAGGCTGCCGAACGCACTCATCACCGGCAGCGCGCCGCCGGTGGATTGCGCCGGCAGGCCCCCGGCGCTGACCCCCACGTTGGCGCTCACCCCATCCAGGGTGAAGTAATTGGTATTGGCGCGCATGCCGTTGGTGCTGAACTGGCCGGCATCGCCGCGCGTGGCGGGCACCACGCTGGTGCCGGGGATGAGTTCGAACAGCGTGAGCATGCCGCGCGCATTGAGCGGCAGGTGCGAGAATTCGTCGGAATCGAATTGGCCGCCGGTGGAAGCGTCGGCGCGGTCCAGCATGGGTGCGGTGCCGATGACCGTGACACTATCGCTGAAACTACTGACCGCCAGCTTGAAATCGAGCCGTGTGGGCGCTTCCGAGGCCAGCCGCACGCCGAACTGCACCACGGTGCCGAATCCGTCTCGGCGCACGCTGACCTTATAGCTGCCAGGCGCCAGCGTTCCGACCGCATAGGTGCCGCCCGTTTCAGTGAGCACCTGGCGGCGGAATCCGGTGTCCTCATCCACCACGGTGACTACCGCACCGGTGATGCCCGCCTGTGACGGGTCGAGCACCTGCCCGACGAGTTCGGCGTAGCGTTGCGCCCGTGCCGGAATCGAGCAGATCCAGCAAAGGGACAATACAACGACCACCCGGCCTGGGGACATTCCCTATAATATAACGTCCCCGCGAAGCGCCGCGCCCTTGAAACCGCGAATCCAGTGCCTCGGTAGCGAGGTTTCCGGTATAGTCGCCCCCGCGCCGAAGTCACTGCTCTGAGGACCTCCTCGGGAATGCAACCAGTCCAGCGCGGGGAACGTTTCAGAGGACCTCCTCGGGGGAAGCGTCGATTGCCGCACCGTCGCCTGCGGCCTACGGCAGCTCCGCCAGCATTTGATCGATATCCGCCGGCGAAATATAAAAATGGGGGGATGTCCGGATCCAACCGGCGCGGGGCGCTACGGCAATGCCTTTAGCTGACAGTTTCCGCACAATTTCCACGGCTTCCATGCCGGCTTTACGAAAGCTCACGATTCCGGCGCCGGTTTCCGCCGTGCGGGTGCCTAACAGTTCATAACCTTTCTCCACAACGCCCGCTGCAATCCGATCGCCTAAATTTTGGACAACCGGGGCTATTTTTCCTGGCCCAACCTCCAGTAAAAACTCAATTGATGCCCTTAAACCAAAGCAACCTATAGTATTTAGCGTTCCACACTCAAACCTTCCCGCGTCCTGGCGAAGGGCCATGTCGCGAGAGCCATAATCGTTGTACCCGGCGACGTTGGTCCAGCCGAATTCCACGGGTTCGACGCGCTCTTGAAGTGCGTGGTTTATGTATAAGATGCCGCACCCTTCGGTCCCCAGGAGCCATTTGTGTCCATCGGCCGCGAGGGCGTCTATATGGCAGGCCCGGACGTCGAGCGGGAAAGCGCCGAGTCCCTGAATGGCATCTACCAGGAAAATGCAGTGATTAGCGTGACAAATTTCACCTATTGCTTGAATCGGCGCGCGATATCCGGACAGAAATTGCACAAAACTGATCGCCAGGAGTCTCGCGCCGCGAGCGGCATCGGCGATTTTCTCCAATGGATCTTCCACGGAAAGCCAGGTAACCGCAATTCCACGCTCTTCCAGGCGCTTCCAGGGGTAATAATTAGCGGGAAATTCCTCGCGAAATGCCACTATGCGGTCGCCGGTTTTCCAGTCGAGCCCCATGGCGACCGTGGCGATGCCCTCCGATGTGTTCTTCACTAACGCAATCTCCGAAGGCTCGGAATTAATGAGTCGGGCGGCGCCGGCGCGCAGGCCGTCGTAAGCATCAAGCCACTGGTCGTAGTGCCGGCTGCCGAAGTTCAGACAATCGTCGGCCAGATGTTTCATGGCGTCGGCGGCGGGCTTACAGAGCGGCGCGACGGCCGCGTGGTTCAGATAGATCAGGCGGTCGCGGACGGGAAATTGATGGGCATATTGATCCCAAAGGGCCACCTGAGACGGAAACTTTACGTTTGCGGAAGCGTCCATTCCCTTTACAATACGAGAATAGGGCTCGCGGAGCCACCATGAAGCCGATATTCAGCGCCATTCTTTCGATCGCCTTGGCTGCCGGGGCATTTGCCTCGGACCAGAAAAACAAGAAGGACGATCCTAACCAGATCGGCGATCGCAATGTCGGCAAGTGCCTCAACTTCTACTCCATCGACAAGGAAATGGCCTGGGGCAAGCAACTGGCGGACGAAGTGGCGCGCGAATCGAAGCTCAATGACGACCCGATTCTCTCCGAGTACGTGAATCGCGTGGGCCAGAATCTGGTGCGGAACTCGGATGCCAAGGTGCCGTTCACGTTTCGGGTGATCGATGGCGACGAGCTGAACGCCTTCGCGCTGCCGGGCGGCTACGTGTTCGTGTACACGGGTCTGATCAAACTGGCGAGCGAAGAGGACGAATTCGCCGGCGCCCTGGCGCACGAGATTGCCCACGTGGCGGCACGGCATATGACGTGCCGGGCATCGGAGCAGCAGATGGCCAAAGCCGCCGGCATCGTCCCGGGCATTCTACTCGGGCCATTGGGTGGATGGGCCGCCCGCCAGGCTGCGAACGCCGCCATCCCGATGACGTTTTTGAGCTTCAGCCGCCACGACGAATCCGAAGCCGACTATCTGGGTGTGCAGTACATGTACGCCGCGGGGTACGATCCGACGGGCGCCGTCAGCATTCTCGAGAAACTGGACGCGCTCCAGAAGACGCAACCCGGCGCCGTGGCCCGTTTGCTGGGGACGCACCCCATGGATTCCGACCGCATCAACCGGACCGAGCAGGAAATTCAGAGGATTCTGCCGGCGCGGGAGGAGTACGTGGTGAGCACTTCGGAGTACACCGAAGTCCGCGAGCGGCTGATCGCGCGCGATGCCAAACGCAAAGCGCAGGACGCCACTCATCCGGTATTGCGGCGCCGCGACGCAGACGGCAAAGTGGACGATCCGGGGGCGACGTCGCCGGATGACCGTCCCACTCTGAAGAAACACGATCTCGAGTAAAACACGGGGGCCATATACGTCGGCGATGCCACATGGTTTTGCGGCAAGCGCCCGCGATCCCCGGTCCAGCGCGGCTGCGCCAGGATCGCTTGCAGAGAACCTTGGTCGGCGAACTTACCGATTGAGGGGACACTCATGGTTGATCCGGCAGTGATGGCCGCGGCCGCAACTCCTGCATAAAACCTCGGTCCGGCCCTTTAGAATGAGCCGGAGAGTCAAACACCTGACTCGGCAACCAAGGTGCGTTTGACGGCTGCCCCCATCGGATGTTCTTCTCGGGATTCGCTGTGAGGTGTTGCCGAACGTGAAGGTCTACCCTTCCTCCGCCGGTTAGAGAACAACTTCTCTAACGATTCGATTGCCGACGCTAACTGGGCACGTTCGAAGCGGAGATCGGCGAGAACTTTTTCCAGATCCATGATTTCCTCCGGCCTTCAGGAAGGGTAGTGATCCGTGGTTCGAACCGCTCCGCGGGGCGATTGCAACCGCCCGCAGTAATAGTTCTCACTCCCAACCCTGAGTGCTTTGCCTTCATAATAAGGCAAAACGGATAGATGTAAAGAAAAATCTTATAAAATCTACTAGATTTCTCTACATGCCGGAAATCTCTACATTTTCGCCCGCTCAGACAACGCTTACAAAGTTGCGTTTAGCAAAACTTGTTACGTGGTGACGGTTCCTGCCGCTGTCTAACATGTCGCCAGCCCTGCGTTTTAGCTGGCATCTGAAAGGAGACATTGGCGGTGAGCCGGACCCGGCAGGCAGGAAACTGAATGGCTTCTCTTACTTCCAAACCACTGTGCTATTACATTCAGTTTGAGAGTACCATAACCGGCGTTCATGGGTGGATATATATGTAATCGGTCCCAATTTACTTATTCCATTAAATTCCCGAGTGCCGGGCATCATGTTAGACAGGTGTGCCTTGGTCGTTTGGCGGCGACCTCGAAGTCCTGCCGCGGTTCGTCATAGGAGTTGAAGTGGGCGATGCAGCGCATTAAAAAATTACCGAGCGGAGGGATACCCGGCCGCGGCTCCGTGCCGCTCTCCAAGAAGCATCCCGGGCTTGACTCACGAATGCTATCGTAGTAAAGTCTTCGTAGATGTCGAGAGCAAACGAACCGCCCCGGCCCACCGACGCCGAACTGGAAATCCTCACCGTGCTTTGGAGCCTCGGCCCGAGCACCGTCCGCGACGTGCACGAGACCATCGCGCGGCGCAAACCGACGCAATACACCACGGTACTGAAAACGCTTCAGATCATGGCCGAAAAAGGCCTGGTGAAGCGCGACGAAAAACAGCGCGCGCATATTTATTCCGCTGCGCGGCCGCGTGAATGGACTCAGAAACAATTAGCCGGGGACCTTTTACAGCGGGCCTTCGGGGGATCTGCCGCGAGCCTCATGCTGGGAGCGCTATCGGCGCATCGTGCCTCGCCCGCGGAACTCGCCGAACTGCGCAAATTTCTGGAAGAGTACGAAAAGGGGAAGTCATGAGTTTACTGGCAGCGTGGATTCATACGCCGTTCGCGCGCGCGCTCGGCTGGACGCTGGTGCATTTCCTGTGGGAAGGCGCGCTACTGGGAATGGTGCTGGCGGCGGCGCTGCGCGTGCTCCGCGGCGAGCCCGCTCGGCAGCGCTACGCGGCGGCTTGCGTGGTTCTGGCGGCGATGCCGGCGGCTTTCGCGGGCACACTGGCGGCGGTCTGGTGGCTGCGTCCGGTGTCGGCGGCAGCGCCGCTGCGTTGGGCCGCGGTGCCGCTGTCGGACGGTCCGATTGCGGTTCCGGCCGCGCGATTTTCTTGGGCGATGCTCCTGGATCATTTGGCGTGGCTGGTGCCGCTGTGGCTGCTGGGCGTGGCGTTCTTTTGTGCGCGAGGATTGGCAGGATGGGCGGCGGTGCGGCGCTTGCGGCGTCGCGGAGTTTGCGCCGCGCCGGAGGAATGGCAGGCGCGGCTCGACCGTCTCGCCGCGAGCATCCGCCTGTCACGCCCGGTGGCTCTGCTGGAATCGTGTTTTACGGATACACCCGTGCTGCTCGGTTATCTTCGCCCGGCGATCCTGCTGCCGCTCGGGTGCCTCACGGGACTGTCGGTAGCGCAGGTGGAATGGATTCTGCTGCATGAGCTGGCGCACGTGGCGCGCCGGGATTACGTGGTGAATCTGCTGCAATCGCTGGTGGAAGGGCTGCTGTTCTACCATCCGGCGGTGTGGTGGGTGTCGCGCGTGGTGCGCGCCGAGCGGGAGAATTGCTGCGACGACCGCGTGGTGGAACTGATGGGCGATGCGCGGGCTTATGCGGCGACGCTGGCGGTGCTGGAAGACCGGCGCGCGCTCGTGCCGCAGGCCGCGATGGCGGCCACTGGAGGGAATGTCATGAAACGGATTCGCCGGTTGACCATGGAACCGCGCGGTGCGCAGGCGTCGGTGGCGCCGGCGGCATCGGCGGCGGTGCTGCTGGTGCTGTTCGCGGCGGCATTGACGGCGCTGCCAGCTCGACTGCCGAAGGCGCGGCACGCGCACCCGATCGCTCCCCCGGCGCGGATTGCGATGGCGGCCGCTGTCGCGGTCCAAACCGAGCAGGCGCCGGCGAACGGGTTGTCCACGCCCTATAAAAAGTGGCTTACCGAAGATGTGGCCTATATCATTTCCGACGAGGAGCGGGCGGCCTTTCTGGCACTTGGGAGCGACGCCGAGCGCGAAAATTTCATCGAGCAATTCTGGAAGCGGCGCGATCCTACTCCCGGGACTGAGGAGAACGAGATGCGGGAAGAGCACTACCGCCGCATTGCTTTCACGAACGAACATTTTGCGGGCAGCGTGGCGGGATGGAAGACCGACCGCGGACGGATGTACATCGTATATGGCCCGCCGGACGAGATAGACGACCATTCCGCGGTGAGCGCTTCGAACCCGCACCCCAACCAACTGTGGCGCTACAAGTACATCGAGGGTATCGGGAGAGATGTCCTGGTCGAATTTGTGGACCGGGACGGCACGGGCGATTACCAGATGACGAAAGACCCGTCACCGATGCCCGCGCAATACCGGAAATGGCTCAACGATGACGTGGCCTACATCATTACCCCGCAAGAGCGTGGCGTATTTCAAAGCCTGACGGCCGACTCCCAACGCGAGAACTTCATTGAGCAGTTCTGGCAGGCGAGGGGCGGGGCCGCGGCGAAAGCGGAGCACGAGCGGCGGATGGCCTACGCCAACCAGAATTTCACAACCGCCATTCCGGGATGGAAAACCGACCGCGGCCGGATTTATGTCATGTACGGCCCGCCGGACTCGATCGCCAGCTTTGACGGAAGCAAAATCGAATGGACGTACAAGCATATTGAAGGCGTGGGAAACAATGTGGTGGTGGACTTCCAGGATTCGAATGGAAGCGGCGAATATCGCATGACGAAGGATCCGCGCGCGGACGCCGATCCACAGTTCCAGGTGTTACGGAAGCAGTTGGCGGAGTCAGCCGGGAACCCGCGCCGCTCCGGGCAGGAAACTCAGTCTCGTTTGCAGCAGTTGCAATCGAAGCTGGCCGCACTGAACCAACAGATCGCACAGGGGCGGCAAGAGGAACAGGCCTCGGTGTTGGGGGAGGACGCCAACTCTCGCCAACTGGAGCAGCTACGGAAGCAACTCGCGGAGACGGCGCGGCAACTACAGGAAGCACTGCCGAATCAGCAGGACACTGCCAACGCGGCGCGCCTCCAACAGGAACTGATCTCCCGGATGCAACAGTTGCAAGCGTCGCGGGTCCAACTGGACCAGCTGGTGGCCAAACAACAGGAAGAGGAAAGGGCGTCCGAATCCGCCCGCAAAGATCTGCAATACGAGATCGAAGCGTTGGCCGCAACGGCCCAGCCGCTCGAACCAGGAGTGCAAATCGGCGTGCGCGTGGAACAAACCGGTCCGGGGAACGTGACGGTACACGTACCGTTGGATTCGCCGGGCGACCGGTATCATCTACTCGAAGAAGTGCTCACCCCCCAGGGGAAAATCGTTCACCTCAAAGGAGCGGACCCCACCGGCCCGGAGTTCTCGCAACCCGTTTCCTTGCGGGCGGGGAAGTACCAGCTGCTGGTAGTCATGAAAAACCTGGCCACTGGCGCCACCCACCATGCATATTTCGATTTCACGGTGAATTAAGTTTCCGCGCCAAGCTTGGGGAAGAGAGCGCGATCGAGAATGCGGCGCGTCAGTTCCTCCTCGCTGAGGAACTTTTCGCCGTCCTTATAGTAGATCTTATCTTCCGACAAAAGACCCACTGCGATATCGAAGACGTCGCCATTGCGGTCGATGTGGATGCTGGGAGGCTTGGGGATGGTGGTGATTTCGATTTTGCCGGACTTTTCCCACTTGCCTTCCTTCTGCTCGCGGAGGGTGATGCGGAGCTTGCGCAGAAAATAGCTGAGCTCGATGGATTCTTTGCCGAAAGCCGCGGCATAAGCCTCCACGCAACCGGCGATCGCGTGGTGCACTTCGTCCATCACGCGCGGAAGGCGCTCCAGAGTATCCGCCTCCTTGCGCCGGCGGTCGCTTTCCTCGGTAATGCGCATCTCGAGCCACTGGTAAGGCATAGAAGTCTCCATGGTAACCCGGGAAAAGCCTTTTCACGCAGCGGCGCAGAGAATCGCATAGAATCGCTGCGGGTTTTTTCCCGCGGAGCCTGGCGCCGGCGTGAGAATTCTTATTTCACCGCCAGCCAGGCGAGGAAGAGACCGTCGGGCGCGACGTCCTCCCAGTAGGAAATCGGACGGCTGGAGACTTCCCGGCAGTGGCTGCGGAGGAGGCGCTCAAGCTCACGGCGGGTGAACCAGCGCTCCCATTCGGGCGTGGCGAGTTTGCCCCATTGTTCGGCATTCTTGTCGATGATGGCGATGCGGCCTCCGGTTTTCACCACGCGGCAGATCTCGCTCACCGCCTTTTCGATCTCGACGGCGTGCTCCAGCGATTCGGTGGCGTAGGCGCCGTCGAAGAAATCTCCCTCGAAGGGGAGTTCGGTCATCGATCCGGCGCGCGTCCGGATGCCTTCGGGGACAAAGCGGAGCATGGCTTCGGAGATATCCAGACCCCAGAGCTCCGCATGCGGTTCCTGTTCGCGGAGCACGCGGGCGAAGCGGCCTTTGCCGCAGCCCACATCGAGCACACGCTTGCCGGCGAGCGGCCCGAGGTGCTCGCGAATCAGCTTGACGTGATAGATGCGCGGGTCGATCGTAGACGGGAAATGCTCTTCGTCGTGAGATGCCTGGTCGAAGGAGGATTGAATGCGCGCGCGCAGTTCCGGCGTGAGCTGCGCGCGCGGCCGGTTCGAAAACAGGCGCTTCCAGTCCAACTTATGCCCGCGTCAGGAAAATGGGCAGGCCCACCTTGCGATCGTAGACCGGACGGTAGCGCTCGGTGTTGTACATGTTGGCGATGTCCACCCTGCGCGGTCCGAGCTTCGGATCGGGGATGGGCACCATGGCGTAGCAACCGTTGTTGATGGCGCACATCTGTCCGAACTTGCCGGCCTCGATGGCGTCCATGGCCATGCCGGCGAAAGTGGAGGCCACCATGCGGTCCACGAAATCGGCGCTGCCGGAGCGGAGATCGTACGTGAGGTCGCTGACGATGGTTTCCTCGCCGGTGGCGTTCTTAATTTCGTTGCTCAGGTCTTCGGCCACGCTCATCTTCTTGCGATGGCCGAAGGCGTCGGCTTCGCCGTATTCCTTCACGGTATAGCCTTCCCACTCCGCGCCTTCCGAAAGGATCACCAGGGCATAATTGCTGGGGTTGTTCTGCTTATCGTCCACCAGCATGTGAATCAGCTTCGGCAAGTCCACTTTATATTCGGGAATGCAGCAGCGGACCGAGGTGACGTAGGCGGTATACAGCGCTGTGTAGCCGGCATCGCGGCCGAAGACGCGGAAAATGCCGATGCGTTCGTGCGAGCCAACGGTGGTGCGCTGGCGCTCGATGGCATCCATGGCGCGCGTGATGGCGGTGGAAAATCCGATGCAATATTCGGTATTGCGCACGTCGTTGTCCATGGTTTTCGGCACGGCAACCACGTGGAAGCCCTGGCGATCGAGCTCGGCGGCGTAGCTCAGCGTGTCGTCGCCGCCGATGGCGATCAGGCAATCGAGGTTCAGCGTCTCGATGTTCTTCAGGACGGCCTTCGTCACGTCGTAGACGGTCGAAGTGACGCCTTTCTTGGTGGTTTCCTTAGCGGGAAAACCCTGGCCCTCGAGCACCGGCGGCAATTTCTTCATCTTCGAGGGATTGGTGCGCGAGCTATGCAGATAAGTGCCGCCGGTCCGGTCTATGGTGCGGGTGTTCTCGCGGTTGAGCGGCAGCACGTAACGCGCGCGGCTGGCGGGATCTTCCAGGTTGACGTGGGTGAGACCTTCCCAGCCGCGCCGGATGCCGATGACTTCGCAACCGATCTCGCTTCCGCGATAAACCACGGTTTTAATGACGGAGTTCAATCCCGGCACATCGCCGCCGCCTGTCAAAATGCCGATACGCTTCGCAGACATAATGCTCCTAACAATTGAGGATTTTTTGCGGATTTAAAAACCTCATTATAAAGGATGGCGCGAGTTATGATCGTACTCATGACGCGACGAGATCTGGCGAAGCTCGCGGCCGGCGCCGCGGTGCTGATGGAAAGCCGTCCGGCCGGGGCTGCCGAGGCCGGGAAATATACCGGCGCCCTGGAAGGTTTCGAGAAAAAGGTGGATATGGCGGGTTTCGATCCGGTGGCCTACACCAAGAAATTGCACGACGAAGCGCCGCTGCGGCTGACCTTCCGCGCCACCACGCGGCGCGAGGCGGAAGAGTGGCAGAAGCAGCTGCGGGCGAAGGTCACGGAACTGGTGGGCGGATTTCCGTCCGCTGCCGTGCCGCTCCATCCGCAGACGCTCGAAGTGCGCGAGTTTCCGGCGTACCGGCGCGAGAAATTTGTGATCCAAAGCCGGCCGGGGTTTTACGTTTTGGGCTATTTGCTGACGCCGAAGAGCGGGAGCGCGCCGCATCCCGCGGTGATCTGCGTGCCGGGGCACGGGCGCGGCGTGGACGATATCGTCGGAATCGACGAGAACGGGCACGATCGAACCGAACGGGTGGGATATCAATTCGATTTCGCCATTCAGGCGGTAGAGCACGGGATGGCGGCCGTGGCGATCGAACCGATGGCGTTCGGATGCCGTCGCGACCCGGTGACGGAGAGCAAGGGGCTGGGAACGTCGGCGTGCCAGCCGGCGGCGGGCGGACTGCTGCTACTGGGACAGACCATGATCGGCTGGCGGGTCTACGACGTGATGCGAACCATCGATTGGATTGCGACGCGGCCGGAGCTCGACGCGAGGCGCGTGGGTTGCATGGGGATTTCGGGCGGCGGTACGTGTACACTTTTCTCGGCGGCGCTCGATACGCGCATTCGCGCGGCGATGGTGAGCGGCTATCTGAATACGTTTCGCGAGTGCATCATGAGCGTTTCCCACTGCATCGACAATTACGTGCCGGGGATTTTGAATTGGGCCGAGCAATACGATGTCGCGGGGCTCATTGCGCCGCGGCCGTTGTTCGCGGAATCGGGCGAGAAGGACGATATCTTCCCGGTGGCGGCGGCGCGGGAAAGTTTCCAGCGCGTGCAGAAGGTGTACGCGGTGTTCGATGCGGCGGCTGCGACGGAACACGAGACGTTCGACGGCCCGCACAGCTTTTGGGGAAAGCGCGGGCTGCCGTTTCTGGCCGGGCAGCTCAGGAGCTAGGAGCTGGAAGACAGGAGCCAGGACTTCTGGCATTGTGTTTATATATGGCCGCATTGATCGACGCGATTGACGTCAGGAAGAGAACTCTGTTCGAACTGGAGAATACGCCCTACGTGTGCCTGGACGTGGAAGTGAACACGCCCACGGCGCGCGGCGGCCAGACGCTGGTCCGCCTGAAGATGCGGAATCTGCTCACCAACGCAGTGTTCGACCGGACCTTCAAGGCGAGCGAGAAGTTCAAGGAGCCGGATTTGCAGCAGGTGGCAGCGTCCTATTTGTATAGCGACGGCAGCGGATCGCACTTCCTCGATCAGGAGAGCTACGAGACTCACTCGCTTTCCGGGGACATGATGGGCAACGCGCTCGACTTTCTGACCGAGGGTCTGATGGTGGAACTGCTCAAGTACAACGGCAATCCGATCGGGTTGGAACTGCCTCCGTTCGTGGAACTGGCGGTGCGCGAGACGGAGCCGGGAGTGCGCGGCGATTCCGCGAGCGGTGGAACCACGAAGGTGGCGAAGCTGGAGACGGGGTTTGAGGTGCGGGTGCCTTTGTTCATAAAGGAAGGCGAGAAGGTGCGGGTGTCCACTCAGAGCGGGGAGTTCGGGGGACGGGCGTAGGCGCGAAAAAGCTGGTCCGGATCCCGGATCGCTTCCGTGGCAACTTCTAGTGCGCGATGCTCGCGTCGGCCGTGAGGCCCACGTACGATTGATCGAGCACCCATTTCGAACCCTCCCGGCGAAACTCGACTGTCCTCAGGGACCAAATCGCGTGGTCGGGCCAGGCGATGGGTGGCAGAGTGAGCGACTTTGCGTCAGCCACGAGATCGGACCCGGCCGGCGCCGCTTCCAGAACCTTGCCGTGGCTATCCACCAGCACCATGACCTTGGCCCGCTGCACTTCACCGGACTCGCCGCCGGCAAACCCGGACACCCCGCGCCAGGATATACCCAGCGATTGTGTCCCGCGCGCTTTATCCCAGCACTCTTCGCATCTCATTCGCCGGCTCGAACCCCAATGAGCGATAGAGTTCGCGGCCTTCGTCGCTGGCGTGCAGGATGACGGTGCGGATGCCGTGCGCCTGGCACCATTCGACGGCGGTATCCGTCAACCTCCGTGCAAGACCCTGGCGGCGATACGCGGGATCGGTGTACACATTCAGAATGTTGCCGCGGCGGCTGCCCGGCCCGATCATATGCGGCGGCCAATCCATCAACCACAGGCCGGCGCCCGCGGCGATGGCGCCGTTTTCAGCGACGGCCAACCATCCCAGGTACTCGCCCGCCGCCATTTTCGCGCGGAGCCAGGGGAGAAACGCCTCCACCATCGAATCGAGACCGTCGCGATATCCCATGTCGAAGAACATGGCGCGCCGCTGTTTGGCGATGATGGCGGCGTCTTCCAGAGTGGCGGGGCGGATGGGGAGCATCGTCTCATTATCGCGTCGGGCTGCGGACCAGTCTCAGTGGCGGGTTGTCGCCGAGCACCGCATGGATCACGGGGAAGTCAGTCAGATGCGCGTTCAGATATTCATCCTGCCCCTGCGAGTCCATGACGTCCCGATCGACCACGAATACGTGGTAGTCGCCGGGTTCGTCGAGCATGGCGCGGAAGTTGCCCTTATCGTCGGTGGCAGCGTTTGCCGGACGGCCGGTCTGCACGTTTTGGAAATAGATGCTGGCGTTCGCGATGGGCGCGCCTTGCGCATCTACGGCGGTACCGCTCAGAAGCGCATACCGATTGCTCACCAGGATGATCAGCGGCTTTTGCTGGGGCGTGCCGTCGAGATCGAAACCGGTGTCCGAGACGTCCAGATCGCCCAAGGTAATTGAGACGACGTGTCCCTTGGATGGCGTGGGGGACAGCGAGGCGGAGCGGTCTGGCGTCACTTGTACGGCGTAATGTTCCGGCAGAAGGCCCTTGGCGGCGAACGAGCCGTCGTCCTCGCTATGGGCCGACACCCCGTAACCCATTTGCGGGCGGAGATAGACATACCAGCCGCCGGGCGAACCGCCTTCGCGAAGCTTGACCTGGCCCTGGAGGTCGATTGCCTGAACCACGTGCGGTGTGACCACGAGGTTGCGCACATCCTGGTCCGCAACCTCCAGGGGGACCTGGGCCAGCAGGTCGCCCGCCTTAGGCGGGTACGATCCAAATCGCAAGGTGTACGTTCCCGGTGGCACGTGCCGGATGGTGAAGTTCATGTCGCGGTCGAGGAAGCCCGTGGCACTGCGTCCGGCCGCCGGCGAACGGGAAGTGAGGTTGAGCGCCTGCCCCGCGGGCCGCGAACCGTTGGCCACTGCCTCTACTCTTCCGGTGACTGTGACGCCTTCGAACCGTGCCAACTGGCCATCGACATCCTTGCGGGTTTCTCCCATCTTCACTTCGATGGAGTGTTTATCGTCGGGCTGGATCGTGCCGCCGAGATATTGCGAGACGAACCGGCTGTCCCAGTTAAAAGCATCGTTGGAAAAAATCAGGAGGTAATATCGGCCGGCGGCCAGGTTATCGATACGATACTCGCCGCGCTCGTCGCTCTCCGTCCACGCGCCGGTCATCAATTGGCGCCGGCCGTTGATCGTCCGGTAGCGCATGGCTTGCACGTGAGCGCCTCCGGCGGGGAATCCGTCTTCATCGACGATTTTTCCGGTGATGACAGCTTCGGGTTTGAGATCGATATGCACGGCCGGGGAATTGACCGGCTGTTTGTAGGTTGTGATATATCCCGCCTTGGCGACGACTAGCTGATAGACTTGCCCGGGCGGCGAGAGATGAAAATGGCCGCTGGCATCGGTGCGGGTGCTCGAGTTTTGGCCCGAGTTGACGGTGACGCCGGCCAGCGGCGCGCCGGTGAGCGCGTCATAGACGTCGCCCTCGACGGATTGCGCCGCAAGCGCGGCGGGCAAAAGCGATAACAGAAGCACGGTTTTCATCGCGGCACCCCCCGGTTTGGGCAGGATGCCTTGATTTTAAGGGCCTCGTCGTCGTGCCAGGGCGCCTCCAGTCCGTCTTTCAAGACGTCGCGGGCGCCTTTGGTGGCGGAGATTAGCGGAAGTCCAGGAGAAAGCTGAATGGCGAACCGGTCGGCCGGAACATTTTCAATAGTGAATGTGCCGTCCGCGGCAATCGGCGATTCGACCTCCAATCCCAGACGACTGCGTCTCCGGAGCTGAATGGAGGCCGGAACGGTAGAGCACCCATCGGGCACTTCCACTTTTCCGTGCAGGGTCTGGGCGGGTTCCAGCGTGATATCGAATCCGGCGTTATCCTGCTTTCCGATTTCCACGTCCCTGACTGCCCCGAACAACGGCTTCCGATGAGGGTTCATGGGGTCGCTCATGTCGTCCTCGGTTACGGCATAAAGGGTGTAGCGGCCCGGCAAAAGATCGGTGAACGCAAAACGGTCCTGGCCCTGGGTGAATGGAACCTCGCTGCTCTCCCGGTCCGCGGGAACGAGCGTCATCCTGGTGGATAGCATTTTCCCCGCCGGCAACCCGAGTAATTGCCCGGAAAGCGACACTCCGGACTGCTTCAGTACCTGAATATCGGCGTGGAACTCCTCGCCGGGCTCAATCTTCAGCGCCTGCGCGGAACTCAGGTCGAGCGCAGCTGGATAATAGGTGGCGCGGTAACCAGTCTGCCAGATCCAGTTCAAGCTGCTCTTGCTTACGGCGATCCAGTAAGTGCCCGGTTCGAGCCGCGTCAGGCGATATTGGCCGCGGCTATCGGCGCGTGCGTTATTTTGCCGCATCGCGCTGCTCGTGGATGTTCCCGGGGAAGGCGCGGCCATTCCGAAATTGGGCGGGCGCGTTTTCCACAGCTCGATGTTCGCTCCGGCAAGCGGCGCGCCGTACGGATCGGTCACCTTGCCGGAAATGGCCGAATATGCCAGCATGGGCGCGGTTACCGTGGCGTGAATCGTGCCATCGTCTTCGGCCGTCCTGGTCACCTTCGGCTCGGGAATTTGGCTGCCTCGGTACGAGACGGCAGCGCGGACCACCCCTTGGTCGCGGCGGGGCGGTTGGGGAACGGTCACATCCAACCGGGAACGGGATTCGTGAAAGCCGGGCGCGTCGATCACGAGCTGGTAAGATCCCGGGTTGAGATGGCGAAAGACGAAGTGCCCCTGTGCGTCCACCTTGCCGTAAATGGCATCTTCGTTCTGCGGCAACGGTTGCAGTTTCACGCGAGCGCCGGGCAAGGCGGCATTACTGGACGCATTGAGGACGTCGCCTTCCACCACGGCGAGCGGGGCGGATGCAGTTTGGGCCAATAAGCCTGGGAGGGAAACAGGTATTAAGAGCGCGAGAAAGACGCTGCGCAAGCGCATGGCGATCCTCCTGACTGACTAACATAGCAGATTCCGAGGGCCAGGTCTGAAAACGTAATGTCTCGTTCACTGCGTGGGAGCGGCCGAATATCGTAATCTGAAATTTACACTCCTCTATGCCCGAATCTCCCATCACTTCACGACAGCAGGATTTCGCTGCCTGGTATCAGGACGTCGTCATGCAGGGCGATATGGCGGAGCCCGCCGAAATCGTCAAGGGCTGCATGGTGATCAAGCCCAACGGGTACGCCGTCTGGGAAAACATCCAGCGCGAGCTCGACCAGCGATTTAAGGCTACCAACCATCAGAACTGCTATTTCCCGCTGCTGATTCCGGAAAGCTTCCTGCATCGCGAAGCGGAACACGTGGAAGGCTTCTCTCCCGAACTGGCGGTGGTGACCGTGGCCGGCGGCAAGCAGCTCGAAGAGCCGTATGTCATCCGTCCGACTTCGGAGACCATCATCGGCCACTTCTTCTCGAAGTGGATCCAGAGCTATCGCGATTTGCCGCTGCTGCTCAATCAGTGGGCCAACGTGGTGCGGTGGGAGCTGCGCACGCGTCTCTTCCTGCGCACCAGCGAGTTTCTCTGGCAGGAAGGCCACACCGCGCACGCCTCGCACGACGAGGCAGTGGAAGAAGTGCTGCGCATTCTAGATATTTATGCCGAAGTGGCGGAAGATGTCATGGCCATGCCGGTGATCAAGGGCGTGAAGACGCGCGCCGAGAAATTCGCCGGAGCGCTGAAGAGCTATTCCATCGAAGCGATGATGCAGAACGGCCTGGCGCTCCAAGCGGGCACGAGCCACGACCTCGGCCAGAATTTCGGCAAAGCGTTCAACGTGCAGTATCAGACGAAAGAAGGCCAGTTGGATTACGTCTGGCAGACGAGTTGGGGAGTCAGCACGCGTTTGATCGGGGGGCTGATCATGAGCCACTCGGACGATAAAGGTCTGGTGCTGCCGCCGCGCGTGGCGCCGGTAAAAGCGGTGCTCGTGCCGATTTATCGCAAGGAAGAAGAGAAGGGCAAAGTTCTGGAAGCGGCGTACCGCGTCGCGAAGGAGGTAGGCGCGAAGGTGGACGACCGCGAAGGGCAGTCGCCCGGGGCGAAGTATTTTTATTGGGAGCGGCGGGGCATTCCGGTGGTGATGGAATTAGGCCCGCGCGATCTCGCTTCCGGCAATATCGTGCTCAAACGGCGCGATACCGGCGCGAAAGAAGTAGTGCCGCAGGCGGAAGCCGCGGGGCGGCTCACCGCGGCGCTCGATGCCATGCAGAAAGATCTCTATGCCGCCGCCAAACGGCGCTTGCGCGAGAATACGGTGGTGGCGAATTCCATCGGCGAAGTGGAAGAGATTCTGCGCGCAGTGACGGCGGAAAAAGGCGGCGGAAAGTTTGTCATGGCGCATCTGAAGGATGCCCCGGAATGCGACGCGCGCCTGAAGGAATTTAAAGCGACGGTGCGGAATATTCCCCTCGCGGACGAGTACGATGGCGCGGGAAAGTGCATTCTGACCGGCGAGGTTGTCGAGCATCGCGTGGCCATCGCCAAAGCCTACTAAGGCTACAAGCCATTGAGGAAGCGAACCACCTCGGTGACCTCGTCCTCGTCCAGGGAAGGCGGTGGGAGCTTCATGTTGCGCGCCCGCTGCGACATTTTTTGCTCGCTTTTGGCCAGCTTCGCTGCCAGAACGACCGGGTTCAAATAGTGGCCTAGAACTCGCAATCTGGGGCCGTGGCTGGTGCCTTGCGCCATCGATCCGTGGCAACTGGCGCAGCCGGCGCGCACGTAGCTGGCTTGCCCGTCCAGTTGCGGAGATTTGCCGGGGGGAGCCGGCGTGCCCACGTCGCGCAAAATGTGAATGGCCGGCTCGCTGGCATCGAACTCCATGCGGTCGGCCAGCAACTGCGCGGGGGTGAGCGAGGGGTGATCCACGCCGTGATTGCCGTGGGCCGGAGTTTGCGAGAAAATGTGCAGAAGTTCGTGCGCGGTTACGCGGCCGATCGCCCGGCCCAGTAACCGTTCGCGCAACCGCGGCGGCTTTGTCCAAAGCGCCTCATACACGTATTCGAAGATAGCGTTGCAATCGATTGTGGCGAACGGCAGGACCACCTTGTCACTGAGATGCGTCCAACCCAGGCGGTCGTCGCGAGGCCAAATCGCGCTGAGGGGGAGCACTTCGCATCGGCCCGTAAACGTCAGGACGGCGAGTTCGGGCCAGACGCTGGATTCGGTCTCCGGAAGAGACCGCCAGACGAACTGGAGGCCGTTCGGGGCCATGAGGTGATTCACTTCGTCCCGGATTGCCTGAAAAACTCCTGGCGGGGCAGGGTGTTCGAACTGAGTATAAAGGGCCGAGGTCCCGACCTGTGCTGGGATGGGCAACCCGGCCCAGAATCCCAGAAAGATCAAGTTGCGAGTCATATCTACCTGGACGACTCTGTCTTAAATGGCAACATCCGGCAGGGGCGATGTCAAGCCTACCGGCGGCCAGAATTCCACGAAATCCATGAGCAGAGGTTAGTAGCGGCTCGAAGCAGTGCTTAGGGTAAAATGAGGTCGGAGCGTGTCTGCGATGCAGGTGCTGGTCCACCTATTTTGATCCAACACCTCAAAATAGGGGTCCTGCTCGACATGCGCTGGTGAGCAAGCTCCTGGCGGTTTTCCGCAAGGGAGAAGCCTAAAGGCGCTCGGGGGACACCCACCCCGTTGACAAACGTGGGTCAATCCGGGGGTCGGCACGGCCGAGTGGTACGCTCCAAACTCCCCTCCGAACTCTCAGCTGGCAGCGGCGATCCGCCGGCCGCCGTTGGAGCGCCTCGCGGCGTCGCGTAAAACGCCAACCGGTCCGTGGGAACGGTTTTGGAATTTTTGCATTGTAATGATTAGACTTATACCGGGCCGACCGATCCCGAGATCGGTTTTCGGCAAACCGCCCCGGGGAAGCGCGCCCACCGGCATCCACAGGATGAACGCGTTCCAACCCATGGTTTGTCGAGGGGAGGCGCCGCGGCTATCATGAGATCCATGGCAAAACTGCGGCGGGCATCTTTCGGCGCGATGGCCGCCCTGTGGCTTTCCGCGCAAGCGCCCGACGCCCGCCAAAACCTGATCGACTCGCTGGATGCCGTTGCCCGCACCTACCTGGACGCGCGCCGCGACGCTGTGGCGCGGATTCAATCGCGCGCCGATGCCGAAAAGCGGCGCGAGATGGTCCGCCGCAAGGTGATCGAACTGATCGGCGGTTTGCCGGAGAGTCCCGGACCGGTCGCCGTGAAATCCTTCGGAGCGATCGAAGGGGATGGATTCCGCATCGAAAAACTGGCTTATGAAAGCTTGCCGGATTTCTGGGTCACGGCCAACGTATATGTGCCCACAAACCGCCAGGGTCCGTTTCCCGCCGTGGTGCTCACGCCCGGGCATGAAGCCAGCGGCAAGACCGGGCAGTATTCGTTCGGCCTGAACTTCGCGCGCATCGGCATTATCGCTCTGGCATTCGACCCCATCGGGCAGGGCGAACGCATTCAGTATTGGGACCCCCAAAAGAAGGACTCGATCGCCGGTGGAGCGACCGCCGAGCACGGCATGGCGAATATCCCGGCCATGCTCATCGGTGACGACCTCGAGCGTTACATGGTACACGACGGCATGCGCGCCATCGATTACCTTACCAGCCGCAAAGATGTCGATGCCGCGCATATCGGCGCGCTCGGCTGCTCCGGTGGCGGCACCGAGACGGCCGTTCTGGCAGCGCTTGACGAACGCGTGGAAGCCTCGGGCAGCGCCTGCTATATCACGTCGTTTGAGGAATTGCTGCCCTCCGCGACGGGCGTGCAGGAAGCCGAGCAGAGCATTCCGCACTTCATCGAATCGGGGCTCGATTTCGCCGATTGGGTGGAAGCCGCGGCGCCGAGGCCCTACGCCATCATCTCGACTGCGGCCGATATGTTCCCGGTGGAAGGCGCGCGGCAGACGTACACCGAGGCCAGGCGAATCTACGGGCTCTACGGCGCGGAGGACCGCCTTCACTGGATCATCGGCCCCGGCGGACACGGGAACCTCGGGCCGATCTCACCCGCGATTTTGCGGTTCTTCGCTCACTACCTGAAGGGTGACACAACCCCGCAGCAGTTCATTCCCGCGCGCCCCGCCAATCCCGATGAATTGCGCTGCACCCCGAATGGACACATCGATGGCGAGACGGTGTGGTCGCTCAATCGCCGGCGCGTCCCAACGCCGCACGTGCAGGACATCGAGCACCTGCGGGCCGATATCCGCGCCCTCGCCGGGATTACGTGGCAGCCGGGAAGAACTCCGCGCCTGCCGGATGGCGCGAAAATCTTCCGCCCCGGAGGCGCCGGTCCGATCGCCGCGGTGCTGTGGCTCGATTCGAACGAGTTTACCGAGAGTCCCGTGAAGGACGGATCCCTGGTGGTAGCGATCCCTCCGCGGCCGTGGCCGCCAGGCACGGAAAGCATTAAATCGCCTTACCTCGGGGCGTTCAATTTGCTCTCGCTGCGGGCCTTTCTGGTGGGCAGAACGGTGGTCGGCATCCGCGCCGATGACGTTTTGGACGCGGCGGACTGGGTGCTTGCCAACGAGTATCCGTCCAGCATCACCGTACATGCCGTGGGCCGGCTGGGCATAGTCGCCCTGCACGCGGCGGTGCTCGACCCGCGGATCACGCGCGTCGAAGTGGACGATTCGCTGCCCGCCTACCGCTCCATTGTTAGCGAGCCGCTCTCCCGCGACGCGCCGGAGATCGTCATTCCCGGCGTGCTGAAGAAGTACGACGTGCCTGATCTGATTCGCGCCACTTCGCCCGATTCCATGTTCGAGGAGTTCGAAGTAGCAAGCGTCAAGCCAGCCGATCCGGAGGCCCGGGGCCGCTGGATCCGGATGCAGACGGCCCACCAGTTTGTGGCTCACAATCACGCGCTGAAAACCCTGATCGCGGCGGCATACGACGTGAGCCCGCAAGCGATTTCGGGCGGGCCGGGCTGGGTGGAGTCCGAACCCTATGAGATTATCGCCGAAGCGCCCGGAGACACGCGGCCGAACCTGAACCGGCAGATGGCCATGCTGCGCACGCTTCTTGGGGAGCGGTTCAAGCTGCGCTTTCATCGCGAATCCAAAGAAATGTCCATGTATGCGCTCACGGTGGCGAAGGGCGGCGCCAAGCTGAAGGAGAGCACGCTTGCGCCCGATGCAACTCCCGAAGGTCCCCCGCCGTTGATCTTCGTGGTGTCGCCGCCCACCGTGAAGTTGCCCGCGCGCTACGCCAGCATGAACGAATTCGCGTCGGTGTTGCAGCGGGCCACCCTCGAGCGGCCTGTGGTGGACCGGACGGCACTCGCGGGGCGATACGATTTCGACCTGGAGTTCGCTATTGACGAGACGATCTGGGGCGGCGCGCTGGGCAAGGGATCGGACGATGCCGGCAAGCCCGGGTTGTTCACCGCCATTCAGCAGCAGCTGGGGTTGAAATTGCAAGCCACGCGCGGGCCGGTGCCGGTATTGGTGATCGATCATGCCGAGCGGCCTTCGGAGAATTGATTCCGCGGGAGGCAGCGGTTCTAGAATGGGCTCATGGAAGACCAGCGCCTGAAGTTCGAGATTGCATGTCCGAATAATCACAACCAGACTGTTGCATTCAGCCGGAAGGAATTCGAGGAGACCCTGAAATCCGGCGCCATGGTATTCCATTGCAATACCTGCGACACCGACTTCCCGCCTTCCGGCGCGGACATCGCCAAATTCCGCCGCGAATTCGACAAGCTTTCCGATTGAGGCCGGCTACTTCACCGGCCGCTCGGGCTGAAGATATTGCGCCAGGAATTTGTAGACGTCGTGGCGCGATTCCTGGGCGAGCTTGGTGTCGAGACGTCCGAATTCGTGGCCGCCCGGCGCATTTTCGTAGATCTTGTACTCGAACTTCTTGCCCGCGGCCTTCAGCGCGGTGACGAAACGCTCGATTTCGATCACGTTTACGTCTTCGTCATTGGTGTTGCCGTGAATCAGCAGGGGGGTGTCGAGCTTGTCGGCGTAGGTGATGGGCGAGCGCTTCAGGTATTCCTGAATGTCGCCGGAAACCGGTTTGCCGATGTGCTGCGGGGCGGAAAAGATCTCCTGGTAGGCGTCGTTGTGATAGCCGAGGCGCAGCACCAGGTCAGTTACCGGCACGCCGGCGTATGCCACGGCATAGACTCCCGGATGCAGCAGGATGTTCATCAGGGTGATGAACCCGCCGTGGCTCCAGCCGATGATGCCTACGCGCTTCGGGTCGAGGAAGTCGTAGTTATCCAGCATCCACTGGCGGGCGAGAAACACGTCTTCCACTTCGAGTCCGCCGTAATCGATTTGATTGAAGAAGCCGGTTCCCCAACCGGTGCTGCCGCGGTAATCCGGCCCGATGACCGAGTACCCCTGCCGTACCAGTTCCTTGACGGCGCCGTATTCGTAGTCGCGGCCGAAATCGCTATGGATGCCCTGGTGCGCGAAGACGATGAGCGGCTGCTTCTTGGTGCGATCGAGGTTCTTGGGAATGAACGTCATCGCATGAATGATCAGAGGGTTGTGGGCACCGGGCGCGGTGGGGTTCGGCGCGCGATGCGGCGGCGCGCTGGTGTAGCGGATCTCGTTCACCTCGGCGATATCGCCGAGCTCCATGTACCATTTCTGGATTTCGAGCGCTTTCAGGACGGCATCGGACCCCTGATCGCGCGCGGCTGCGCCGCCCGGTGCGGCGGTCGCGGCCGGCGGAGTGGCGCCTTGAGTCGCGGGAGCGGGCGCGCCGCCTCTCTGGGCAAAAGCAAGAGAACTCCATACAGCACAGACCAATCCGATTCGAAGAAGCATCTCATTCTTATATCACGGGGAGTGTACCGCTCCCCGCGGCCGCGGCGCGGTACGCAAACCGCGGTTTGCTGCGATATCATAAATTCCTATCCGCCGTAGTAGGAATCAACCATATGAAGAGAACCCGAATCGCAGCGTTGTGTGTGATCGCTTTGGCCCTCGCGGCCGTTTCCATTTTGGCCAGCCCGCCGGCCGAGACCTATTCCGCCGCACTGTGGTCCGGAATGAAATATCGCGACATCGGACCGTTTCGCGGAGGCCGCGTGACGGCCGTTACCGGCGTGCCATCGGAACCTTACACGTTTTATATGGGGTCCACCGGCGGCGGAGTCTGGAAAACCATCGACGCCGGGCATTCCTGGCAGAATGTATCCGACGGATTCTTTTCGGTGGCATCGATGGGCGCCGTCGAGGTCGCACTGAGCAATCCGAACATCGTTTGGGCCGGGACGGGGTCGTCGAAGATTCGCAGTAACGTGTCCATCGGCCGCGGCATCTACAAATCGACCGATGCCGGCAAGACCTGGACGTACATGGGGCTGCGCGACGTGGGTCAAATTGCGACCATCCGCGTTCATCCCACCAATCCCGACATCGTCTACGTGGCGGCGCAAGGCAATCCCTTCGTCGCGAATCCCGAACGCGGCGTCTATCGCACCACCGACGGCGGCAAAACCTGGAAGCTGGTGCTGCATATTTCCGACACCGCGGGCGCGGCCGATCTGGAATTGCAGCCGGGCCACCCCGATGTGGTGTTCGCCTGTATGTGGCACGCGCAACGCAAGCCGTGGACCATCATCAGCGGCGCGCACGAAGGCGGAATCTATAAGAGCACCGATGGCGGCGACAACTGGTCCAAGCTCGCCGGCGGATTGCCGCACGATCTGTTCGGCCGCTCCAACGTGGCCATCTCGAATGCCATGCCGGATCGCATTTACGCGCTCATCGAGGCGAAGCCGGGGTCCGGATTGTACCGCTCGGAAGATGCCGGCGCGACGTGGACGCTGGTCAACGGCTCGGGCAACATCATTACGCGGCCTTTCTATTACGACACGCTCGGCGTCGATCCCAATAATCCCGAGGTGGTCTGGATCGGCGACGAAGGCTGGTTCAAGAGCACCGATGGCGGCAAGACTTTCCGCAATTCGCCGATTCCGCACGGCGACAACCACGACGTGTGGATCAATCCGAAGAATTCGCAGTACATGATTCAGGGCAACGACGGCGGCGCTACGGTGTCGCTCGACGGCGGGCGCACGTGGAGCAGCGAAGACAATCAGCCCACGGCCGAGATTTACCAGGTGGCCGTCGATAATCAATATCCGTACCTGGTTTATGGCGCGCAGCAGGATAACACCACGGTCATCGCGCCCAGCCTGGCGTTGGGCAACGGGCAGCAGTTCCGCGTGGGTCCCGGATGCGAGACCGGTCCGATCATTCCCGACAAGGACAACCCGCGGATCGTCTACGGAGGCTGCAAGGGGCAGTTCAGCCGGCAGAACATGACCACCAGCGACGAGCAGCAATATTGGGTGGGCGCGGAATCGCTCTACGGCAACGGCGGCGACACCTTGATTTATCGCTTCCAGCGGGTGTCGCCGATGGAAGTTTCGCCGTGGGCGCCGCACACCGTCTACTACGGCTCCCAGTATCTCCATCGCTCGCCCGACGGTGGCAAGACGTGGCTGAAGATCAGTCCCGACCTGACGGCGCACCCGGAAGGCACGCAAGGCGCGAGCGGGGAGCCGATCACGCGCGACGCCACGGGCGAGGAGGTTTACTCCACGCTCTACGCGATTCGCGAATCGACGTTACAAAAAGGGCTCATCTGGACGGGATCGAACGATGGCCTGGTGTGGATGACGCGCGACGACGGTAAAACCTGGACCAACGTCACACCCGCGGGCCTTCCTCCCGGCGGGCGCGTGCAGAATATCGAGCCGAGCCCGCGGCGTCCCGGAACAGCCTACGTGGCCATCTATCGATACTTACTTGGCGATTTCTCGCCCTATATTTACCGCACCGACGACTTCGGGAAGGCCTGGACGAAGTTGACCGACGGCAAGAACGGAATCGCGGCCGACGAGCCGACGCGCGTGGTGCGCGAAGATCCGGATCGCGCCGGCCTGCTCTATGCAGGCACGGAATTCGGCATTTATGTTTCGTTCGACAATGGCGCGCACTGGCAGTCTTTCCAGATGAATTTGCCGGTGACGCCGGTCACCGACATCAAAGTTGCTCACAAAGACCTGGTGGTCTCCACGCAGGGCCGCGGTTTCTGGATCCTCGATAATCTCACTCCGCTCCACCAGATCAAACCGCAAACCGCTACCGAGACCGCCACTCTGTTCGCGCCGCGTGAAGCAGTGCGCACCACGCGGGCGACAGGCGGAGGCATCGGACGCGGCGGCGCCGGCCCGCAATATCCGTTGCCGGGCGCGGAAATCGATTATTACCTGGATGCCGCGCCCGCCGGCGATGTCGTGATGGAAGTGCTCGATCATTCCGGCGCCGTGGTGCGGCGTTTCAGCAGCGCGGGCGGACCCGCGCCCGAGCGCGGCAGGATGGGGGAGGAAGCGCCAGGCATGGATGAAGCCGAAGGCGGAGGAGGCGGCGGCCGCGGTGGCCGCGGCGGACCGACGCGGCTGGAAAAGACCGCCGGCATGCACCGCTTCACGTGGGATTTGCGGTATCCGGGCCCCTGGCAGAGCGCGGCGCGGCCGGAAGGTCCGAATGGCCCCGAAGCCGTGCCCGGCGATTTCAGCGTGCGCCTGACAGTGGGGTCCGTTACCGAAACGCACCCGATCCAGATCGTCGAAGATCCCCGCGTGACGGCGGACGGCGTGACGACGGCCGACCTGCGCGAGCAGTTCGAGCACAACATGAAAGTCCGCGACTTAGTCAGCGATGTAAATAAGACGGTGGCGAAACTGCGGGCGGCGCAGCAGCAGTACCGGAACAACGATTCGATTCTGCCGCGACTGAACGAGCTCAGTTCCCACCTGGTGACGCCCACCATCCGCTACAGCCGGCCGGAACTCCAGACGCACATCACGTACCTGTACCAGATGACGAACAACAATGACGAGAAGCCCGGTTTGGACGCCGTGGAGCGGCTGAAGGAATTGCGCAAAGAGCTAGACGCGCGCATGGCGGAACTCGACAAGCTACTCGCCAGGTAGAAAGCGGTCAGTCATGCAACTGCCACCCTTCCTGCTCGATCGCTGGATCGAGCAGAAGCAGGACCCGGAATCGAAGATCGAATTTGACCTGGCGTCCAGCACCGGGCCGGTGTGGACCCTGCGCGAATTGCTGGCCCTGGCGGGCGGAGGCGAACTCGATGGTTTGCTCGACACGCCGGTTTCCTACACTGCCGCGCCCGGCACGCCCGCGCTGCGGAACGCCATTGCCGGTCTGGAAGGCGTGGACCCGGATTCGGTACAGGTAGTGACGGGCGCATCGGAAGCGCTATTGATCCTGTTCTATCTCGCCGCCGGGCCGGATGCCAACGTGGTGTTACCCGACCCGGGGTTTCCGGCCAATGCCGCGCTGGCGGAATCTCTGCACATCGCGGTGCGATATTACCGCTTGCGCGCGGCGAACGAATTCCGAGTCGATCCCGATGAGATTCGCCGGCTGGTGGATCGGAATACGCGCATGGTGCTGGTCAATTCGCCGCACAATCCGACCGGAGCGGTGATGGGCGAGGAAGAGGTCGAAGCCCTGCACGATTTCTGCGCGGAACGGGGCGTACAACTGGTCTGCGATCAGGTCTATCACCCGATTTACCACGGCGCGGAGCAACCAACCGCCGCCCGGCTGCCGCATGCCACGGTGATCAGCGATTTCTCCAAGGCTTTGTGCCTGAGCGGCCTGCGGATCGGCTGGATGGTGGATCATGACGCCGCGCGGCGGGAGCGCTACCTGAACGCGCGCAACTACTTCACCATTACCGCCAATGTCTTTGGCGAGCGGCTGGCCGCGCTGGCGCTGCGGCACCGTGAGAGCATTTACGGACGCGCGCGCGAAGTATCGGCGCGAAATTTAAAACTCCTCGACGAAGTGTTCGCCCGGCACACGGACTCTCTCAGATGGGTGCGTCCGCGGGGCGGGATGACGGCGTTTCCGAGCCTCGCGAGCGCCGCGGATACGCGCGAGTTCTGCCGGCGGCTGGCCGGGCGCGGTGTCCTGATGGTGCCCGGCGATTGCTTCGGCCAGCCGGGCCATTTCCGCCTGGGTTTCGCGGCTTCGGGCGAGCGGTTCGCGGCGGCGATCGCCAGGTTCGAGGAATTCCTGAGTCCGGCGTCCGTATCGGCTTCGTGATCCGATGACGATCTGTGACTTCCGGCACGAAGTGCGGGATCGGCATCGCCGCATCGGTATGTGAGGGTTCCAACTCGCTTTGGTCCGCGTGGCGCCGTGTCCATCCCTTCCGATGTCCACGCTGACAATTTCGAAGCGCTTTTCTACGTATTCGCGAGCTGCGGGTGAATCGAGCGAGCGCCTGCCCGGCTCCGGGCAGCAGCCAGACCCTTGCGGGCGTCCGCGCCGCCGCATGCCTTTAGTGCGGAACCGCGGGATTTCCGCAGCAGACTTAAAGATCTGAAACGGATTAAAATTATGGCGTGCGAACCTTGAACTGGCGTATGTCCCATGCGATGTTCGTGCCGGACCTCGACGACGAACACAAGGAGATCTTTGCGGCGCTTGCCGGTCTCCAAACGGCGCTCGCCGGCGGCGGCGATGTCCACCCCTGCGCGGCGCACCTGACGGATTGCATCGTGGACCATTTCGCGCACGAAGAGCGCCTCATGCGGGCGGCGCGCTACGGCTCTTTAAAGTGGCATAAACAGCAGCATTTTGCGGCGCGCCGCAGGGTGGTGGAGTTTCTCGGGCGGCTGGAGCAGGGAGACGCCGCGGCTGGAACCCAATTGGTGGAGTTCCTGTCCGACTGGCTCCGGGGCCATACCCGGGTGGCCGACCGCATGCTGGGAGCGTTCCTGCGGAATCAACTCCGCGCCATGTGGAAATTGACGTACCAGGCCGGCACCAAGGCAGCAGACGCCTGCGAGTGGATCGATTCCAGGGGCGACAAGTTCAATCCAATGGCAAAAGCCCAAGACTGACGGGCCATACTTTTTTGTGGGCCGGACGCCGGCTTGCTACCGCGTTTCTTTCTTTGCGCCCTTCCGGTGTGACGCTTCTACCGCGGAAAGCCTGAGGTATGCCGCCGCGGCGCGCAGTCGCACGCCTTCCTTTTCGTCTTCGAGAAGCGGCGCGAGATCCTTTTTGAGCGAGGGGTCGTCGCGAATGGCCATGGCGTGAACGGCAGCGGCGCGTACGGTCCAATTCTTATCGTGGAGAGCATCGCGGAGTGCCGGCAGCAGCACCGGGTCCTTGTCTTTTCCGAGCAGCAGCACGGCGGCGGCGCGACCGGAAATGCCGGGGTCGGTGAGCAAGGCCTGCATGGAGGCGATTCCCTGGCCGAGCCCGGGCACCGGAACGAAGCCAATTCCCTGGCGCACGGCCAACAGGAACGTGGTGGTGGGAGTATGCATGAGGCGCAGGGCCTGGCGCATTTCGGAGGTGATGTAACCGGAGGCAGTCTTGCTGTCCCCCTCGACAATGGACAGCAGGGCGGTTTCCCCGGCAGGGTCGTGGAGGTTCCATAGCGCTTTGGCGGCGGCGAAGCTGACCTCCGGGACGGCGTCCCTGAGCAGGGTGTGGAGAGCTTCGATGGCCGCCTTGCTCTTCACGTCGGCGAGACTGGCCAC
>DATJMA010000087.1:0-60341 GCA_035509055.1 Bryobacteraceae bacterium | reverse complement strand
CGCGGCGCGCAAGGATGGGAAGGCATGATCACGGTGGGATTTCTGGCGCAATGGGGGCTGCGTTCAACGATCCTGATCGCGAGCGGGGCGATTTTCCTGACAGCGCTGCGGGTAAAGGATCCCGCGGTGCGGCTGGCTGCTTGGACAGCGGTTCTGTGGGTTTCGCTGGCGCTTCCGGTGCTGAAAATATCCCTGCCTTCGTTGCCGGTGCGAGCGCGACCGGTGACGGCGGCAGCGGTACCGGGCGTGGATGAGCTTTACGCCAAACAGGCGCGCGTCCTGACCGTGGAGCTTCCTGCCGCGCCCGCCCCACCGCGCTTCGATTGGGTGGGAGTGGTCTACGGGTCGATCGCGGCGGGTCTGCTGCTGCGACTTGCTCTCGGCCTGGCGATGAGCCGGCGGCTGCGGCGCAGCGCGCGGGCCACGGAACTCGCGGGTGTTCGCGAATCGGAGCGGATCGGTTCGCCGGCCACGGTTGGAATCTGGCGATCGGCGATCGTGCTGCCGGCCGACTGGCGCGAATGGGACGCCTCGAGGCTCGATGCCGTGCTGGCGCACGAGCGCTCGCACATCGCGCGGCACGATCCGGCGGTGCAGGCGCTTTCGGCCGTGCACTGCGCGCTGCTGTGGTACAGCCCGCTGAGCTGGTATCTCGACCGGCAGATCGTGCGGCTGGCGGAACAAGCGAGCGACGATGCGGCGATCGCGGCCGTAAGCGATCGCGTGTCGTATGCCGAAACGCTGCTCACATTCATGCAGCGCGGAGTACGTCGCGCAGGCTGGCAAGGCGTGCCGATGGCGCGGTATGGATCGCCAGAAAAGCGTATCGACCGGATTCTGGATGGCTTGACGCTTTCGCGCGGCGTGACGCGCTGGACAGCGGCGGCGATTCTCGCAATGGCCTTGCCGGCGGGTTATGTGATCGCGGCGGCGCAGGAAAAGCCGGCGTTCGAGGCCGCGTCGGTGAAAACAGTGGAAGGCTTCGGGCGCGGCGGCGGAGAAGGTCAGGCCACTAAAGCCACCAAACGCAGAACGGCCGCGGACCGCCCGCGGAGGGGCGAACGCCCGACTGGAGGGCCGGGCACATCGGATCCCGGGAGAATTCACTATCCCATGGTGACCGCGCGCTTCCTCCTGACGAAGGCGTACGGGGTGAGCGATTTTCAAATCGCCGGGCCGGAATGGTTGGACCGGGACCGTTTCGATATCGACGCCACGATGGCGGCGGGGACGACGATGGAGCAGTTCCGGACCATGCTGCAAAACCTGCTGGCCGACCGTTTTCAAATGGCGGCGCACCGCGAAAGCAGGCAGTTTTGGGGATTCGCAATGGTGGCCGGCAAGGGCGGACCCAAGCTGAAACCATCGTCTGATTCGCCGGCTGCAAACGATGACGGCGCTCCCGACGCTCCCTTGAAGCCCGGTCCTGACGGCTACTTTCCAGCGCCCAACCGACCGGGAATGTTCCTACAGGTTACCGGTATGCCGAGCACCGCCGATGCGCGCGCGAATTTCCGGCACGTGACCATGCCGGAACTGGCCGGCATTTTGCAAAACATGTTGAAGACCCCGGTGGTGGACGAGACGGGCCTCACCGCGAAATACGATTTCGTTATCAACTTTTCTTCGCAAGGTCTGAATTTCGGCAACGGCCCCATCCTCGTCAGCCAGGGAGATGGCGAGCCGCCGCATCAGCCGGATATCGCCGGCGCTCTGCAATCGCAACTCGGATTGAAACTGGAGGCGAAGAAGGTTCCGGCGGAAGTGATCGTGATCGACCGCATGGAGAGAACGCCGAGCGGGAACTGAGTTCAAAAAGCGCCGCGCGGTTGAAAATCACGCCGGCACGCCGGCTGGGTCCGTGACCCAGTCAGGCCCGCGGAGAGCAAGGGCGAGCTTCCGGGGCGCGGCGCTTCGTGAACTTTGGTTGGTTGCGCTCGCCGGTTCGATATCCCGCAGCTCTCCACAGCCGGTGAGCAAATTCCGGCACAAATTGGCTGCCTCTGGTACAATCGCGAACAAGGGGGGCATGCTTGTCTAGAACCACTCAGGAATTACCCCGTACCCTCGGCGCACTCCGCAAAAGTTCCTTCCCGGAAGAGCGCCTCGCCAGCCGAACCGTGAAGGACGAACTCCGCAGTAATCTGATCTGCAAAATTCAACGCGGCGAAGAACTCTTCCCGGGCATTCTCGGATTCGAAGATACCGTGGTGCCGCAAGTGGTGAATGCCGTACTTTCGCGGCACAACTTCATCCTTCTGGGGCTGCGCGGGCAGGCGAAAACACGCCTGGTGCGCATGCTGATTACGCTGCTCGACGAGCAGACTCCCTATCTCGAGGGCTGCGAGATCCACGACAATCCGTACCGCCCGATCTGCCGGCGCTGCCGCGACCTGGTGGCGGAAATGGGCGACGAAGCTCCCATCGGCTGGCTGGCGCGCGACCACCGATACGTCGAAAAACTGGCCACACCCGATGTCACCATTGCGGACATGATCGGCGATATCGATCCGATTAAAGCGGCGCGCCGCGGCCACGACATCTCCGACGAACTGACGGTGCACTATGGCCTGGTGCCGCGCGCCAACCGCGGCATATTTGCCATCAACGAACTGCCCGATCTCGCCGGCAAGATTCAGGTGGGGCTGTTCAACATCATGCAGGAAGGGGATGTGCAAATTAAGGGCTATCCGGTGCGGCTGCCGCTTGACCTGATGCTGGTGTTCACCGCAAATCCCGAAGATTACACCGCGCGCGGCAAGATCATTACGCCGCTCAAGGACCGCATCGGGAGCGAGATTCGCACGCACTATCCGGCGGCGCTCGAGCAGGGCATCGCGATCACGGCGCAGGAGGCATGGCTCGACCGGCCCTCGCCCATCGAGCTGCGCGTGCCCGATTTCATTCGTGAAGTGGTAGAACAACTCGCGTTCGTGGCGCGCGAAGACAAGCGCGTCGACAAGCGGTCGGGGGTTTCGCAGCGGCTGCCGATTTCGGTGCTGGAAAATGTCTGCTCCAATGCCGAACGGCGCGCGCTGAAGAATCGCGAAAGCACGGCCGTTCCCCGCATTCTCGATATCTATTCGGCGCTGCCGTCGATGACGGGCAAGCTCGAGCTGGAATACGAAGGCGAATTGAAGGGCGGCGACGCGGTGGCGCACGAGCTGATCCGGATGGCGGTGGGCAAGGTGTACAACCGCTATTTCGAAGGGTCGAACATGGCCCAGATTGTGCAGTGGTTCGACCTGGGCGGATCGCTCAAGCTGGATGAAAATGTCGATTCGGCCGGCATGGTCAAGCAACTCGGCGGCATCCAGGGGCTGATGGAGAAGACGAAGGCGCTCGGGCTATCGCACAATGAGCCGGATGCCGTGCGTGCTTCCGCGGCGGAGTTCGTGCTGGAAGGCTTATACTCGCACCGGCGCATCAGCCGCAGCGAAGAGCGCGGGTACGCGGCGGAGGAGAAGAAGCGCGAGGCGAACCGGGAGGAATCGAAGCCGGAGCGGCCGAATTTCCGGCGGCAGTACAACTAGCGAGGGGCGCCATGAAGTCCGTCCGCTATTCGAAATTCACGGGCGAAGATCTCGGCATCGACGCCGAGGACCTGCTCAAAGCGCTGGCCGATTTTCTGCTGGGCAGCGGGTTCAACAATCCGTACATGACGTTCAGCGAGATGAACGAACACTCGCTGGAGGAACTGAAGAACGCCATCCAGCGGGCGCTCGAGCAGGGCAATCTTTTCGACAACCAGCGACTCCAGGAAATGATGGAGCAGGTCCAGAACATGAGCTCGGAGCAGATGGACCAGCTTCTCGACCGGCTGGTGCAGAAACTCATCGACGAAGGCCACATCACCGTCGAAGAGGCGGACCAACAGGGCGGCGGGGCGGGCGATGGACAGGATGGCAAGGCGCGCTTCGAAATCACCGACAAATCGCTCGATTTTCTGGGCTTCAAGACGCTCAAAGACCTGCTCGGATCGCTTGGGAAATCGAGCTTCGGCCGGCACGACACGCGCGATCTGGCAACCGGTGTAGAGGCTTCGGGCTCATCGAAAGCTTACGAGTTCGGCGACACCTTAAATCTCGACATCAGCGAAACACTGTTTTCGGCCGTCCGGCGCGAGGGCGCGAAAGTGCCGCTGAACCTGGAATATCAGGATCTGTACGTGCATCAATGCGAGTATCAAAGCTCTTGCGCCACGGTGCTGATGCTCGATTGCAGCCACAGCATGATTTTGTATGGCGAAGATCGTTTCACGCCGGCCAAGCGGGTGGCGCTGGCGCTGGCGCACCTGATCCGCACGCAATATCCCGGCGACAGCCTGCGCTGCGTGCTGTTCCACGACTCCGCGGAGGAACTGGCCATCAGCCAACTGGCACGGGTGCAGGTGGGGCCATATTACACCAACACCCGCGACGGCCTGATTCTGGCGCAGAAGCTGCTCATGCAGGAGCGCAAAGACATGCGCCAGATCGTGATGATCACGGACGGCAAGCCGAGCTGCCTGACGCTGGAGGACGGGCGCGTTTACAAAAACGCGTTCGGGCTCGATCCGCTGGTGATCAGCAAGACGCTGGAAGAAGTGAATCGCTGCAAGAAACAGGGCATCCTCATCAACACCTTCATGCTGGCCAGCGATTACGGCCTGGTGAACTTCGTACAGAAAGTCACCGAGATGTGCCGGGGCAAGGCGTACTTCACCACGCCGTACACTCTAGGCCAATATCTGCTGATGGACTACATGAATCGCAAGACGAAGACGATTCACTGAGACCACGGCGGCACGATCCCGTTCACGCGCGCGTAAGCCACCAGTTGCCCCATATGTTCGTTGGCGTGGATGATGATGCGCAGGTAGATGCCATCGACCGTGGCGTCCCGGCCCTCGATTTTGACGTGCCGCTGGAGATCGCCCGGCTGGAGATTGGCGCGCGCGGTTTTCACCGCCTCCAGCGAGCGCTTCAGCCAATTGATTACGTCTGCCTTGGCGGTGACCTTTTTTTCGAGATCGGGCGAGGTCAGGCCGACCGGCATTTTCGGGCCGGTGTAACTCAGCAGGCCGAAATTGGCGATCGCGATGTGCATCAGGACTTCGCTGGTGGACCGGACTCCCGGCCCGGGCCGCCACGCGTAGGTCCCAGTGGGAATGGCTTCCGCCAGCGCGACCAACTGGCGCGAGACATGGCCCCATTCGCCGTCGAAGCCCTGCCAGAGTCCCTCATACGGATCCGGCTGGGCGCTCAGGACCGCCGCGCCGAACACGATCAAGCAGAGTGCCTTCATCGCTCCTCCTGTACGAGAACACGGCTCGCGAGATCGTCGGCGACGCGAATCGATTGGCGGCCACCGCCCACTTGCACATTGAGCGAGGCACCTTCCGTCTTCTGCTCGATCCATATGACAACGCCGGGTTTCAGGCCGAGCCGTTCGAGATCGCGCAGGGCCGCGGCGTCGCGGTCCGAAACGCTGGCGATCCGGCCCGGCGTGGCGACCGGCCAATGGTTCAGAGGTACTTCATTGCGAAAGATGCCAGCCGCACACTTTTGGGGGATCGGGTGGCCGTGGGGGTCGATCTCGGGATCGCCCAGCACTGCCGCGACGCGGTCTTCAAAGCGCTCAGAGATGAAGTGCTCGAGGCGTTCGGCTTCTTCGTGCACCTCATCCCAGGAGTAGTTGAGCACGTCATGCAGGAATAATTCGAGCAGCCGGTGATGCCGCACAAGCTCCCAGGCGCGCCGTTTCCCCGACGCCGTGAGCCGCGCGCCGCGATGCTTTTCGTATAGCACCAGGGCCGGACGACCCGATGCCAGCCGCTGAAGCATTCCCGTCACCGACGGCGTGCGCACGCCCAGGCGTTCGGCAAGATCCTGCGTGGCGACGCGCGCTTCCTCGGCGCCGCCCAATTCCAGAATCGCCTTGAGGTAATCGTCCACGGATTCAGAAGTTGATTTAGTCACCACTAGTAGTATCGTATGCGACCCTGATCGAACCTGCAACCATTGACGAACCTCAATAATTAGGATAGGCTAATTTTTTATGAGGCAAAGGGCACTGCTCACAGGACTGATCGCTTGCTGCACCGGCCTGTGCCCGGTCCTTCGGGGGCAAGGAGAGACGACCAGCGCGATCGTGGGAACAGTCGTGGACCCGAGCGGGCTGGCCGTGCCGCATGCCGCGGTCACCGTTGTCGATAGCAGCACGGGTTCCCGCCGCAGCATGGTTACCGACGATGCGGGCCGTTTCAGTTTTCCCCAATTGAAGCCCGGATCCTATAGCGTCAGAGCGGAAGCGGACGGTTTCGAGCCGCAGACCGATCCAGCCGTGTTCGCCGGCCTCGGACAGAAACAGACCGTCCACTTCGCGCTCCAGCTTTTGGCGGCCAAAGAGGCGGTGATGGTTTCCGGCGAAGCCCCGCTGATAAATCCCGACAATCCGAATACGGCCACCACTTTAAACGCCGGCGCCCTGGAGAATCTGCCGAACCCCGGCGGCGACATGACGTATCCCTTACAATTCGCGGCGGGAGCGTTGATGAACACCGCCGGCAGCGGCAACGACTTCCTGGGGAGCACCAACGGCTATGGCAACGTGCAATTCAACGGCCTGCCGGCGCTTTCCAACGGATATATCGTGGACGGGCTGGAGACGAACGATCCGCTGACCAACCTGAACAGCGGACTTTCGACCAACCTGGTCCTGGGGCTCAACTCCATTGCCGAAGTCACCGTGAATACCCTTTCCTACACGGTGGATCAAGGCCGATACGGCGCTTCGCAGGTCAACTATGTGACTAAATCGGGGACCAATCACGTTCACGGAAATGCTTACGAACTCTGGAACGGATCGCGATTCAATTCGGCGGACTTCTTCACCAACGCGACGCCGGGAAATCAGAAGCCGCGTTCCACCCTGAACCATTTCGGAGGCAGCCTCGGCGGACCGATCCGACACGACAAGCTATTTTTCTTTTTCGACAGCGAATGGGTACGCATTGCCCTGCCGATTGTTTCGGCGACCACCGTCCCCACTCCGGCGTTTGAGCAATACGTATTGGGGCAACTGCCTCTCGGCGGGACGGACGCGGTGACCGGTGTGGCGTATCGGCCCGCGCCGGAGCTCGTGCCGTTTTACCAGAAAATGTTCAGCCTCTACGGCAACACAGCTGGAACTCCGCTGGCTGTGTTAGGATGCCCGCTCAACGCCGATGGATCGGCGGCGGGGGGCGCTCCTCCGAACGGAGACGGCTGCGCGAACCGGCAGAGTATTTCCCATTCGAGCGACGACCACGAGCAGGTGCAAACGGCGCGCGTGGACTATAATCTCGATGCAAACAACATCGCCTGGTTTCGTTTTCAGGCCGACACGGGCTTGCAGGCGGCATGGACCGACCCCATCAATCCATTGTTCGACGCCCTCTCGCCGCAGCCGCTTTACTCTTTCGCCAGCGGCTACACGCACGTCTTTTCCCCGAACCTGGTGAACTATTTCAACCCGGCCTTTTCCTGGTACGAGAGCCTGTTCGGACCGGCCGATTTCGACAAGACTCTGGCCGCGTTTCCGATCGTGCTCCAAGGCAGCGGCGCGGCCGCGCCATTTACCACCATCGGCGGCCTGGATAACACCTGGGTGCAAGGACGGCGCGCAGCTCGCGTCTTTCTCAACGACAACGTTGCCTGGACCCATGGTGCGCACGAATTTCGTTTCGGCACCAACACGCGCATATTTCGGCTGAACGACTACGATTTCGGCGAAGGCTCCGTCCCGCTGGTGACTTACACCAGCCTGCCGCAGTTCATTTACGGCGTGGCGTCCACCGCCTCCGAGACATTTCCGCTGGCCGACTCCCAGCCGTTCCATTTTCTCAACTTCGATGTCTACGCCCAGGACACCTGGAAGCTGACTTCCAAGCTCACTTTTACCTTCGGCCTGCGGTCTACGTACAATTCCAACCCGTCGAACCCCCACGATGCGGTGGCGCGTCTCTCGGGGTCCTTTGGCGCGATCGCGCACGATGTCAACCAACCGCTCGACGCGGCGATCCACACCGGGCTGACTAACGTTTTCGCGTCTACGCCGCTCGAAATCCCGCAGCCCCGGGCGGCGATTGCGTGGCAGGTTGCGGCCAAGACCGTCCTGCGCACCGGTTTCGGAATTTTCAGCGATATTCTTCCCGGCAGCATCGCGGACCTGGCCGGCGCCAACCCGCCGTACTCGCAGACATTCTCCGGCGGCCTGCTGGGCACCGCAGGAGGAACGGCAATCGCACCGGGTGTGCCGAACAGCGCCGTCGACGCGACCGTCGCCGCCAATCAGACGTTTCGCACGGGATTCGCCGCCGGCCAGCCCTCCTGCGCGGCGGCACTGTCGAATCCCGCCACTTGTCTTGAGCCAGTGGCTATGACGGCCGTGCCCGATGGCGAATTACGGGCGCCCTATTTTATGGAGTGGAGCTTTGGGCTGGAACGACAAATCGGCAGGACCGTCCATCTGCGTGCGCAGTACGTGGGCACGCGAGCCGTCAATCAGCCTTACACGACACAGGTGAACGGATACCAGACCGTCTGTCAGGGCTGCTTCGCGCCGTTCCCTTACGACTCTCCCGTGGATCCCCGTTTCGGGGCGGTGACGCAGCTCAGCACCGGCGCTAACAGCCATTACAACGGGATGCAAGCCAGCGCCGAGAAGCGCCTCGGGAATGGCCTGCAGGTGCAGGCGAACTACACCTGGAGCCATTGCATGGATACCGTCTCCAATGGCGGATTCCTGCCCTTCGCGGCGGGAGGCATCTTATCGCCGCTCCCCGGGGATCTCGAGCGCGACCGCGGCCCCTGCGACTACGACGTCCGCCACAACCTGACGGCCAGCTACGCGTATGAACTGCCCATCCGCTTGCACGGACTGCCAGGCGCGGCTTTCGACCACTGGCAAATCTCGGGCACCGCCTTCTGGCGGAGCGGATTGCCGTTCTCCGTGCTGAGCGCGCCATATTCGGCAAACGGAGACGGCATTGTGAACGGGGGCGGTCCGCAATTCGCCAGCGTGGTGGCAGGCGTACCGATTTACGCGCACCATGCCGTGGCTGGCGTAACCCAGCCTGGCACGATTCAGTGGCTGAATCCCAATGCGTTTGTCTCCACCGTCGATCCCAGCACAGGCCTGTGCGCCGGCGGCGACGGTCCAGCGAACTGCCAATTCGGCGATATGGGCCGCAACGCTGTGCGCGGTCCCGATTTCGCGTGGAGCGATTTCTATCTCACCCGCTGGTTCGCTCTAAAGGAGCGCCTCAAGCTGCGGCTCGACTGCCAGTTTTTCAATTTGTTCAACCATCCGAACTTCGGATTGCCGGTGTTGGGGTATGCCGGCGTGCCCGGCAAAACGGCCACACAAACTGGCTTCGGAGCTTTGACGTACGCGACGTCCCCTCCCACCGGCCTGCTAGGAGTCGGGCTGGGCGGCGACAGTTCCCCGCGCATGATCGCGTTTCAGGCGAGGCTGGAGTTTTAACCGAACCGTAAGGCGGTTATAATCCCAATTTGACACCAAAAACCGCGTTCCTGTTTCCCGGCCAGGGATCTCAGTTTGCCGGCATGGGCAAAAGTCTGGCCGAGACCTTCGCCGCCGCCCGCCGGGTATTCGAAGAAGCCGACCAGGTGCTGGGCTTTGCGCTTTCGCGACTGTGTTTTGAAGGCCGCGAGGACGAGCTCAAGCTCACCGAAAACACCCAACCGGCGCTGCTGACCGTATCGGTGGCGGCGCTTGCGGTCCTGCGGGAGACAGGCGTGGCGCCCGATATCGTCGCCGGGCACAGCCTGGGGGAATATTCCGCGCTGGTGGCAGCGGGAAGCCTCCAGTTTGCCGACGCGGTCAAACTGGTGCGCAATCGCGGGCGTTACATGCAGGAAGCCGTGCCGGCTGGAATCGGCGCCATGGCCGCGCTGCTCAAACTGCCTGATGACAAGCTGGCGGGGGTACTCGCGGAGGCGGCGCAGGGCGAACTGGTCAGCGCCGCGAATCTAAATACTCCCGAGCAGTTGGTGATTGCCGGGCATGCCGGCGCCGTCAACCGCGCCATCGGGCTGGCCAAGGCCGCCGGCGCCCGCCGCGGCGTGCTGTTGCCCGTCAGCGCGCCATTCCACTGCGCCCTGATGAAGCCGGCCCAGGACCGGCTGCGGGTGGATCTCGATGCCACCGAATTCCGCGATTTGGACTGCCCGCTGGTCAATAATTGGCAGGCGGCCGTGATTCGCACAGGAGCCGAAGCGCGGGAAGGGCTGTACCAGCAGGTACCAAACCCGGTGCGCTGGGTGGAATCGGTCCGCCTGTTGAAAGCCCAGGGGGTGGGCCGCTGCGTGGAAGTGGGTGCCGGCGGCGTCCTGACCGGCCTGTTGAAGGGAATCGAGCCTTCGCTTCCCGGATTTCGATTTGGCGAGCCGAATGAACTGGCCGCGATCGAAAGATGAACTCCGGCAGCCGGGCCGTAAGAATTCCGCAAAATTAGCCCTTTAGGCCCACGAAGGGCCGCCGGTGCCATCATCTCGGCGTAAAATGAGAGAGACTGAAAACAAGGGCTTTCGATTGTGGAGAGCGGATCTGAACAGGTGACACGGTGCCCGAGATGTTTCGGCAGGGATGTTCGTCCTTCCCGGAAGAACGGTCTGTTCGACTCGATCATGGCCAAACTGCGTCGCACGCCGTACCGCTGCCGTGGCTGTCAGAATCGCTTTTATGTCTACGTTCCGCGCGAAGACGACGAGGATGTCGAGTCGGCGGAGGAGACTCCCGAGGTGGAAGCCGGGGATTCCCACGAGGAAGAAGAGCACAAGCCCGACGTAGCTAAACCCGCCGAACCGTAACTCCGGCTTCGGCGAAGAGGGTTTCGGTCATCCCAAAATGTTCGTTGTAATACTCGCTGGAGTACTGCGCCATGCGCCCGGCTGAGACGACCACCTGTACGATTCCCGCCTGTACGATGGCGCGCGCGCAATCCATGCAGGGCATGATTTCCACGTAGATGGTGCAGGCTTCGGTAGCCGTGCCGGCGCGCGCGGCGTTACATATGGCGTTGCGTTCGGCATGTTCGATCCACAGATATTTGGTGGGGCGCACCAGCCGTTCGGGAACGTCGTCGCGGATTCCGCGCGGAAACGAGTTATAGCCGGTGGAACGGATTTCGTGATTCGGCCCCACGACGACACAGCCGATCTGCGTGTTCGGGTCCTTGCTTCGGGCTGCAACCACCTCGCAAATCTGCAGATAGTATTGGTCCCAGCCGGGTATCTTTCGCATAGCTTCTCATAAATGTAACAGTTTCCGGGCCGGCGATCGGCAATATTATGGTTCGCGGCACTTGCATTTCTCGTAAGTTTCAGGCAAGCTGAGAGGTTTTCCCGTTTTCATTCGCCCATGCTGGAACGCGTGCTCTATCACGACCACTGCTTTGACGGCGCAGCCTCCGCTGCGTACTTCAGCCGCTTTATCGCGGGCGCCATTCACCCGGATGCGGAATTTCGCTATACCGGGATGGCCCATAAGGCGTCTCAGATCTTCGATCCGGCCCTGTTCGACGGGGACGAGAATGCGATTGTGGATTTCAAGTATTCGAGCGATCCACACCTGACGTGGTGGTTCGATCACCACCAGAGCGCCTTCCTGAGCGCGGAAGACGCGGAACATTTTCGCCGCGACACCAGCGGCCGGAAAATGTACGATCCATCTTATAAGTCGTGCACGGCATTTATCAGCACCGTCGCGTGCGAGCGTTGGGGCTTTCGAGCTCCCGATTTAGACGACCTGGTGAAATGGTCGCTGATCATCGATGGCGCGCAATATCCCGATGCCCGCACCGCCGTGGAACTCGGCGCGCCGGCGATGAAGCTGACGCTGGTGATAGAGGCAGCCAAAGGGTCGGACATCGTACACAAAGTGATTGGCTGGATGCAGCGGCGACAGCTTTCCGAGATCATCGCGGAACCGGAGATCATGGCGCTGTATGAGCCGCTTTATCAGCGCCATCTCGAAATCAAGAACATCATCCAGGGGCGGGCTTCGTCAAACGACGGCGTGGTGTTTTTCGATCTGGCCGGCTATGACGTCGAAGGTTACAACAAGTTCATCCCATACTATCTTTTCCCCGATTCGGTATATACCGTGTCGGTAAGCCCGTCGAGTTTCCGCACCAAGATCTCGGTGGGATCGAACCCCTGGACGAAAGCAACGCTCAAGCACAACCTGGCGACCATCTGCGAGCGGTACGGAGGCGGCGGGCACGCCCGCGTGGGCGCCATCAGCTTAAGCCCGGGCGAGCTCGATCGCGCGCGCGAGATCGCGGCTGAAATTGTGGCGGAGTTGAAGACGTAGGAAAAGCTGGAGCGATCAGCCAGCCGCTGGTGCGTCGTTTCGCCGATGGCGTAAAAACTTTCGCCCGCGTGAGCGGTCCGGCATCCGAATGTCGCTTTACTGACAGCGGACGAACTCCGTGCGCGGGAGCCGGCGGCGCGAGCTTCCGTCCCTTGGCACGAGTCGGCTGGAGGGTCGGCCATGAAAATCAGGTGTGTAGGAATCTTGATTTGGCTTGCGGCGGGCGTGGGCGCGTGGGGACAAACCATCAGTTCGGTGATGGATGCCTTTTCGGGGGTCTCAGGAGTGGTTGCGCCGGGAGAGGAGTTGCTCATCAAGGGTTCGGGATTAGCTTCCTCGACCACTACCTGTTATAACCCCGCCGCCATGGCTTATCTTACTTCCTGCGGTAACACCACGGTGCTGGTGGGGAATTACGACGCCGCGATTCAACAAATATCGCCCACCCTATTGACGGTTTTTGTGCCTTACGAGGAAGTTAATGCCGGCATTATAGTAAACATTTATGTAACAGCCGGCAGCAGCACGTCCCCGGGGTTCCAGGTAACCGTTACCGCCGCGGTGCCATACGCCGGTGGTTTCTACAAAAACGGCGTTCAGGTGTCGTCCGGAAATCCCGCGAGCGCCGGCGATATGATAAAGCGCTTACCGCCGGTTCGGCGCTACGAATCCACAGCCCGCCGATGGCGCGGTGATTTCGAACAGCTCGCAATATGTTGCCGCCGGCGTGATCGGTGTGACGGTAGGCGGTGTGCCGGTGCCGGCGTCACTGATCAGCACCGCGACGCTCCAGGCGATCGACATCTTCAACGTATCGTTTGAAGTGCCGCTGGGCCTGGTGGGCAACCAGCCGGTGGTTTTCACGGTGGATGGAATTGCCGGCCCGGCGGCCACTATCCAACTGACCGGCAGCCCGTCGGGATTATCGGTTGTCTCCCCGTCGAATCTGGGAACATATTCGCTGGGCGAAGTTCAGTTGGGGTTGCAGGCAAGCGGAGGGAACGGCAGCTATTCGTGGACGCTTGAAAGCGGATCCCTGCCTCCCGGGCTGACGATTCGCGGCGACCTGCCATTTTACGCCGTTCCGTTTGCCCCCGTGGGACTGATCGGCGTCGCGACCACCGCGGGCACGTACAATTTCACGCTCGCAGTCACCAGCGGATCCGCCAGCACCACGGCCAGTTTTTCCATGAAGATCACCGGCCTCACGTTGAAGGATGGACCGACCCTCCGGGACGCTTTTGCGGGTGTGGCATACTACTCGCGCGGCTATCAGCTCACGGCCACCTCGGACGGCGCGGTGCAGAATATATCCTGCACGCCGCAGACAACCGCCGGGCTTACCCTGGGCAGTAGCTGTCTGATTTCGGGAACACCCACGACAGCCGGCCCGCTGAGCATCCCGGTCACGTCCAGCAATGGCGTGGACGCGGTCACCAGAAACGTGTCGTTGACGGTTTACTCCGTCCAGATCATCGATCCAGGACAGTTACCCAACGCTTTCCAGAAGCAGGCCTACACTTATACGCTGACGCCGGCGGGAAACGGGCCGTTCTCCTACTTGCTGGCCGGCACGTTGCCGGACGGACTTACCTTGACCGGAGGGACCATTTCGGGCACGCCCGCCGATGTCCTCGGCAAATCCAACTTCACCATCACGGTGGTCGACGCGCACGGTAATTCCTATACCAAAGCGATGTCAATCGATGTCGCCGGAACGCCCGAGACACTGCCGCGAATCGCGCCCTACGCCAACTACGCCGATTGCCCTGTCGGCATGGGGTGTTCCAACGCGATCGCGGTGTCCGCTGGCGGCGTGGCGCCGTTCACCTGGACGGTTACGGGCCTGCCGCTGGGAATGGACTACCGTTTCGGCGGCGGAAAGACGCTCGGCTTCGTGAATGCGGGCGATCTGGAATTGTGGGGCGCCCCGTCCGAAATCGGCGTGTTTGACGTAACCGTGACCGCAATCGACGCCAACGGCGTGACAGTCACGCAAATCTTCCAGATATTCGTAGACAACATGCTGTTCGATCCTTGTATGAATGAAGCCGGCTGCTCGCCGCTGACCGACGCCACCTTGGGGCGGACCTATGCCACGAGCATCCGGGTTGTTGGGGGCGTGCCGCCGTATACGGCATTCTCGGCTTCCGGCTATTCCCTCAGCGACGAAATCCCCGAAGGGCTTTGGGTCACTCCCACGGCGATAACCGGGACACCCCAGGAGAATGGCCTGTTCACTTCGGTCCTGGATCTGCGAGACTCCGCCAATAACGCCTTGGCGGCTACCATGCCTTTGACGATTTTCGGCCCATCGGGCAGCACGACCGCCATCGATGTGTATCCGGAGCTACGACCGGTAGCCGGACAACCTTTTTCGCTGCAGCTCGAGGCATGCTGCGCCACCGGAAGCTATATCTGGACTCCGTCATTTCTGCAACTCGGGTTGACGCTTTCCAGCTCCGGCTCAATCGCTGGAACTCCTACCCTAGTGGGCACCTCTTTCGTGTTGCTGACGGCCACCGACAGCGCCAATGCCAACAACTACGGCACGCGCGAGGTGATCATCGCCACCTCTTCGATTTCTATCGCGACCAACACTCTTCCCGACGGGAACGCGAATGTCAGCTACAACCAGGCGGTATCCGGCACGGGAAACGGTGCTCTCCGATGGGGCATCGCATATGGCAGTTTTTTGCCTCCCGGTCTTGGGCTCAATACCACTACCGGGGTGATTTCGGGCGTTCCTCGCTATTCCGGCGGCTACTCGTTCTATGTGACGGCATTCGATAGCGACTCCGCGACAACGGAGGCGGTAACCATGTCCGTCTACACGCTGTGCGACATTACGAAAGCGGGAGTAACGAGTACCGCCGACGTCCGCCAATTGGTAGACGAGGCGCTTGGCAAGCAGCCCGCGCTCGACGATCTGAATGCGGACCACGAGGTGAACGTGGTAGACGTCGCGATCGGGGCGAATGCCGCAATGCAACTCGGATGCTCCGCGCATTGAGGTGGTATCCAGGCGACCGCGCCGTAGATGGTTCTAATATCCGTTTTCGCGCAACTTCTGGATTGTGAGCGGCGCCTTGAGATCGAGCTTTTCGAGCAACTTCTCGACGTGCTTGGCGAGGACATCGCACTCCAGGTTGACGCGCGCGCCCGCGCGGTATCCTCCCAGAGTCGTATTGCGATAGGTGTGCGGAATGATGGTCACCGAAAGCACATCCGATTCCAGCGCGGCGATCGTGAGGCTGATGCCGTCGATGGCAATCGAGCCCTTAAAGACCAGGAAGCGATCGATTTCCGCGGGCACCCGGATCCGCAGCCACCAGTTTTGATCGCCCAATGCTTCGAGCGCAAGAAACTCGCCGGTAGCATCCACATGACCCTGCACGATGTGGCCGCTCAGCCTTCCGGAAGGCGAAAGCGGGCGTTCGAGGTTGACGCGCGAGCCCGGCCGAAGATCTCCCAGATTGCTCCGCCGCAGCGTTTCCGGGGCGAGATCGGCCGAAAAAGAATCGGGCCGCAATTCGACGGCTGTCAGGCACACGCCGTTCACGGCGATGCTCGCGCCCTCCGTCATGTCCGACATCACGGTGGCGCAGCGGACCTTCAGGCGCGCGCCGGCCGTGCGCGACTGGATGGAATCGACGGTGCCGGCTTCTTCAATAATCCCGGTGAACATCGAGGTATCCTTCGACGGCGAACTCATCAGGCGGTATCTGGTGGATGGTGACTCTATGGACGCGAATGGCGTCGGCGCGGCGCCGCCTGCCAATTCCACCAGCCAGCGGAAGGGCCTCCAGACCGCCCAGAATCTTGGTGCCGTAGTAGAAGAAAATGCGGTCCACGCAGCCCGATTCGAGAGCCGTCCAATTGATTTTGCTGCCGGCTTCGATCATGAGCGAAAGGTACTGCTTCCGGCCCAGCCACTCGATGACGCCGCGCAGGTCGGAACGGCCACCGGGGCCATCGAGCACCAGCACCTGGACCCCGTGGTCGGCGGCGATCCGGCGGCGTTCCGGGGAGGACGCGGAGGTGGTGACCACCATCAGGTCGCTCTGCGCGCCGCGCACCATCTTGGAATCGAGCGGAATGCGCAACTGCGAATCGAGCACGATGCGCAGCAGCGGACGGCAGCGTGGCAGGCCGGAGCGATCGGTGAGGGCCGGGTCGTCGGCCAGCACCGTGCCGATGCCGGTGAGGATGGCGTCGTGATCGTGACGCAGTTGCTGCACGTGGGCGCGGGCGCGGGTGCTGGTAATCCAACCGGTGTTATCGTCGGGCGCGGAGATTTTTCCGTCCAGGGTGATGGCCGTCTTCAGGGTCACCAGCGGGCGGCCGAAGCGCATGAAATGCAGGAACGGCTCGTTGAGCTTTGCCGCTTCCTCGGCGAATTCGGCCGCCATCTCGATTTCGATGCCGGCTTGGAGTAATTCGCGGAATCCCGTGCCCGCCACGCGCGGATTGGCGTCGCCGATGGGCGCTATCACGCGCGCGATGCCGGCGTGGATGAGCGCCGTGGTACACGGCGGCGTGCGGCCGAAGTGCGAACAGGGCTCGAGAGTGACGTACAGGGTGGCGCCGCGGGCGCGTTCTCCGGCCTGCGCCAGGGCGATGATTTCGGCGTGCTGAAGGCCGGAATAGGTGTGAAATCCGCGGCCCACCACTTCGCCATCGCGCACCAGCACCGCCCCCACCATGGGGTTCGGACTGGCCAGCGCGCGGCCCTGCCGCGCCAGGTCGAGGGCTTCGCGCATGAATTCGGGATTCATTTTTCGAACAGCGACTGGATGAACTTTTCGGCGTCGAACGGCAGCAGGTCTTCGACCTTTTCGCCCACCCCGACGTAGCGGATGGGGAGGTTCAGCTCGCGGGCGATGGCCACCACGATTCCACCCTTGGCAGTGCCGTCCAATTTGGTCAGTACGATGCCGGTAACGCCGGAAGTCTCGGTGAACCTGCGCGCCTGTTCCAAACCGTTCTGGCCGGTGGTGGCATCGAGCACGAGCAGCACTTCATGCGGCGCATCCGGAATCACTTTGCGCGCCGTGCGGCTCATCTTTTGCAGCTCCAACATCAGATTTTCCTTGGTCTGCAAACGGCCGGCGGTGTCGACCAGGACGTAATCGATTTTCCGCGACCTGGCCGACTGGACGGCGTCGAAAAGGACGGCGCTGGGGTCGGAACCCGGACCCTGCCGCACCACCTGAACGCCAGTGCGCTGCCCCCAGACTTCGAGCTGCTCGATGGCGGCGGCGCGAAAGGTATCGGCGGCGCACAGCAGGACGGAGCGGTTTTCCTGGCGGAATCGCTGCGCCAGTTTGCCGATGGTGGTAGTCTTTCCCGAACCGTTCACGCCCACCACCAGGACGACCGCGGGCGGCTCCGCAACGCGCGCGGGGGAGCGCTCACTGGCCGCGAGGATTTCGAGGAGCTGCTCGCGGATGAGCCCGCGAAGTTCGGCGGCATCGGCGAGCTGATGCCGCTCCACGCGCTGGCGGATGCGGTCGAGAATTTCCCCGGTGGTGCGTACGCCGATATCGGCGGAAAGTAGCGTGGCTTCCAGTTCCTCGAGCAGATCGGCGTCGATCTCTTTCTTGCCCTGGATTGCATCTTCGAGAGCATTGACCAAGCCGGCGCGGGTTTTCTGCACGCCGCTTTTCAATTTCTCCAGAAGCGATGGCTCCTGCTCGACGGAGCCGAAAAGGGTCTGAATCATTTGCAAATTATTTTAGCAGTTTCGGGTTTTCTCTCCGATTTTGGCCAGGAGACGCGAGGCCAACCGTACCATGTTCGCTGAGGGCTTCCAACCCTCACCACACCCGGCAGGCGTTCTCCTTTACCATCGGCGCGGGAGCTTTGCAGGCGAATGCCTTTTGGAATTCCGGCATATTCTGCAGAGTGCCGTCCACGCGGAAGCGGCCGGGAGAGTGCGGGTCGGTTGCCGCCAGATTCCTCGCCGCCTGGGGCGTGACATTCTCGCACCAGATTTGGGCGAACCCGAGGAAGAAGCGCTGTTCGGGCGTAAAGCCGTCGATCTTGCCGCTCGGATTGGCTTTCAGGGCGTCTTCCAAGGCCAGGTACGCCACCCGGAGCCCGCCATTATCGGCGGTGTTTTCGCCGAGCGTCAGGCGGCCGTTCAGCTTTACGTCATCCACCGAGGTGAAACCCGAATACTCGTCGGCCACGCAGGAGGCGCGCTTTTCGAATTCGGCGCCGTCTTGCGGGGTCCACCAGTCGCGCAGGTTGCCATCGCCGTCGAACTTGCGCCCTTGATCGTCGAAGCCGTGGGTCATTTCATGTCCGATCACGGCTCCGACGCCGCCATAATTCACCGCCATATCGCGGCGCGGATCGAAGAATGGCGCCTGGAGGATGCCGGCGGGGAAGTTGATGCTGTTGGTCTGGGGGCTGTAAAAGGCGTTGACCGTGGGCGGGGTCATGGTCCATTCGGTCTTGTCGGTGGCGTGGCCGATTTTCTCGATCCGCTGCAAGGTCATGGCTTCGGCGGCGCGTTCCACGTTGCCGAGATAGTCGTCCGCCGCTATGGTGACGTGGCTATAATCGCGCCATTTTTTCGGGTACCCCACATTGTTGGTGATGGCTTTGAGCTTCACGATGGCGGCGGCCTTGGTGGCGTCTGTCATCCATGGCAGCGACTGGATATCGTCGCCCATGGCGCGCTCCAGGCCCACTACCAGCGAAGTGATCTGCGTCTTGGCATCGGCGCCGAAGGCCAACTGGATGTACTTCTGGCCGAGGAGATCGCCGAGCGCGCGGTCGGTGGCCGACACGCATCGCATGTTGCGCGGGCGCGGTTCCTTCACGCCGTTGATATAGTGCTGCCAGAAGTCGAAGTCTTCGTCTTCAAACGGCTGGGCGAGCATGGTGGCGGAAGCGTGCAGCAGATGATAGGTGAAATACGCGCGCCAGGTATCCAGGGGCTGCGTTCCAATCTCGCTGTCGAAACCATTCAGGCCGTTGGGATAAGCCACGTTGAGCGTCTCGAATGCGGGCGCGCCCACGGCTTTGAAATAAGCGTCCCACGGGAACCCCGCCCACTTTTCAGCCAGGAAGCCGCGCGGCTCCATGTTGTACGTCTTGTTGGGATCGCGCATGCTGACGCGATCGAGCGAGTGTTTCGCGAGGGTGGTCTCGAAATCCAGTACTTTGGCCGCCTTGGCCGCCGCCAGGTCGGGACTATCGCCGGCGAGTTGAAACATCTTGGCGACATGCTCGACGTAGTGTTTGCGGATGTCGACCGACTTGGGATCGGTCTTGAGATAGTAATTGCGATCCGGCAGGGAGAGCCCGCCGGGACGAAAACCGGCGATGGTGCGATTGGAATCTTTGGGGTCCGGTTGGGCGCCGAAACTGAAGAGGACGCCGACACCCATGCGCTGCAGACGCGCCGCTTCCGCCGCGATACCGGCCATGTCCTTGATGGCGGCGATGCGATCGAGTTCGGGCTTAAGCGGCTCGATGCCCCTTTTCGCCAGAGTGGCGGTGTTCATGCAGCTGGCATAGAAATCGCCGATCATCTGGTCGATGCCGGTGCGATCGGTCTTCGCCTCGGCACTTTGCAGGATATCGAGCAGGACGTGCTCATTGTGCTCCTGGAGTTCATTGAAGCGGCCATAGCGCGACCGGTCGGCCGGCAGCGGGTGGCTGGCGACCCAGTTTCCGCAAGCGTACTGGTAAAAATCGGTACACGGGTCGACGGCCGTGTTCATGGCGGGTTTATCGATGGAGGAGGCCGGCCCGCGCGGCGTCTGGGCAAACACCGCGAGCGATACCACGCAAACGAGAAGGAATCGGGTAGTCATATATTGCAGAGTTCGACTTCCGATTTTAACGCTCTCGTTTGCGGGGCGGGCAATCCTGCCGCAGACCTAGCGGCCGCGGTCTACTGCGCCGGCTTCATCGAGTTCATTCCCACCAGCCGGGTGTCCTTCGTGATACAGCTCATCTGCAGGTTGTATCCGTTGGGCGTCTGCGTGTGAAAGCTTTTGTACGCCGTCTCGTGGATGTCGCCGGTATTTCCGGTATCGATCTGGGCACGCAGTCCGTGCTTTTCCAGAAAATCTTTGACGGCGTCGGGATCGAACGGCTGGATGCCGAACGAGATGTGGTCGATGCCCGGAGTCCGGGGTCCGCGACCCCTGCCGTTCGCCGGCGGCTTGCCGAAATTCGGATCGTTGGGATTGCCGCCGCGGAGAAGGGCGTCCCCGACGTCGCCCATCAGCACCTCTTCCTGACTGCCTTCGTCGTAGGTGCCCTTCCAACCCAGCAGATTGGTGTAGAAGGAAACCTTCGCCTTATAGTTGGCTGCTCCGAAGGAAAAGTGGTCGAGCCACACCGTCTGCCAACCGGTGGCCGCAAATGGCAGTTCGGCTTCGAGCCTGGCGGTGGGCGGGGTCTTGCGCGCCTTCACGAGGCCCTTGCTGTTGCCGATCTGCAGATCCATTCCATCCGGATCCTTGACATGAAAGCTCTCGAATCCGTGGCCGTCGTCGTCGGCGACCGGATTGAGATCGCGTTTGCGGAGTTCCGCTTCCACGGTTTTGGCTTTCCATGGTTCGATGGCGAAGGCGATGCCGTCCACCACCACTCTCTTTTGTTCCGGCGGCGCGGCCTTGAAGATTGCCGACCCCCAGTTGCCGATGTCGAGAACGGCCTGATTGCCGTCGTCGCTGCGCAGCTTCCAGCCCATCAGGGCGATGTAAAACGCGGCTTCCTTGCGGTAGTCCGGCACCTGGAACGAGATGTGTTCGAGGGCGACGGTCTTCCATCCGGTGGGCTCGAAGAGCGGCTTGATGGGCGCGGTGGCCACCTCTTTGGACATTGGGCAGGCCGGAGTGTTGTAGCCATTTTTGCAACGGCCCTGTGCAAACAGGGACGCGGCGAAGGGTACACCGGCGGCGGAGGCGCTCAAGGCGCGGAGCAGAGAACGACGGGTTCGCAGATTCGACATATGGGAAGAGATTATATTACAGCCGGCCGGGCCCGGTTCACGATTTCGCTTGACATCGCACCCAAACAGTACTAATAAATTAGTATGCGACGGCGGAGCACCATCCTCACTGAACAGGAACTGGAAATCATGAAGATTGTCTGGGACCGAGAAAGCGCAACTGTTCGCGACGTATACGAAACGTTGCTCGAACGGCGCAAGGTGGCTTACACCACGGTCATGACCATGATGAAAATCCTGGAACACAAAAAATACCTGAAGCGGACGCAGGCGGACCGTGCGTATGTGTACCGTCCGGCACAGCCGAAGAGGCAGGTGGTGGGCGCGATGGTGCGGGATTTCATCAATCGGGTGTTTAACGGAGCTGCGGAACCCCTGTTGGTTCACCTGGTGGAAGAGCACGACCTGTCTCCCGAGGAACTGGAAGAGATCGCGAGGCTGAGGAGGAAACCATGAGTTGGGGGCTCATTTTCGACAACCTGGCGGCTTACAGCCTGCAAATCGGCATGCTGGTGGCAGCGGCATCGGTGGTTCCGGCCGTTCTGCGCCTGCGGCAGCCCGGCGGGAGGCTCCTCTACTGGCAGATTCTGCTGGCAACGTGCTTACTGCTGCCGTTCCAGCCATGGAAGCAAGTTGTGGCGAGCGGTACCGCGGAGGTGACGGCGGTGGTCGATGCCATCCAGCCGGTGCATCGTCCGTCCACATTCCATTTGCTTCCGCGGAGTGAGATCGTGGTGCTGCTGGTGCTGGCGGGCATTGCCATCCGGCTGGGATGGCTGGCCACGGGCTTCTGGAAATTGCGGCGTTACCGCCTCCATTCCCGGCCGCTCGAACCCGCGCCGGCGTGGAGCGTGGAAGCTTCGCTGCTGGTCTGCAACGAGGTCGTGGGACCCGTCACATTCGGCTGGCGAAAGCCTGTGGTACTGCTGCCGGCGCGCTTCCCGCGACTTGGTGCGGACATGCAGGAAGCCATTCTCTGCCACGAAATCATGCACGTGCGGAGGCGCGATTGGGTGCTTACCGTGGCGGAGGAAATCGTGCGGGCGGTCTTGTGGTTTCATCCCGCCATCTGGTGGCTGCTGGGCGAAATCGGCCTGGCGCGCGAACAGGAAGTGGACCGGTTGGCCATCGAAATTACCCGGGAGCGCGAGCATTACATGGACGCTCTGCTGGCCATCGCGGGAGCGGGCGGGCAGCTCGACCTCGCGCCGGCGCCGCTGTTTCTGCGTAAGCGGCATCTCAAGCACCGGGTGATTCTGATCTTGCAGGAGGCGCGTATGTCCAAAGCTCGATTGATCTCAACGCTCACGACGGGGTTGGCGATTCTGGCAGCTGCCTGCTGGCTGATCACGGGCGCGTTCCCGCTGACAGCCCAACCGCAGGCCGTCAACGATGCCGCGGGCGTGACGGTACTCCTCAACGGTTCGCAGATTCTGCACCGTACCGCGGTGCATTATCCGGCGGCGGCGCTACAGCACGGTGTGCAGGGCACGGTCGCGGTGGAAGTCGATCTCGATTCCACCGGCAACGTCAGCGATGCTCGTGTGCTGAGCGGTCCGGATGAATTGCGGCGGGCGGTGCTGGAGTCGGTGCTCGAATGGCACTTCACGCGCGACGCGGCGAACTCCACGCGGGAGGTGCAGGTAGCGTTCGAGATGCCGAAGATGGGGGTCGCGGAAGGCATCGTGGGCGGGGTTCCGAGCGGCGTTGCGGGAGGTGTTGCGGGGGGCGTGCCGGAAGGCATTTTTTCCAACCAGTCCTCAGCGCGGCCGCTCCGTATCCGCGCGATCTCTGTCTCCGGATTATCGAGCCAAGAAGCCGCAGACCAGCTGAGGGCCTTGTTACCCGTGGATGTTGAAGAGGATTTTACCCCGGATGCCCTGCAAAAGACCGTAGAAGCTGTGCAGGCATTCGATCAACACCTGATCGTCCGCACGAGAAGGATGCCTCCGAACGGCGTGGAATTGCAGATCGGCACTCCTGAGTCCTTCGCGCGCCGCGCCGAACTGCCTCCCACGCGCTCATCAATTGAAATTTCTTCCCCGATCCCCCCACCGCCGCTACCGCCTCCCACGCCGGACGGAATCGCTCAGACGCCGCCTTCTAAGATCCGGGTTGGCGGCAATGTGCAGTCGACGATGATCGTCAGTAAGGAGCCCCCGGTTTATCCGGAAATGGCCAAGGCGGCACGCGTTCAGGGCGTCGTTCACCTGGCGATCCTTATCGCCAAGGACGGCACCGTTCAGGAAATTCACTCTCTCGGCGGCCCGGCGATGCTCATCGGGGCCGCGATGGACGCGGTGAAGAGTTGGGTGTATAAGCCGACATTGCTGAATGGCGAGCCCGTCATGGTGGAAACCAACGTCGACGTGAACTTCACATTAGCTCAATAAGAGAGGAAAGCATGGCTAAGACGCTTCTGTTCTCAATTCTCGCCGCCGCCTGCCTGGCGCTCGCCCTCCCACAAGACCCGACCGATGGCATGGGAGTGACGGTATCGCTGAATGGCGCCGAAATCCTGCACCGCGAGGGCGTCGGCTATCCACCTTCCGCAATGCGGAACGGTATTCAAGGCACGGTCTCCGTCGAGGTGAAGATCGGCCCGACCGGCGAGGTAAGTGACGCCCAGGTGCTCACGGGTCCGAAAGAGCTGCGCAAAGCGGTGCTGGAGTCCGTGCTGGAGTGGCATTTTGCGCAGTCGCTTGCCGGCGCCACGCGCATGGTCGAGGTTGCATTCACCACGCCGAAAATTCCACCCCTAGGTAGTGGCACCGCGCTCCCCGCGATTCAGCCTGGCACGATCCGCAGCATCCAGGTTCAGGGCCTTTCGGCCGAGGGGCGCGCCGGATTGCTCGCCGTCCTGCCGGTGCATGAAGGCGACCAGTGGAACTCCGACGTCGCCGGAGAGGCGATGCAGGCCGTAAAAGCTTACGATGAGCATCTCTCGATCCGGCAGCAAGCGGTAAGTCAGTCGCCGAGCGGCGCGGCGCAATTGGACCTGGTGATTTCCACTGCTCCGCGCATCAGGGTCGGCGGCAATGTGCAGAGCGCGATGGCGATTCGCAAGGTGCCTCCGGTCTATCCTCCAGACGCCAAGGCGGCCCGCATTCAGGGCAGTGTTCATCTGTCGGCGATCATCGGACCGGATGGCGCCGTTCAGCAGGTGACGGTTCTCGGCGGACCGCCGGAACTCTCCCAGGCCGCGGTGGACGCCGTGAGGCAGTGGGTCTACAAGCCCACGCGGTTGAACGGCAATCCAGTGCAAGTCGAAACCAACATCGATGTCAATTTCACGCTGGCCAATTAAGGCGGCTCTGGGCCTGTTTTTTGCCGGTGCCGGCTTCGGTCAGACGCCGATGTTCGAGGCCGCGTCTGTAAAGGTCGTCGATCTTGCCTCGCGGCCGGTTTTCGGCAACAGCGGAGGGCCGGGCACGAGCGATGCCGGCCGCATTCACCTGTGCTGCGTGGGAATGTTCGCGCTGCTGATGCGCGCGTACGACGTAGATCTGGACCAGATCGCCGGACCGTCCTGGATCATGGACAACATGGGGCCGGTGCTATACCAGATCGACGCCACCATGGCACCCGGCACGACGAAGCCGCAGTACCGGCTCATGATGCAGAACCTGCTTGCAGAACGCTTTCATCTCGCGATACACCGCGAAGCGCGCAATTTCCCAGCCTACGCGATGGTCATCGCGAATGGCGGACCGAAGCTGAAGGAGTCCAAGGGAGACGACGGTGCCGTCGCGCCGGAGAATCCGCCGATGCCGCCGAAGCGCGCGGCCGACGGCACGTTTGCGCTTCCGCCGGGACCGCAAATGCTCACCGCATTGGGTCGCGGCATGGTTCACGTGCAGGCGCAGGAGAAAACTCTGGGCGATCTGGTGAAAGGCATGGGCCGGCTGATTGCCGACTCGCAGGGCGCCGATCCCGGCGATTTCACCTCGCCCAAAGCGCGCGTGATGGACCGCACCGGGCTGACCGGAAAGTACGATTTCACGCTGGAGTTTGCCTGCGAAGGCTGCCGCGGTTCATCCGCGCCCGATGAGGGCGCCGGTCTGCCGAGCATTTTCGGGGCGCTTGAAAAGCAGCTCGGATTGAAGCTCGAAAAAAGGCACGACGTCCAGCTGGACGTAATAGTGGTCGATCGCGTCGATAAGACTCCGACCGAAAACTGACTAGGGCGGCCCTCAGCATATCCTCGCAACGCCATCCCTGAAAAGCGCGGAAAGATCTGGCGGAAAGGCCTACGGTAAAATTATCCTTTAAAGGCCTGCGCCGCTCATGAGAATCGCCATCCTTTCCGATATCCACGACAACGTATGGAAGCTCGACTCGGCACTGCACTCGGTGCGCGATGCCGACGTCATGCTGTGCTGCGGCGATCTTTGCTCGCCATTCATCGTGCACCAGTTGGGGCGGGGCTTCCGCGGCCCCATTCACATCGTTTTCGGCAATAACGATGGCGACCTCTACCGCATTTCGTCCAACGCGCGGCAATACGGGCAGATTCGCCTTCATGGCGAGCTTTTCCGCGACGAATTCGACGGCCGGCGATTCGCCATGAATCACTACGACAGCATCGCGCGGTCGCTTGCCCGGTCGGGCGAGTTCGATGTGGTTTGCTTTGGACACAACCATGTCTTTTCGGTGGAACTCATCGGCAAAACGCTGGCCATCAACCCGGGCGCCATCATGGGTGCGACTTTCGCGCCCGATGGCACTCGCACCGATGTTTCGTCCACTTTTGTGATCTACGAGACGTTTACGGGCGAAGCCGCGCGGTTCGAAGCCTAGCCCTCATGCCGCAGGCCAGGGTCGCGTTTCAATATCCCAGTTTCCGGCTGTATATGACGGCACGGTTCCTCATCACCGTGTCGTCCGAAATGCAATCGGTGGCCATCGGCTGGCAAGTGTACGATTTAACGCACCGGCCGCGCGATTTGGGACTGGTGGGCCTGTCGCAGTTTCTTCCCGGCATCCTGCTGTTCCTGCTGGCGGGGCACACCGCCGACCGCGTGGCGCGCCAGCGAATCCTGCAAACCTGTTACCTGGCCTTTTCGGCCGTCTCCCTGGCCCTGGTGTCGCTCACACTTCACGGCCTTCGCTCGGTATGGCCCATCTATGCGGTGCTGCTGATGAACGGCACGGTCCGCGCGTTCAACATGCCCACCAGCCAGGCGTTTCTGCCGCAACTGGTGAAGGAGCGGGATTTTCCCAACGCCGTCACCTGGTCGTCTTCGATTCTACAGGCGGCGCTGACCATCGGACCGATGACCGGCGGTCTGCTCTACAGCCTGGCCGGCACTCCGGTACCGGTTTACGCTACGGCGGCGGTAGCCTACCTCATCGGCCTCGCGGCGATCTCGCGCATTCGCGTGCAGGTACCGCAGCGCCCGCGCGGTACGGCGTCGCTGAGCGTGATACTCGAAGGCCTGCGCTTCATCTGGCGCGAGAAGCTGATTTTGGGAGCGATTTCGCTGGACCTGTTCGCCGTCCTGCTAGGCGGCGCGGTGGCGCTCCTGCCCGTCTACGCCAAGGACATCCTGCACGCCGGCACCAGCGGCCTCGGAATCCTGCGCGCCGCTCCCGGCGTTGGCGCCATCGCCATGGCGGTATTGGTGGCCAATCGTCCCATCACCCGCAAGGCCGGCCGCACGATGCTGGCGTGCGTTTTCGGATTTGGCGGGTTCACCATGGTATTCGGACTCTCGCGCAACCTGGCCCTTTCGCTGGCGGCGCTCATGCTGCTGGGCGCCTGCGATATGGTAAGTGTCATCATCCGCCACACGCTGGTGCAGTTGGGCACGCCCGACGAAATGCGCGGGCGCGTCAGCTCGGTGAACATGGTCTTCATCGGAGCCTCGAATGAAGTGGGCCAGTTCGAATCGGGCATCACCGCGGAATGGTTCGGCACGGTGCCGGCGGTGGTGTTCGGCGGTTTGGGCACACTGGTCGTAGTGCTCGCCTGGGCATGGATGTTTCCCTCGCTCCGGGATGTGGACCGGCTGCCGGGGTCTACCAGCGGCTCCGGCGGTGCCACTCGCCCCCGCCCCAACCACCCGCGTCGATGAGGACGGCGACGATCAGGATCAGCAGGTTGACGCCAGCCAGCGGCTGGTGATTATTCACCATCCACGCGTAAACCAGGGTGGTGAGCGGCAGGAAAATGAATCCCAGCACGGGAATCAGGATTCCGTGATAGGCGCGCGACAGATAGTTCGTGAGGAAGAACAGCAGCGCCAGGATCACACGGGGGAACGCGACCACGATAATCAGCAGGAGGCACGGCATATCGCCTCGATTGTCGCAGAACCGGGCCCGCTTGCACCGTACGCCTTCGCACCCGTAGAATCAAGACTTCGCATGAATCCCTCGCCGCGCACCGTCCTGGTTGTGGATGACGACCGTCAGATTCTGGGGCTGGTCGAGAAAATGCTCCGGCCCCAGGGCGTCACGGTGCTGTCGGCGAACCGCCCGTCGGCGGCCCTTAAAATCTGCGAAGAGCAGACCGTAGACGTGCTGATCTCCGATGTGATGATGCCGGAAATGGACGGCGGGCGCCTGGCGGAGCGTTTTCTGCAACTGCGGCCTGAAGGCCGCGTCATGCTGATCTCGGGACAGGCGAAAACGCCCGCGGCGGCCAAGCTGCCCAATGTGCGCTTCCTGCGCAAGCCATTCTTTCCCTCCATGCTGGTACAGGAGCTGCGCGAGTTGCTGAGAGAGTGAGCGGCGGCCGAAAACGGGTGGCGCTTCCGCTTGACAACCATCCCGCCGACGATGCCGTGCATAACAAGCCTTGCTACCAACAGCATCCGGTTGTGCCCGTGGAATCGATCGTGAACTGATGAAAGGGAACATCAGCCTGCTCTCGCGCGGCGAATTGTCTAGGTACGAGATCTTCCAGGAGGCCGCGCGCGGCAGCCGGCGCGGCCATCGCTTTCTTGCTCATGCGATTGATGGGCGATGTGCTTTACAAACTGGATCCGCGCGCCCCGGCATCGTTCGTGTGGGCGGCCGCGGTGATGGTCGTGGTAGCGCTCGCCGCCAGCCTATTTACCGGCAGCTATGCCGCGCACCGATCCGGTGCGGGTATTGCGGGATTGATTTTCTACGGCCGCGCCGTCAGCAGCACAGGCGTCTCTATCGCCCTGCCGTCGCGCACGACCTTGACCACCACGCGATCGCCGGGCTTTTTCGCCCGCAGTGCGTAGGTGAAATCGTAGAGATTGTCGATCTTCTTGCCATCGAATTCCACCATCACGTCGCCGGCCTTGAGTCCCGCCTTAGCGGCCGGTGAACCCGCGGTGATGTCCGCGAACTTCACACCCTTGACGCCTTCGCCGAAATCGGGGACCGAGCCGAACCACGGTCCGTATCCGCTGCCCGAACCGCTTACCGGACCAACTCCGCCCTGGCCGTGGGGATTCGGCGCGGCTTTCACGAACTGCGGCCGGCCAGGTTCGTCGCGCAGGTCATCGGTGACCTCCGATACCATCGCCAGCAGCTCAGCGGCATCGGGCGCATCGATCTTGTCCGCCGTGTCGGAGGGCTTGTGGTAATCGCTGTGCAGGCCGGAGAAGAAAAACAGCGACGGCACCTGCCCCGCAATGAACGACGTGTGATCGCTAGACGACGACTCCGGCCCTTCCGAGAAATCGATCTTCAGCGGATATTTCGGGGTGACGCTTTCGAGGAGCGCGCGCAGTCCGGTTCCCGTCGCTGTGCCGCCAACAAAGACCTTGCCGTTGCGAATGCGGCCGATCATGTCCATATTGATCATGGCGACCGCCTTGTTGAGAGGCAGTTCCGGATGCGCGACGTACCACGCCGACCCCAGCAGTCCCATTTCCTCGCCCGCGAAGTTCAAGAACAGGATGCCGCGTTTCTGTTTCGGCTGTTTGGCATACCAGCGAGCCAGCTCAATTACCCCCGCCGTGCCCGATGCGTTATCGTCGGCCCCCGGATGGATCGCAGTGACATTCGGAGCGAGCGAATACGGTCCGCCCATCCCGAGATGATCGTAATGCGCACCCAGGATCACATACTCGTCCGAATCGCCGGGCAGATATGCCGCCACGTTGTGGACGGTCTTCTTCTCGCGGCGGATATCCACCTCGCCGTCTACGCGAATGGAATCGGGGAAGGCGAACGATTCCGGCTTCAGGTCTCTATCGATGTCCGCTTCAATGGTCGCAAGATTCCTGCCGGCGTCGTGGAACCAGCCATCGATCAGCGCTTCCCTGACTTCGACAATTTCGATCCCCTCGTCCCTGGGACCTTCCGAACTGCCGACCTTGACCAGCTCCGAAGCCTGGCCGGGGTGGTTGGCAGCATCGTCAATCAGGACCATCGCGACGGCGCCATGCATCTTGGCATTGGCAGCCTTGTTCGTGAACGCGGCGTGCGGGGTCAATTCCGTGCCCGCGAAGACGCTTTTGGGATCGTTCTCCTGCGGCTCGTGCCGCAGCACCAGCACGATGCTGCCTTTTGCGTCAATACCGGAATAGTCGTCGTAATGGTATTCGGGCGCCGTGATGCCGTAGCCCGCGAAGACTACCGCACCGCTGAATTTACCGATGGACGAAAAGCTGAACGGCACGAAATCGCGCGACCCGATCGTGGTGGACCTGCCGCCCTCGGTAAAGCCGAACCGGTTGCCGGGTCCAAGCTGTGCGTCCGTGGTGACGGGGAAGCTCTGCAGGTAACTCTCGCCAGCGGCGGGCTTAATCCCGAACTCGCGATACTTTCCCGCCAGGAAACGAGCGGCTGTTTCCAACTCGGGACTGCCCGTGGCACGCCCTTTCAGCTCCGGCGAAGCCAGGTACTTGACGTCGTTCCAAAACAGCACCGGATCGACCTTGCCGTTGGCGGCATACGCCCAAGCCGCTACGCAAAGCAGGGCCGCGACGGCACTGGCTTTTCGCCCGGCGAAGGAGCACTTTGGCTTCGGGCTCCCGGCTTCCGGCTTCCTCTCTACTCCCAGCTTCCGGCTCACCGTCAGTTCCTCGTCATTGTTTCTTGATCGGAGATCCGGACGTCGAAGGCAGGCCCGGCACGGCCAGCTTGGTTTCGCAGCCGCAATCTTCTCCCGCGTTCTTGGCCGTCTTCTGATATTCGATCTCGTTTTCGATCATGCCCTTCAGAGTAGGCCACTCGACGGAGTTGCTCACCCGGCGGCCGTTGACGAAAACCGTGGGAGTGCCCGTGACGTCCATGGTTTTGGCTTTTTCGATTTCGTCGCCCACTTCCTTATCGGTCTCTTTGTTCGCCATGCAAGCATCGAGTTGCGGGCCGTTGATGTCTTTGCGGTCCTTCGCCCAGATGTCGATGATCGACTTCAAATTGTCGGCGGTGATGCTCTCCTGATGCGCATAGATCCAATCGTAATATTCCCAGAAGGCGCCGGCATCCTGATGAAACACGCAACGACCCGCGTCAGCCGCCGGACGAGCCCAGGGGTGCAACTGCTCGATTGGAAAATCGATGAAGTAAAGACGCACCTGCGTCGGGAAGGCGGAGATCAGGTTTTGCCGAAGCATGTTCGCCTCCACCTTGCAATGCGGGCATTCAAAGTCGCTGAACAGCACCATCACCACCGTCGCGCCGGGCGTACCCAGGCTCGGCTGGAACGACGTCTTGAGCTTGTCGAGATCTTTCTTGAACGGGTTGGCCGTCACGTCGTATGCCATCCCCTGCAGGATCCTCGTGCCGTCTTTCGTCACGTAAAGCAGTTCGTCGCCCGATGCCGGTCCGCGGGTAATTTTCACGTGGACTTCGTCCATACCGGGAACGTCCGACGGCTTGGGATCGCTGACCGCGACGGTGTCGGTAGGCAGCAGGATCCACAGATGCCGTATATATGTTTCCAGGTAAGCCTTGTCGAAGGCGGTTTTCTTTTCGCTCTGAGCCATGCCGGCCGCGACCAGCAGAAGCGCAGCCAGGAAAGAGGAAAACAGCGGTTTAAACATTATTTCCATTGTAGACGACGCGGCCATGAGATTTAGTACAATCGTCGCCAGTGGAAACCTTTAATCGCCGCACCCTGTTGTGCGCCGCCACCGCCGGCGCGATGATGCAGGCACGCGCGCAGGAACCTAAATCGGGGACGAAGATGCGGTTGGGCATCATCCTCGGTGTCTCGAAAGACGCAGACGCCGCCATCAAGCGGGTGCACGAGTTCGGACTACCGACTTGTCAGGTCGCGATCCACGATGTGAGCGCCGGCGCGGCCGCCAGTCTCCGTGCCGCGCTCGATCGCTACCGTGTGGAAGCCACCTCGGCCGTGGCCACCGGTCCGGGCAAGGAAGTCTACGATTTCTACCAGGGGCCGTTGACCATTGGCCTGGTACCGCGGGAAACGCGCGCCCAGCGCATCGCGCACTTTAAGGAAGTCTCGGATTTTGCGGCAAAGGCCGGAATTCCAGCGGTGCAGGGGCACTGCGGATTCCTCCCCGAGAATCCCAACGATCCGGTCTACCACGAGGCCGTAGAGGCCATTCGCGCCGTGGCATCTTACTGCCGCCAGAACGGCCAGAAATTCCGCTGCGAAACCGGCCAGGAGACGCCCATCACGCTTGTGCGCGCCATCCGCGATACCGGGCTGGATAATGTGGGCGTAAATTTCGACGCCGCGAATTTGATCATGTATGGCAAGGCCAACCCGGTGGACGCAGTCGAGATCCTGGGCCCATATATTCAGGGTGTACACGCTAAAGACGGGTTGTATCCGACCGATCCAAAAGAACTGGGGCAGGAGGTTCCCATCGGGCAGGGAAAAGTGAATTTTCCGGCGCTAATCGCCAGGTTGAAGCAGACCGGCTACCGCAATCCGCTGACCATCGAACGGGAGATCAGCGGCGATAAACAGACTGCCGACATCAAGTCGTCGATAGCTTTCCTTGAAAAGCTGATTGGGTGAGTTTATGAAAGAAGAAGATTTCGAACGCCGCACGTTCCTCAAAACCGCCGGAGCCGCGGGCGTCTTTACGATCTTGAATTCACGCCTGGTGCGCGGGACCGAAGCCAACTCGGCGGTGCGCGTCGGCCTGCTGGGCTGCGGCCGCCGCGGATCCACACATGCGAACACCATCATCCAGCACACGGGCGCGCGCATGACGGCGCTCGCCGATTTGTTCCAGGATCAGCTGGATGCCGCGAAGAAAAGAATCGATACTCTGGCGCAGGCCAAAGGCTACTCCGGGATCGACCACACGTGGGTTGGGCCGCACGCCTGCCGCGAGATGGCGGAATCGAAGGATCTGGACGCGATGGTGATCGCCACTCCGGCCTATTTCCATCCCGGCCATCTGCAGGTTGCGGTGGAAGGTCACAAGCACGTCTATCTCGAGAAGCCGGTGGCGATCGACGTCGCCGGGACGAGGCGCGTGCTGGAAATCGCCAAACAGGCCGAGGGCAAAACGAGCATCGATGTGGGATTTCAGATTCGTTCCGCGCCGCCCTATATCGAAATGGTGCGCCGCATTCACGCGGGCGCGCTAGGCGATATCGCGGCGGCGGAGGCGCACTACAACTGCGGCGCGCCCGACGAGCGCCGCTGGACCGGAGCTGCCGGCGACGTGCTGCGCGTGCGCAACTGGATTCAGGACCGCGTGCTTTCCGGCGACATCATTGTGGAGCAGGACATCCACGTGCTTGACGTCGCCAATTGGGTGTTACAGGGCCATCCTATCAGCGCCACCGGCCGCGGCAACCGGATTGGCCGCAATGCTCCGGGCGACGACTGCTATTCGCACTTCGACGTGATTTTCCGCTATCCCAACGACCTGCACCTCAGCTTCAATTCCACACAATTCGGCAAAGGGCCTTTCGAGGTGAGCGAAAAGTTCTTTGGCACTCGCGGTGTGGCGCAACTGCCCTACAGCGGTCCGTTCGGCATCGATGGCGAAGATAAGTGGATGTGGGCCGGCAGCGAAAATCAGGGAGCCGCGCAGTTTTCCGCCAGCGGCGCCTTCACCGACAATCTGGCGCAGGCCGACCCCGAAAAGCAGAAGGGTTTTATCGAGAGCATCACCAGCGGCAATCTCCACAATCAGGTCGCGCAAGGCGTGGAATCGGCGCTTACTGCCATGTTAGGCCGCAAAGCCGGTTATCTCGGGCGTGAAGTGACTTGGGAAGAGTTAGTCAAGTCCAACGAGCACTGGGACGCCAAGATAGACGTAGAGAAGCTGGTGTAACTTACATCACCGGCCCGATTCTCCATGGCACAAACTCCTTGTGCCCCATCCGCTCTGCGCAGGTCCGCCGCCCCGAAGCGGCGTCCAGCATGAGGTCGAAAATCTCGCGGCCGACGTCCTGAACCGTCGCTTCGCCTTCGGCGATACGGCCGGCATTGATGTCCATGTTGTCCCGCATGCGGCTGAAAGTGCTGGAATTGGTGGCGATCTTGATGACAGGAATGGTGGGGAATCCGATGGCGCTGCCGCGCCCGGTGGTGAAAGCGATCAGATTGCACCCGCCGGCAGCCAGGCCAGCCAGCGACACCGGGTCGTACCCCGGTGTGTTCATGAATACGAAACCGGGCGACGCGATCCTCTCCGCGTAATCGTAAACATCCATCAGTGGAGACGTGCCGCCTTTCGCCACCGCTCCGAGCGATTTCTCCAGTATATTCGTAAGCCCCCCGGCTTTGTTGCCGGGACTGGGATTATCGTCGAAACTGCCTTCGAAGCGGCTCAAATACCGCTTATAACTCCCGATGCACGCGAGCAGTTTTTCCGCCACCTGCCGATTCCGGGCGCGCCTCACCAACAAATGCTCCGCGCCGAAGATTTCCGTCGTTTCGGCGAGCACCGGGGTACCTCCGAGCTTTGCCAGAAGATCCGAGCAGAAGCCCAGAGCGGGATTAGCGGTGATTCCGGAGAACGAATCCGACCCCCCGCAGTTCAAGCCGAGGACGATTTTCGACGCCGGCGCCGGCGTGCGCTGCTCCCCGGCAGCCTGCTCGATGAAACGCGCAATTTCGCGGCGCGCGGCCTCCACCGCTCCGCGCGTGCCCCCGCTTCCCTGAAGCGTGAGGCCCGCGAGACGGTCATGACGCGGCGCGCCGGGTCCCAGATAATGGTCGATCTGATTGGTTTCGCATCCCAGGCCCAGAATCAGAGCGGCGGAAACATTGGGATGCATCAGGACCCCTGCCAGGGTACGCCGCAGTTGATCCATATCCGGTCCGAAGGCGTGCGCGCAGCCCTCGCCATGCGGAAATGCCACCACTCCGTCCACGTTCGCCGGAAAAGACTCGCCCAAATAGCTTTCCGCAATCAACTCAGCGGTATGCGCCGCGCAATTACTGGCCGCAACCACGGCGATATAATTGCGCGTCCCCACGCGGCCATCCGCGCGCGTGTAGCCCATGAAGACGGGCTCGGCGGCGCGTTCCGGCAGCGGAATCTCCCCCGCCGGGAATTCGTAATCGAGCATCAATTCCTCAAACCCCAGATTGTGCGTATGCACATGACGGCCGGGCTCGATCTCGGCAGTTGCCCGCCCGATGGCCTGCCCATAACGCTCCACCATCTCGCCGGCGCGAATCGCCCGCAGCGCGATTTTGTGGCCGGCTGGGATGGCGTCGCGCGCCGTTAGGGTTATCCCGTCCACGCGCAACTCGGAGCCTGACGATATGGGAACCCGCGCCACCGCGACATTGTCGGCGGGGTGCAGATGAATGGCTGAATTTTCAGCCGTCGGTAGTTTGGCGATATCGAATAACATCAGAGCCACTTCGTCATGAGAAATCGGTCGTGCCTTTGAAAGCCCGACCAGTGATATAACGACTGCGCGCGGAGGTTTTTCTGTCCGACCTCGAGGCGCAGAGCCTGCCATCCCCGGGCCCGGCACTGCTCGCCCGCGAAATCGAGCGCCTGTTTTCCCAGGCCCATGCCGCGAAAATTGTCCGCTACGAACAATTCGTCCAGCAAACCGAAACGCCCGCCGAATTCCAGGCTATATCCCAACAGCACCACGATATACCCGGCGGCAGCGCCATCCACATCGATCATCCAGACGCCGCCGAACTCGGGCTCGCGAAGAAGCCTTTCCGTGGCGCAGCGCGCCCGTGCCGCATCGAACTCCGAACTGCTCTGCGCATAGAGTTGCGTCATCATCCCGATCACCCGATCGAGATCGGGTGGCGTTATCGGCAGGAAGCGGGCAGCCACGACTCTATAATAAGAAAAATGGTCCGGAAAATTCCGCCCGCCGTGTGGCTGGTACTGCCGCTGGCGTTTCTGCTGTACTTCTACCACCTGACGGCAGTGGGATTGATCGGGCCGGACGAACCGCGGTATGCGGCCATCTCGCGCACCATGGCGTCGTCGGGCGACTGGGTCACGCCGCGCCTTCTTGGCAAGCCCTGGTTCGAAAAACCGGCGCTGCTGTATTGGATGGAAGCCATATTTTTTCGGGCCGGCTTCGGACCGGAGTTGGCTCCCCGCCTTCCGGTCGCCCTGTTCGCCATTGCATTCCTCGGGTTTTTCTGGTGGATTCTGCGGCGCGAATTCGGCGGCCTTCCGGCTGCGTTCTCCACCGCGATTTTAGGCTCTTGTGCGGCATGGGTCGTCGCTTCCCAGACCGGCACCACCGATCTGCCGCTGGCAGCCACCTATTCGGCGGCCATGCTGCTGGCGCTCCCATGGGTGCGGAGGCGCGATCCGGCCTGGTTGCCATGGGTGGCCGCGCTTCTCGCGCTGGGCGTGCTCTCTAAAGGTCCGGTGGCGCTCGCGCTGGCATGGCCTATTGCGGTTCCGTGGAAATCCCCGTTCCGGCAGGGGCTGGGCGCTAACATTCGCACCCTGCTGCGCCCCTGGGTTGTCCTTCCGTTCCTGCTCATTGCTCTACCCTGGTACGCGCTGTGCACTTTGGCGAATGGCAGGGCCTTCCTGGCGGACTTTTTTTGGAAACACAACGTTGAGCGCATGCTCTCCTCTACAGCGGTGGGGAATCACGGGCAGCCAATCTGGTATTTCGGGCCGGTGCTGCTGGCGCTGCTGCTGCCCTGGACCCCGCTCCTGCCGCTCGTGCTGCGCCGCTCCCTCTACGCCGATCCCGGCCGCTTGTTCCTGTTGGTTTGGGCGGCTTTGTGGCTGGTGTTTTTTTCGATTTCCGCCAACAAACTTCCATCGTATATTTTGCCCATGATTCCCGCCGCCGCCGTGCTTCTCGGCATCGCGCTGGCGGAAGTCTCGAATCCCGCGCCGTGGCTCGCGGTTTGCGCGCTGCTATTGATTGCCTACCCGGTCGCCGCTCCGATTGTGCCGGTGGCGGTCGCCACCGGCCTTACGCATGCGCCGCGGCCGCATTTTCAGTGGACCTGGCTCGCGCCGCTCGCAGTTGCGGTTTTGGTTGGGGCCATGGCTGTCCGCGGGAAGCGCCTGGCGGCCGTTCTGACGATCGTCGCCGGATCGGCGGCGGGAACCGTCGCGGTGAAAAGTATTGCCGCGCACGATCTCGACCGCATAGCCTCCGCCCGCGCTGTCTGGCGGCAACTGAGCGCGCGGCAGGACAGTGTATGTATCGACTGGGTGCCGCGAGGAATGGAATATTCGCTCGATTACTACTTCGTCCCTCCGCTTCCCAGGTGCGATGCGAAATCCCCTCGTCCCGTGTGGCTGCATCAACTCGCCGGGCAGACTCCGGCGACCGGTCCGCCCAAACCCAAGCCCTAGAGTTGACCCAGCAGCCCGCTGCATTGTACCCTCGGTGTCCGAGGTGGATTCATGATTCTGCCACACAGTGATCCGACGCTGATCGTGTTGCTGATTATCTGTATGTTCTGCTGGGGCACGTGGCCGATTTTTCTGAAAATGGCCAAACGCTACCGCTTCGAATTGTTTTATTTCGATTTCGCCATCGGCCTGGGAATCACTGCATTGATCTGCGCCTTCACCGTCGGAAGCCTGGGTTTTGACGGATTCACATTCACCGACGACATGCTGAACGCGCGCAAGCAGGAGTGGGTGTTCGCCGTGCTGGCAGCCATGATTTTCAACTTCGGAAACATGCTCACGCTGGCGTCGGCGTCGGTTGCCGGGATCGCGGTGGCTTTCCCCTTGGCTTTTGGGGTTGCCATGGTCGTGGCGTCCTGGATGTACTATTTGGGACACCCCGGCATCAACAACACCCTAATGATCGCCGGCACGGCGCTGATCGTGGTATCCATCATCTTGGGCAGTTCGGCATATTCGCGCCTGCGGGTCCTCCTGCACGAAGCGCTGGCGCGCGCTGGAAAGGCGAAAAGCACCCGCCGGCCCAGCGCGCTGAAAGGAATCATATTGGCCTTGATCGGCGGAGTCCTGCTGGGGACTTTCGCGCCGCTTCTTTTGAGAGCGCAGGATCCGGACGACGGCGTGGGACCTTACTCTTTGCTGTTCCTGTTTGCGATCGGCGTTTTCATTTCCACTTTCGTGCTGAATCTGTTCTTCATGAACGTTCCGGTGGAAGGCGATCCTTTGGAGATATCGGACTACATCAAGACACCGGTCAAGAACCACTTCACAGGATTGATTGCCGGCGCCATCTGGGGGCTCGGCGCCTTAGCTAGCTTCGTCGCCTACACGCCCAAAGGCGATATCCGCGCCAGCGGACCGCTCGCCATGGTCATCGGACACGCGGCGCCGGTCGTAGCAGGCTTGTGGGGCCTGCTCGTCTGGAAAGAATTCAAGCCCGGCGACGCGCGTGCCAATGCTTTCGCGGGCCTGATGCTGGTGCTTTTCGCCGGAGGCGTGACGATGTTTTCGTACGCCCTGACAGTCGTCCGGTAGCGCCAGGCGGGCAGCCAGTCCTATCCGGCTGCCGCCTGCTTTCGCGCCGGAGGAAGAAGACTACGCGGGCGCCGTCATGCCCAGCTTGCCGTACCACGGGGTGGCCGTTTTAATGGCGTCGTTCACCGCATTGATATTGCGCACGCCCTCGCGCTGCAACCAATCCTCCAGCGCCTTCGCGCCTTGCTTGGCATACACCGGAATGCCTTCCTTCCAGGTAGCGCGCCCACAAAGAACGCCGGAGAAATCCGTGCCCGCTTCGGCAGCCATGCCGAGCGACTCAGTGAAGACAGCATTGCTTACACCGGCGCTCAGGTAGATGAACGGTTTGGCGGCGATGGCGGCAGCCTCGCGAAAATGGGCGAGAGCTTCGGCGCGAGTGTAGGCTTTCTGACCTTTATATACGCTCGATCCCTCCACATACTCGGCATTCACCGGCACTTCCACTTTCAACACATCCACTTTGTATTGCGGCAGCGAAAACTCCTTCATGCTGGCCTTGACGATCTCCGGCTTGCTCTTGGCATATTCGAAGCCCTTCTCGTCGCCGCCTTTGGGATCGTAACCCACGAACTCCAGGAAGAACGGAATTTCGTGCGTCTCGCACTCCGCCCCGATCCGTTCGATGAAAGCGTGCTTGATGTCGTTGATCGATGACTCTTCGTGATGGGTGTAGTAGATCAGAATCTTGACGGCGTCCGCGCCCCAATCCACAATGCGCTTCACCGATACGTGCGGCAGCAGGTCGGGCAGCCGCCCGGGCTGCGTGTTGTCATAGCCGCTCAATTCATACGCCAGGAGGAGGCCGGCCGTTTTGCTGCGCGCATGCGCCGCTTCCAGCCCGAATTCCGGATCGAGCAGAATGGCGCTGGCATGCGGCGTCAGAACCTTGCTCACGATTACCTTGAATTCGCTCATCATTTCGGGAGTGATACTTTTCGAATCGACGCCGCGTGCCGATGCCAGCGACTTTTGCAGACTCCCGCGCTGATCCATGGCAGCCGCCGCGATCACGCCTCGATTATTGGCGAGCGCTTTCATGCGCCGCAGTTTTCCCTCTGAAAGTGTCATGCGCAATATTATCCCATGGGACAATCGTAGCGATGAAGTCCGACAACTTTGCTGCCGAGCGGTCCGAAGCAGACGGGATCGCCATCGTTCGATTGTCCGATGCCGCACAAAAGGCGGAAGTGCTTATCGCGCCTTCTATTGGTAATATGGCGTACCGGTTTCGTGTGGCGGGCGAAGACGTGCTTTGGTTTCCGTACACGAGCCTTGCGCAACTGCGGGCCAAACCCGTCTTATGCGGAATCCCGTTTCTGGCGCCGTGGGCCAACCGGCTGGACGGCGAAGCATACTGGGCCAACGGCAAACACTACCAACTTAATTCCAGATTGAACAACATTCGCCGCGATGCGCACCAGCAACCGATTCACGGACTGCTGAACTTCTCGCCCGATTGGAAACCAACGGATTCCGGCGCAGACGGCGCTTCGGCATGGTCAACCAGCCGCTTCGAATTCACCCACCACCCCGATCTGATGGCCCAATTCCCGTTTGCCCACTCGCTCGCCATGACGCATCGCTTGAGCGCCGGCGGATTGCAAGTGGAGACCACGATCGAGAACCACAGTGACGAACCGCTGCCCGTCGCTATTGGCTACCATCCCTATTTGCGGCTGCCCGGAGTCGCCCGCGACCAATGGCAGGCGCACATCGCCGCGCGGGACCATCTGGTTCTGAACGACATGGTGCTTCCCACCGGCGAGCGCCATCCAGTGGAGTTCTCCGATCCTTATCCGCTGAAAGGCGCGGTGCTCGACGATGTTTTCTCGAATCTGCTCCGCGACCCCGATGGGCGCGCGCGTTTCTGGGTGGAAGGCGACGGGCGCCGCGTGACTGTGACGTACGGTCCGAAATACACCATTGCCATCGCATACGCGCCCGGCGGCAAAGATTTCATCTGTTTCGAACCGATGTCGGCTGTTACCAACGCGTTCAATCTGGCACATGCGGGAACTTATTCGGAGTTACAGAGTGTGGCGCCGGGTGAAGTCTGGCGCGAAAGTTTCTGGCTGAGCTACACGGCAGGTTAATTATCGCCCGAATCACGGCAGCGTCAACCACGTGCGCCAAAGAGTGTCCACGAGCGCGTGAACCGACGCCGACGCCATAAGACTGCGATGGTTCCGGTAGGCGCCCCCATAAAACCATCCCGCCACTGTTGCCAAGGCAACATAGCGCCAGTTAGGAAATGGCGCGTGGCGAATGTGGCTCAAGCCGAAAATCACTGCCGCCGCTACCTGCGCGGCAGGGCGCGAGCCGAGCGAGCCCTCCAGCAGGTTCTGGATCAGTCCGCGAAAGAACAACTCCTCCCAAATCGCGATGAACAGAAAGATTGTGGCGTAGTCTGCCGCGAGTTGCCCCAGTCCGTGGAATCGCGGATTCCAGGTAATGAAATGAAGGCTGAAGCCCAGCGGAATCGCCACGCATCCAAAGCCGGCAAAGGCCGCCAGCGCATCGCGAGCGCTTGCCGCCGTACAGCGAAACTCGTACCCGGCGCCCTCCACGCCGCGCACAATCAGAAACGACCATCCGCCCACGCCCAAGAGGAATGCACGCGCCATGAAATCGAGGTTCTCCGGCACGTTCCAAATCCCACCGATTTTGCCGAGCACCACCGGCAGGAGGAGCCAGAGAAGAGCCAGTCCGTCCTGCCAGTTCAGGCTCACGGGCCGGCGAACGGGGGCGGCGGCAAACAAGAAGAGCGGCAAGGCAGCCAACCCGACGATCTTGACCCATGCCAGCCAGCGAAAATCACCCGTACCGGCGCAATATATAAGATACGGAATCAAAAACAACAGCACGTTCAGCGCCGCTCCCCGAATCCCGCGCAACCGCACCCGAAGCACCGATCTAAACTGCGGAAACCCGGGCGCCAGCGCGAGCCCGAACAGCAGCATCAAGCACACATAGATGGATACCCTTTGCGCCGCTGCGGTAGCGAAGCGCGTAAAGTAGGTGAGCGCGTACCTGCCGAAAAACAGCGCCAGGGCTGCATACAAGACCGCGAATCGGACCCGCCAGGAACTGCTGCGATCCATGAGAAATTCCGATATTCATAATAATCGGTTACGGAAACCCGGAGGAAACCTAAGATGTCCGATAATTCAGGGCGCTCGCGCACATTATGGGCTAAGTCCGTCTTCCGGCAAACATTGATGTGTTGACCAACTTACTAGGTGGCTGCTAGGCTCGAACTTAGAGTCTGTATTTCTTCAGGAGTTTCCATGAAATCGCCCGTAGTAAAATTCCTTTATGTCTGGTTTGTGTCGGTGGCCTGCCTCTGTGCTCAACAGGCCGGGGTGCTGGCCGGCCGAATCACCGGGGTCAACGGCTCCGGCGTCGCAAACGCCTCCGTGAGCATCACGAACACCGCCACAAATGTCTCACAGAAAGTCCTTACCGCGGCCGATGGGTCGTTTTCCATCTCCGGCCTGCAACCCGGCTCCTACCGCGTGGATGTGGAAATGGCCGGCTTTCGCACTACCGAGCAGACCCTTACATTGGGCCCTGGAACTTCCAGCACCGTTAACCTGAACCTCACCATTCAACCGGGCAACGCCAATGAGATTGTCGAAGTGAACGGTACCTCGCCGGCGACACAGGACAATAATGCCCAGCTTGGCGTGGGCCTCGGAATGCGGCCCTTGCAGGAACTTCCGGTGGTGGATCGCAATCACCAGCAACTGGCAGGGCTCGAACCGGGAATCACCCCGCCGGATACCGACGAGAATCTGACGCTCGATCCTGACCGTACTCGTGTTTACAGCTCGGACGGGCAGTCGCCCTTTCTCAATCAATACTATTCCACCGGCCTGCTGAATCAGGAGCCAGTGCGGGGCACGGCGATTCGTGTCATCCCGGAAGAGGCCGTCGAACAGACAAACCTGACGGTAGCGAATCCCACCATGAACGAAGGTTTTACGGGCGGCGCGTTGTTCATGGATAACGTGCGCGCAGGCACCAACGGCCTGCACGGCAGTCTGTTCGAATTCTGGAACGGAGATGCTCTGGATACGCGGAACTATTTCGATTCCATTTCGAATCAGACTCCCCGCCTCACCTATAACCAGTTCGGCGGCACGGCCGGAGGTGCCATCCGGCACGACCGCACCTTCCTTTTTGGCTCCTACGAGGGCTCCTACCAGCGCGGCGACCAAATCGGTCTGTCCACGGTGCCTCTGGCGGGGGCTGCGATGGGCAACTTTTCCGCCATTCCCGGTATTTCCATCTTCTCGCCGACGAGCGGCACCACCGCTGGCGTGGGGCGATCGGCGTTCCTGAACAATACCATCCCTTCGTACCTGATCAACCCGACCTCGGCCGCAATCGCAGGTTTCATTCCATCTCCCAACCTGCCCGGACTTGTCGATAACTACGCCTCGAGTCTGCCGTTTCAAAACGATTATCAGAAGGCCGATGCCCGGCTCGATCATCGCATCGGGGAACACACCAATCTTTTCCTGGGCTACGGTTATTCCAATGACCACGCGCTCACGGAGAGTCCGATCGGTCCGGTAATCGGCTCGGGCACGAGCGACCGCCTGGTTGCCCAGAACGCCTCCATTGGGGCTACATCCGATTTCGGTCCGCATCTTACTTCCGAGTTGCGATTCGGATACAACCGTTACGATCAGAAGGTAGGGTTCGAGGGCGATGAGACCGCGTTGGGAAACTCGCTGGGTATCACCGGGTTCGGTAACAGCCTGGCGTCGATCCAAATCCCCGGGATGCCCGCCATCGGGGAGCCGGCCTATCTTCCCGAGAATCCAATCGACAACACATTTAACTGGGTCTGGTCGTGGAGTTACGTCACGTCCCACCATCATTTCCAGTGGGGAGTGGACGTCCGCAGGCTGCGGTCGGACGGCTTCCTGGATTCCGCCCTCAGCAATCAATTCGGCCTCAACGGCGGTTATTTCTTCGGTCCCGGCGCCACTCTAGCCAACAACGGCACACCGCTGGCGCCGTACAGCGAATTCTACAACTCCTATGCGGCATTTCTACTGGGAGCCCCCTCGCAAGCCGGAGCGGGGGCTTTTCTCACTAATCCGTCATACCGGCAGGGCGAGTATGGCGGATGGGTGGGCGACACGATTCAGGTGATGCGGCACATCACGGCGGATGTGGGTGTCCGCTATGACGTTTTCACTCCCTTGTTCCCGGACCATGCAGGCGATGCGGTCCTCTTCAATCCCACCGCGAACACGCTCAACTATGCCGGCATTGGCGGCTACCCGAAAGGGCTCACCAATTGGAACTGGGGCAATGTCGCTCCGAGGATCGGTATCGCGGCGCACGTGACGTCGAAAACTGTCATTCGCGCCGGGTACTCCATTCAATATTTCGAAATGCCGTACATGTTCTCCGGGATGATGACTCCCATGACCGGCTTCGTTTCCGGAGTTCCAGGCGGATATTCAGTGGCGCCTCTTACCAACGGCTTCACGCCCACACTCACGGTCCCCGCTGCCACCGGCTTCCTGACCAACGGAATGGCGGCGAGCGACCTGCCGGTTTCCCTGGTTCCCCGGAACATGGATACTTCTTCGGTGCAGGATTTCCATCTTCAGGTACAGCAGCAGTTTCTCTGGGGAACCGTGCTCAGCGCAGGCTATGCCGGTGCTCTGGGCCGCCATCTGCTGGGGATCAGCGAGTTGAATGAATCGCTTCCGGGCACGGGCGTGGCAGGTCTTCCCTTCGAGTCTCTCGGCCGCACGGGGAGCGTGCTCGGGTACAACGACGGCTACAACAGCAACTACAACGCGCTGCAAGTGAGTTTGGCGAGACGCTTCGTCAACGGGCTCAGTTTCCTGGGATCTTATACCTACAGCAAAGCGCTGGGTTATACGAATATGGACAACATGATTCTCGATCCCTATAACCTGCGGGCCAATTATGGCCCCATGGATTGGGACCGGCAGCAGGTGCTCAGCATTTCCCATCTCTGGGAATTGCCCTTTTTGCGCCACGGTAACAGCCTGGCATCCACCATCCTCGGAGGCTGGCAGTTGAATGGGATCTTCAGTTGGGCGACCGGTACGCCGCTGACATTCACTGCCGACCCGCTGCTCTGCAATTGTGTGAACGCGGTCGTTCTGGCCAGTGCCACCGGCCCTATCGGGACCACCGGCAATTATGGTCTCGGCCAAGAAGCGGTAACCGGCTCGTTCGCGGCGCCCACCGGCAGCACAAGCGGCAACCTCGCGCGCGGCGTTCTGCGGGGACCGGGAATCGAGAACTACGATCTGTCGCTATTCAAGAACTTCCACGTGCACGAGCGATTCAACATGCAGGTGCGGGGCGAAGCTTATAACCTGTTCAACTCGCCCAGATTGATGAACCCGGTAACGAACATCAATGCCGCCGATTTCGGCCAGATTGTCGCGCCGCCCGGAAATACCCTGAACGGCGCGTTCGGCCGCCAGATTAACCTGGCCCTCCGCTTCCAATTCTGACCGCTGTCATGGAGATGGGGCCGTGCCATCAAGTGGCCCGTTCCTATTCCTTGGGCTTGAGACGATCCTCGATAGCGCGCGCGGAGCTTGGATCGAAGCGCAGATCGTCCCCTGAGACCAGGTCGGGGAGCATCTGCGTGGCCTTGGCGATGCCCTCCGAACTGTGCCGGCCGGTGTCTGCCAGGATGTGATAGAGTTCGTGCGCCACCACTCGCCCGAGCGCTAAACCCAAAGCGCGCTCCCGCTCCAAAACTCCCGCGCCGTGCCGCACGAAGGCCAAAACCCTCCGAACTTCGTCGCATTGCACGTTGGTGTAGGGCGACACTTCTCCGCCGGTTACAGCCGTTGTCGCGAGCACGTGGGTCTCACCGAAGCTTCCGAAAAGATTTTGCGGCGCCGGAGCTTCCACTTCGCAACTCCCTTTGAAGCGGATCACGGCCAACCGCGAAAATACCTCCGTGCCCGAGCTCTGGCTGATCAGCCGCCATGCCAGCGTCATGCCAGTGGGCCGCAGCAAGCCTTCCACTGCGTGCTTCATTTCGTCCACGGAAGCGGCGGCCGGAGCGGAGTCGAAAGAAAGGTAAATTCCAAGCGAGGTGGGGATGTCCGCCGCCGCACCGGTTCGCACGAGCAGCGCAAGAAGTGCGATCTGCGCAAACCAGCGAGCAGCTTTTTGCATGTGGCCCAGAAGGCGTACATTCTATCACACGCCTTCCGGCCCAAAGCTGGAACGCGGCCAGAAAACCGGACATAGGCCGGTCTCCGCTTCGCCGGCGCGCGCAGACTACCGGATACTTCGCGCGCGGCAGTTCAAAACCGGAACTTTCTACTTTGCCGGAAAAGCGGAACTTTCTATTTTGCCGCTATATCGGAAGGCACCGCTCGCTGGCAGTGACAACTCTTCGTTGCGCAGTGAAACAGCCGTAGAGCGGTGCCCTTCGCGTTACGCCTGGTTCTGACGGCGATATCGGGTCAGCGCCAGACCCACGCCCAGGAGCGTCAAGCCGGACAGTAGCATCGGAGTCCAGCCGGAAGCTGTTTTGGGCATCTCCGGCGCGGGCGGAGCTGCACGCTCAGCTTCGGGAGCGGGCTCAGGCGCTGGGGGCGGGGGAGCAGGCGCCGCTTCCGGAGCGGGTGCGGGCGCCGGCGCTGGTTCAGGCGCGGGCGCCGCCGCGGCCGGCGCCGTATAAGTGCCCGTCATGGCCAGATTGGTTTCCTGCTGGCGCGACTTGAGGTTCGCCGGCTCGATGAATTCGTACCCGTAATTCTTCCCTGAAATCCACAGCTTATACAAGTAGTAGTCCGATCCGTAGTGATGCAAAGTGAGCCTGGTCTTGTCGGGAGTGTCGTTGTCGAGAGTGGGGATGGTGAGCACGTGCGCTTCGTAGGTCGCGCCCTTGTCGCCATAAATCATCACCACTCGCTCTTTGGTGGAAGCCTGCAGTTCCTGGAAAGTGTAGTCCCCCGGCGGCAGGGTCTTGTCCCCGAGCGTCACGGTGTAGGGCAGCTTAACGTTAGCTCGATCGTACATCGGGCCCTGGGCACGGCCCGCAGACGGGCCAATGCCGAAGAACAGAATGGCAATCGCGCCGATTGCCGAGGCTTTAAGGGTCATAACTTGCAACTCCATGGTCTCCTCTGGTCGCGCACAGCACGGGAGTGTAACTGAGGAGGCGTGTGCGCGCGTCGAAAGGTGCACGCCGCGGACCAAACGGCAGTGCTTCTTGAGCACGGTGTCACATCGGCTAGCGGCTGCCGGAAGCCTTGGTTTCCGCGGACTTCGATGTCACCTGCGAAGGCGCGGGGAGCTGGCTGTTGTCCCATCCCCCACCCAGCGCCTCGATCAGTTGGACCGCCGCCGTCATTTCGCTCACTCGCAGCGTCACCTCGGTCTGCTGATCGGTGAGCAGCGTCGTCTGGGCGGTAATTACGTTCAGGTACGGATCGAGCCCAGTCTGATACCGCGACTGCGCGATTTCCAGGTACCGCTTCGCCGCATTCACCGCCGATTGCTGCTTCTCCACTTGGGTCGAAGTCACCCGCAATGTGGCGAGGTAATCCTCCACCTGCTGGAACGCCGTCAGCACCGCTTGCCGGTATGCCGCTACGTCGGCATTGTAATTCGCCGTATATTGCGCCACGGTCGATTTCCGCAGGCCGGCATCAAAGATCAATTCGGATGCCGACGCACCGATAGACCAGAAAAGCGCCGGCGCCGAAAAGATTTTCGAGATTAGAGACGATTCCAAGCCGCCGCTTCCCGTCAGATTCAGGGAGGGATAATAAGCCGCCTTTTCGACGCCGATCAGAGCATTCGCCTGCGCCATGGTGCGCTCCGCCGCGGCAATATCCGGACGACGCTGCAAAAGCTGCGAGGGAACACCGATGGGGATCGGTGGCGGGGACGCCGCCAGCGCCCTGACCGGCATTTCGAATTCGGAAGCCGGTTTGCCGATCAAGGTTGCGATGGCGTGCTCGTAGATCGCCCGATTGGTCGCGATCCCTACTGCTTGCGCTTCCGCGTCCTGCAACGTGACGTCCGCCTGCGCCTGCGATTCCGGACTGTCGATGCCCGTTTCCACCAGAGCTTTGGTGAGCTCGAGCGCCTTGCGATCGGCATCGATGGTGCGATTGTAAAGATCCTGGAGCGCGTCCTGCCCGCGCAGTTCGAAGTAATACACCGCCAGGGTAGATTGTTCGGTGAGACGCTGGTTTTCGAGGTCGGCCGCGCTCACCTGCGCGGCGTATCGATACTCACGCACGGTATTGCGGACACGGCCCCATAAATCGGGTTCCCACGCCACATCGAAGGGCATGGTGATGTTATTGAACGTCACATTTCCGCTCGTCGCTTGCCCGGTGCCGTTCAACGGGCTGCCGGTGGTAGAGCCGGTGGTCGATGTGCTGGTGGATATAGCGCCGGTGCCTACCCCACCTGCGCCGGAGCGGGAGCGGTTGAACGACGGATCGGCGGAAAGGGTCGGAAAAAGAGCGGCCCGCGATTCGCCGACTTGCGAACGCGCCGCCACGAAATTCTCGAAATACTGCTTGATGGTTTGATTATTGATATCCAACTGTTCTTCGAGGGTGTTCAGTTCCGGCTCGTGGAATATCTCCCACCATTTGCCTTTCAGTTCGCCGTCCTGCGGCTTGGATGGCTGCCATGTGCCCGGAGTCGCCTCGCGGTATGCCGCCGGTGCCGTCTCCTTGAATTCCGGCGGAGCAGGTGTGTCGGGAGTTTTATATTTCGGCCCCACGTTACAGCCGGCTAGAAACGCAAACGCCAGCAAACCTGGAGACAACGCTTTCCGCATGGTTTAGCCCTCCTGCGGCCGCGGCTCGAAGCCTGCGGGGTGGCGGCGCGTAAAACGCAGCCGCAACCGGTCCATGGTCAGATAAATCACCGGCGTAGTGTAGAGGGTCAGCGCCTGGCTCACCAGCAGCCCTCCGATGATCGAAATGCCCAGCGGGCGACGGAGCTCCGATCCCATTCCCGTGCCAACCGCCAGCGGGACGGCGCCGAACAGCGCCGCCATCGTAGTCATCAGGATCGGCCGGAAGCGCAGCATCGATGCCTCGAAGATCGAATCGCGCGTATTCTTTCCTTCCACGCGCTCGGCATTCAACGCGAAATCGATCATCATGATGGCATTCTTTTTCACAATGCCGATCAGCAGAATAATTCCGGTGATCGACATGACATCCAGCTGGGAGTGCGTCAGCAACAGCGCCAGGATGGCGCCCACGCTCGCCGGGGGAAGAGTGGACAGAATCGTGATTGGGTGCACCAGGCTTTCATAGAGAATCCCGAGCACGATGAACACCGCCAGAATCGCGGTCAGCACCAGGTAAGGTTCGGTGGTGAGCGACTGTTCGAAAGCCTGGAGCGTGCCGGAGAATTCGCCGTGCACGGACTGCGGCATTCCGGACTTCAGCTGGATCTGTTCGATCTCCCGGGTCGCCTGCCCGAGCGACACGCCCGGCGCCAGGTTAAACGATACCGTCGCCGATGGAAACAGCCCCGTGTGATTCACCGAAACGGGACTCGTGGAAGGCGCGTAAGTGGCCACTGAGGATATCGGTATGGGGCCGCCGCCGGCCTTCGGAATCATGAAGACATCATGCAGTCCCGCCGGGCTTTGCCAGTATTTGGGCGCGGCTTCCAGCACCACGTAGTACTGATTGAGCTGCGTGTAGATCGTGGATACTTCCGATTCCCCGAACGCATGGTAGATCGTATCGTCGAGCAGTTCCGGAGTCAATCCGAGCCGCGCTGCCGTGGGACGGTCGTAGTTCAGCATCATTTCCAGTCCATGGTTCTGCTGATCGGTGTTGACATCCTCGAACCCGGGCGCTTTTCGCAAAGCAGCCAGAAGCTCCGGGCCATACTTCTGGAGTTGGTCGGTGGTTTCGGTTTGCAAGGTGTATTGATATTGGGCGCTGGATTGCCGGCCGCCGATGCGGATATCCTGCACAGGCTGCAGGAACGTGGCGGCGCCTTCGACTCGCGCCAGCTTCGGCCGCAGCCGCTCGATGATTTGCGCCGCGCTCACTTTGCGTTCATCGAGGGGTTTGAGCGCCATGTAAATGAAGCCGCCGTTTACGGCGCCACGGCCGCCGGTGAAACCCATCACATTCTGCACCGCCGGGTCTTGCTTGATGATGCTCACCGATTGCTGCACCGCGTCCCGCATGGAATAAAACGACGTATCCTGCGGCCCCTGCAATCCGCCCATGATCGCGCCGGTATCCTGCTGCGGGAAAAATCCTTTGGGAATTTTCGCGATCAAGAACACGTTCAGGGCGAGCGTCGCGACAAAGATAGTAAGGACGAGAGCCGGATGGTCGAGACACCAGCACAAGCTGTCGCGGTACAGTCCGAGGATTCTCCGAAAGCCCCGCTCGCTCCAGTTATAGAGACGTCCATGACCGATTTCGCTTTCCGCGACGAGAACGCGCGAGCACATCATCGGCGTCGTGGTCAGCGAAATCACCATCGAAACGACGATGGCGGCGGAGAGTGTGATGGCGAATTCACGGAACAGCCGCCCGATGATTCCACCCATGAGCAGGAGCGGAATGAATACCGCGATGAGCGAAACGCTGATGCTGAAAACCGTGAAGCCGATTTCGCGGGCTCCCAGAAGCGCCGCCTGCATAGGAGCCATTCCGGCTTCCAGGTGCCGCGTGACGTTCTCCATCACCACAATGGCGTCGTCTACCACGAAGCCGCTCGAAATAGCCAGCGCCATGAGCGAGAGGTTGTCGAGCGAAAACCCGCACAGGTACATCACCGCGCAGGTGGCGATGAGCGACACCGGCACGGCCACGGCGGGAATCAGCGTGGCGTGCGCGTTGCGAAGAAACAGGAATACGACGATCACCACCAGGATCACCGAAATCAGCAGGGTCCGCTCGATGTCCGTGACCGACGCGCGAATCGTCAGCGTGCGGTCCAGGATGGTGACCAGATGTTCGCCCGCCTTAATGGTGGCCTGGAGCGAAGGCATCGCGGCCTTCACCGCATCGACGGTAGAAATGATGTTTGCTCCCGGCTGGCGGAAAATCAGCATGTCCACCGATGGTTTTCCGTTCAGAAATCCCGCCTGGCGCAAGGTCTGCTGCGAATCCACTACGTCGGCCACGTCCTCGAGCCGCACCGCCGCGCCGTTGTGATAGCCGACGATCAGCGGCCGGTAATCCACCGCCTTCGAAATCTGGTCGTTGGCCACGATGTCGACGGAGGTATGGCCGTCGGAAAACTGCCCTTTGGCCAGATTGGAATTCTGTGCCGAGACCACCTGCTGTACCGCCGGCAGACTGATGCCGTAGCTGGCGAGTTGCTGAGGATTGAGTTCAATCCGCACCGCGGGCAGCGACGCCCCCACCGCCAGTACCTCGCCCACACCCGAGATTTGTGAAATGCGCTGCTCGATGACCGTGGATGCTTCGTCATAGAGCGCCGGGACATCGTAGATGTCCGATTGCAGGCCCAATACGAGAATCGGCGAATCGGCTGGGTTCACTTTGCGGTAGGTCGGATTCGCCGGCAGATTCGCGGGCAGGTAACTGCGCGCGGCATTGATGCCGGCTTCCACGTCGCGCGCCGCGCCGTTGATGTCGCGACTGAGATCGAATTGCAGCGTGACGCTGCTGGTCGAGAGCGAACTCGAGGAAGTCATCTCCGTGACCCCGGCGATGTGCCCGAATTGCCGTTCGAGTGGGGTCGCCACCGAAGACGCCATGATGTCCGGGCTGCCGCCGGGCAGGGAAGCTGCCACCGTGATGGTCGGAAAATCGACCTGCGGCAACGGCGAGACTGGCAACTGGGTGTACGCGATTACACCCGCCAGCGCGATGGCGACGGTTAGAAGCGTGGTGGCGACGGGCCGCTCGATGAAGATGCGGGAGGGGTTCATGCCGGCTCCGGACTTTGCTCGCCGGCCAACCGGGTGCGGCGGCGAACAAAACGCGCGCCCAGTTTGTCGAAAAAGATGTAAATCACCGGTGTGGTGTAGAGCGTCAAAACCTGGCTGAGCAGCAACCCGCCCACCATCGCAACACCTAGCGGCCGGCGCAATTCCGACCCGATTCCAGTGCCGAAAGCCAGCGGAATTCCGCTCAGCAGCGCCGCCATGGTAGTCATCATGATGGGCCGGAAGCGGAGCAGGGAAGCCTGGTAGATGGCCTCGGTGGCGTCTCGTCCCTCTTTGCGCTCGGCTTCCAGCGCAAAGTCCACCATCATGATGCCGTTCTTCTTCACGATGCCGATCAACAAGATGATGCCGATGATGGAAACGATGTCGAGATCGAGATGAAAGAGCAGCAGCGCCAGCAGCGCTCCCACGCCCGCCGAGGGTAGCGTGGAAAGGATCGTTACGGGATGGACGAAACTCTCATACAGCACGCCGAGCACGATGTACACCGTCACGAGCGCTGCCAGAATCAGGAGGCCCTGGTTGGAAAGCGAGCCTTCGAAGGCCGCCGCCGTGCCCTGATAATTGGCCACTACGCTGGCCGGCATGTCCGCCTTTTCAATGGACTTGTTCATGGCCGTCAATGCCTGTCCGAGGGAATATCCGGGGCCCAGATTGAAGGAGATGGTGACCGCGGGAAACTGCCCCTGGTGCGTGACGGAGAGAGCTTCGCTTTGGGTTTCAAATCGCGTGAGAGCGCCCAATGGCACCGGCATCGAGAGAGCCGCTCCCGCCGTCGCCGCGCCCCCTCCGCCGCCGGCCGCGGGGGCCGCGCCTCCGGTGGTGGAACGGGTGGTACCGTTCAAAGCCGTGTTTGCGCTCGATGAGATCGGCGTCGTCGTACTGGTTGCGGTCAAGACGTTCTGCGCCGTGGTGGCGGCGGACGCGGGGGAAAGCGCGGAAGTGGATTGCACCGGCGTGAGCGCGGTGGTGGTGTTGTTGCTGCCGGGGGACGCGAGCGTGGATAGGGCGGAGGTCGAAGTCGGCGGGAGCGACGCGTTCGCCCCGGTGGCTGGAGTGAGCAGCCCGTTGCCTGCATTGGCGGTAACACCGGCTCCGGCGCCGGAAGACGACCCGGCGGTATTCGGACCGGCGGCGGATGAAGATGTGCCACTTAGCGCCGACTGGATGTAGATGTCGTTGAGCTTCGCCGGGTTGATCTGGAATTTCGGGTCGATCTCAAGAATCACGTGATACTGATTCAACTGCGTGTACATGGTGTTGATCTGGCGCTGTCCGAATGCATCGTAGAGCGTGTTGTCCACCGTCACCGGGGTGATGCCGAATCGCGAGGCGGTTTCGCGGTCGATTGTGATCGATTCGGATGCGCCGCCGAGTTGCTGGTCGGTGGCTACATCGGCCAGTTCCGGAAGTTGGCGGAACTCGCCCATCAGCTTGGCCACCACCTGGTTGAGCTCGTTCTGGTTGGGATCTTCCACCGTGTACTGATACTCGGTGCGGCTGACGCGATCGTCTACGGTCAGGTCCTGCACCGGCTGCATATACAAGACGATTCCAGGAACCTGAGCCAGCTTCGGTCCCAGGCGCTGGATGAGTTTTGTGGCCGAGATCTTGCGCACCGCGAGCGGTTTCAGGTTGATCTCGATCCGGCCGCTGTTCAGCGTGGTGTTTGTGCCATCCGCACCGATGAAAGACGACACACTGTCCACCGCCGGATCGGCCAAAAGAACTTTGACGAGATCCTGCTGCTTCTGAGTCATCGCGTCGAACGAAATGGTGGGAGACGCCTGCGAAATGCCTTGGATGAGGCCGGTGTCCTGAGTGGGGAAAAAACCCTTGGGCACGATGGCGTACAGCAGCACCGTCAGCACCAGGATTCCGAACGCCGCCAGCAGCGTAATGGTCTGGAAGCGGAGGACGAAGCGCAACGTCCGCCCGTAGAATTCGATGATCTTGTCGAAAGCCCGCTCCGAAATGGCATAGAACCGACCTTGTTTTTCCGGCGGCACGTAGCGCAGGATGCGCGCCGACATCATCGGAGTCAGGGTCAGCGATACGAACGCCGAAATGATAATGGTCACCGCCAGGGTGATGGCGAACTGCCGGAACAATCGTCCCGCCACGTCGCCCATGAACAGGAGCGGGATGAGCACCGCGATCAGCGAAACGGTGAGCGAAAGAATCGTGAAGCCGATCTGTTCCGCGCCGAGCAGGGCGGCCTGCATGGGCGTCTCTCCCATTTCGATGTAGCGCGAAATGTTCTCGATCATCACGATGGCGTCGTCCACAACGAAGCCGGTGGAAATGGTCAGCGCCATCATGGTGAGATTGTTCAAGCTGAATCCGCACAGATACATCACCGCGAAGGTTCCAACCAGGGAAAGCGGCACTGCGACGCTGGGGATAATGGTGGCCGAAAGGCTGCGCAGAAATAGAAAGATGACCATCACCACCAGCGCGATGGTCAACATCAGCTCGAACTCGACGTCCTTCACGGAGGCGCGGATGGCCAGCGTGCGGTCGGTGATGACCTGCACATGGACGGCTTTCGGCAGGGTGGTTTCCAGGTGGGGCAGCACCTTCTGAATGCCGTTCACCACCGCGATGGTGTTGGCGCCGGGCTGGCGCTGGATGTTGAGTAGGACAGCCGGCGTGAAATTATTCCACGCCGCGAGCTTGTCGTTCTCCACGCCGTCTACCACGTGGGCCACAGCGGTCAGCATTACCGGCGCGCCGTTGCGGTACGCCACCACCACGCTCCGATAGTCTTTGCTGGTGGTGAGCTGGTCGTTGGCGTTGATGGTGTAATCCTGCGAAGGTCCGTCGAAATTTCCCTTGGCGGCATTGACACTGTTACCGGTGAGCGCGTTGCGCAGATCTTCGAGATTGATGCCATACGATGCCAGCGCGGTGGGGTTCGCCTGGATTCGCACCGCAGGCTTCTGTCCGCCCGAAATACTCACCAGCCCGACTCCCGAAATCTGCGAGATCTTCGGCGCGAAGCGGGTGTCGGCCAGATCTTCCACTTCCGAGAGCGGCATGACGTTGGAGGTCAGCGCCAGCGTCAGCACGGGTGCATCGGCGGGATTCGACTTGCTGTACACCGGCGGCGCCGGAAGGCCGGCTGGGAGGTAGCTCTGCGCGGCATTGATCGCCGCCTGCACCTCCTGCTCGGCCACGTCGATATCGAGGCTGAGCTGGAACTGCATCACGATGACCGACACGCCTCCGGCGCTGGTGGAAGTCATCTGGCTCAGTCCCGCGACTTCTCCGAACTGCCGTTCGAGCGGGGCGGTCACCGCGGACGCCACTACGTCGGGACTGGCGCCGGGATAGAACGTGAGCACCTGCATGGTGGGGTAATCCACTTCGGGAAGCGCCGAGATCGGCAGTTGCAGAAATGCCACGGCCCCAGCCAGAAACACCGCCGCCATCAGCAGCGACGTGGCCACCGGGCGCAGAATGAATGGGCGGGACGGGCTCATTTCCCGGGGGTTCCGGCGGGCGATGCGCCGCTCTTTTGTTGCGTGCCGGCCTGCCCTTTAACGGTCACATGAGCGCCGTTTTCGAGGCGATCGAATCCGCTGGTAGCGATGGTGGTCCCGGGATTGATTCCGGTCACGGCCGTGTTCTGATCGTTGGATGTGACCACCTGGATATCCTGCACCGAAACCGTATCGCCGGGTTGCAGGACATAAAGGAAAGGCTGAGTTCCGTTGTGCTGTACCGCGGGAGTCGGAACCAGGGTCGCCTTCTTCAACGTCTTCACCAGGAGCCGGGCATTGACGAATTGATTGGGAAACAGCGAAAGGTTCTGGTTGGGAAATTCCGCGCGAAATTTAATGGTGCCTGTCGTGGTGTCGACTTCGTTGTCGAGCGACGTCAACGTCCCGGAAGCAATCTTGATCGAATTGGAGCGGTCGAAAGCGTCCACCGGGAGGCGGCGGCCGCCTTTCAGTTGAGCATCGACTTGCGGCAGATCGTCCTCCGAGACGTAGAAAACCACCGTGATCGGCTGTAACTGCGTGACTACCACCAGGGTCGAGCCGCTGCCGGAGAAGATGGTATTTCCGGGGTCCACCAGGCGCAAGCCGACTCGTCCCGTGACGGGCGACACGATGTGGCAATACGAAAGTTCGGTCTGATCGTAGGACACCGTGCCCTCGTCCGCTTCCACCGTGCCTTCGTCCTGCACCACTACCTGCTCCTGGTCTTCCATCTGCTGTCGGGCAATGGCATTGCGCGCGAAGGCGTCCTTATACCGCTGGAGATCGATGCGCGCTTCGGCCAGCAATCCACGATCGTGGTTGAGGTTTCCCTGGGCTTGTTTGAGCGTGGCCTCATAGGGGCGGGGATCGACCTCGATCAGCGGGTCGCCCTCATGCACCATCTGACCTTCGTGATAGTGGACGGACATCACCCGTCCTGTAATCTGGCTGTAAACCGTCACAGTGTTCAGAGGAGTCACGGTGCCCAGCGCGTCGATATAAATGCTGATGTCGCCGGTGGTCGCCTTTCCCACCGTGATGGCGGCAGCGCCCAGTTGCGCGTTCTTTCCCGGAGGCGCGGCAGGTTTGCCGCTGCTGAAGGAGCGCACCACGAGAAAAACCAGCAGCGCGAACGCGGCAATCAGGAGCCACGACAACCATCGCCGCCACCACGGCAGGCGGCGCGGTCCTTCAATCCGCGGCCGTTCTTTGGCCGGTGGCAGGAGTTTTTGCGGCTCCTCGACCCGCGGATCGAGGTTCCCCACCGTCGGTTTCTCTCCGGCTACATCCGCTCGACCGCCGTTGGCTTGCTCCTGGCTCATTTTTTCTTTCGAAATGCGGGAAGATTCGAACCCAACGGACAGCCATGGTGGTTGTCCTCACAGGGCGGGTGCAGATGAGCTTCCACCGTTAGCGGCAATACACTAACCCGCGTCCGCGGTTGGAAAGAGAAGACAGATTGGGTCCTGCGCCGGGACGCCCGATTGGACACGCACCGAAATGGGATAGGCTTTGGTAAAAGTTTACTTCGGGGAGAGACCCGAGCCCGAAAGGGCTAAGCGCTCTCGGCTCTGGGTGTTGAGGGGTTCGCGGCGTTCGGCGGAACGAAGCCATTTTTGGGTTTTCAGAGGCACAGAGGGTGCAGGCCATTCTGGGTTTTCGTTATCGGCCACTTTGAAGTATCAGAATTCTCGCTGAAAAAGAATCCCACCTCACGCTTTTCGACATTGGCCGCTTAACGATCACTGCGGGGCGAAATTTATATTTGGCCCTAATTCAAGCAGTTGGAAAATTCCCGCGAAAGGCGGGTTGCGCGGCAGGTGCTACTCTCGGCGCGGAGATCACTATGACACGCTATCCCATCACCCCTGGCAATCAAACGGTCACGGCAGCGGGCCCTGTTACGGGCACGCTCAGCACCGCGACACTGACCAATCTTTCGACCATCTACCTCGATGTTACCGGCCTCAGTTCGGGAACTTGCCGGGTTTCCATTGAGGATTCGGCTACTGGAACATTCGGCGACGCGCTGCCCGTGAAAGTGTGGCACTTCGAAGCGGGCGAGCCGTCGGACGGCATCACCGTGAGCGCGAACAAGGACGAATTCCCGAATATTCGGGCGGGAGCTGCCGGAAACGCTCTGCGCCTCAATGTGCTCTCGCTTTCCTCAGGCGCGACCCTCAGTATTTCCGGAAGCGTGGACGCGTAATCCGATGTCCGACCTGCAAGACATGCTCCTGAGCGAGTTCCAGCAAATCCAGGGTGCCATGACCGAGAGCACGGAGGCGTGGAGCCTCGGCGGAAGCGGGGGCGCGATCAGCGGTGGGCAACGGGACACCGCGCCACGCGGCAACGTCGACGCCCTCGGCGATCAGACCGGTGCCATCGATTACGGCCGCAGTTCCAGTTCCTCGAACAGTTCCGCAGGCGGGACGCTGAACGATCTTGAAGGCATCTTCGCCGGTGGCCTGGGATTGGTTCCGCTGGGGCTCGAACTCGCCAGTATTTTCGGCGGAGGGTCATCGACGCCTCCGCCGCTCACACGCTACGCCATGCCGGATAGCATCGGCTTCATCGGCTCGACGGACGACGCGGGCGGGCCGAGCGATGCCGATTTCAGCCAGACCGGCCAACCGCGATCGTACGGAACACCATCCTCGCAATACTCCGCCACGGCAATGGTGGACGGAGGCTCGACCCCGAATTCGGGCCCGAGCCAGCCGATTCAGATCAACGTGCAGGCCATGGACGCGCAGTCCTTTATGGATCGCAGCGACGATATCGCCGCCGCAGTCAATAAAGCGATTCTTTCGTTGCATCCGATCGCCGACACGATTTCAAACTTATAGCGGGAGTCAAAACAGATGATGAAAGCAGACGTGCGCAGGGCGGCACTGGCGGCGCTCAGCGCCAGCAGCCATTTTCACAAGGGAATCAGACCGGCAGGCGCGGCCGACCAGGAGGCGCCCTGCCGCCTGCTCGCGGCTGACGGCCCCGATGGTTTCGACGAGGCTGCCGCGGCGGCCGAAAACCACTGGCCCGGCCAGACCGAATGGGACCTGATCGCGAGCGATTACCGCCTGGCCACCGAGCAGGATTCCGGGTGGCCCGAAGGCCTCGGCGCGCTGGGAATGCCGTTCACCATCGCGCGGTTCACGTCGTTCGAAGGCGACGGGTCGGCGGAAGATCCCGGCGGCGAAAGCGAGTTCTGATATCCAACGCCGGGGCCACCGCGCCGTGTGACAGCGAAGTAGTAATGTCACCGAGGCCGCCCAGCCGTGGCCGCAAGGGGCGGTGCTTGCTATCATATGGCTTCGTTTTGCGAAGATCCATATCCATAATTATTCCCGCCTATAACGAGGAGAAACGGCTGCCAGCCACCCTGACCACCGTGAAAGCGTATCTGGAGGCCACTTCCTGGGAATTCAGCGAAATCGTCGTGGTGGACGACGGCTCCCGCGACCGCACTGCCCAACTGGCTCGCGACGCCGGCGCCCGTGTGCTCCAGAATCCAGGCAACCGCGGCAAAGGCTATTCGGTCCGTCACGGAATGCTTAAGGCAGAAGGCGACTGGCTGCTGTTTTCCGATGCCGACCTTTCCACGCCCATCGAAGAAATCGAAAAGCTCTGGAAATCAGCCGGCAACGAGCATGCCGATGCCGCCATTGGGTCGCGCGATCTTGACCGGTCGCTCATCGGCGTCCGCCAGCCACTATTCCGCGAGATGGGCGGGCGATTTTTCAATTTTGTGATCCGGGTCATTACGGGTCTGCCCTTTCACGACACGCAGTGCGGGTTCAAGCTTTTCGAAGCCGCCGCGGCGCGCGAGATTTTTCGCCGCCAGCGCGTCGAACGCTTCGGTTTCGACGTGGAAGTGCTCTACATCGCCCAGCATCTGGGCTACCGCACTCTGGAAATCCCGGTTCGCTGGAACGACGTCGCCGGAACCAAGGTGAAGATGCTGGGCGCCGTCGCCGCCTTTCTCGACCCGATAAAAGTCCGCTGGAACGGGATTACCGGCAAATACAAATAGCCAACGTTTCAACCCCTCCCACCGTCTTATCAACATGTGGATGGATCTGGTGTTTTCGCTGCGCACCTTGCGCCGGAATCCGCTGTTCAGTTGTGTCGCGGTCCTCTCCCTGGCGCTCGGAATCGGCGCCAATACCGCTATTTTTTCCCTCCTCGACCAGGTGACCCTGCGATCGCTCCCCGTGAACGATCCCGCGCGCCTGGTGGTTTTCCATCTCAGTTATAACGCGCAGGGAAGCAGCACCAGCGATAACAACGAATCGGTCTTCTCTTATCCGATGTATCGCGACCTGCGCGACCGCGACCCGGCGTTCAGCGGCGTGATTGCCCGAATGGGAGCGGGCGTCACGCTGGCACGCCAGGGAGCGGCCGAACAGGCTTCCGCCGAGATGGTCACCGGCAATTTCTTCCAGGTGCTCGGCGTGGGAGCGACGATCGGGCGCGTCTTCACCCCGCAGGACGACACCGCCCCCGGCGCGAATCCCCTGATCGTGCTGAGCCACACCTACTGGGCCAGCAAATGCGGATCGAACCCAGCCATCTTGAACCAGACCATCACGCTGAATGGCAATCCGATGCTCGTGATCGGCGTTGCGGACGCGCGCTTTCAAGGCATCCGTCCCGGCGACACACCGGATTTGTACGTGCCAGTCTCCATGGAGAAGGTCATCCGGCCTACCTGGGATGGTATGGAAGTCCGGACCTTTCGCTGGTTGAATGTCTTCGCGCGGCTCAAACCCGGCACGACAATGGCAAAAGCACAAGCCGCCACCGATGTGACCTTCCACGCCATTCTGGAGCAGGAATTGCCTGCGATGGGTTTCCATGACGAGAAGGATCGCGCCGAGTTCCTCAGTCACCTGGCCCAACTCCGGCCAGCCGCGCAGGGCATCAACGGCCTGGGCGACCAATTCGGCAAGCCGTTGCAGGTGCTGATGGCAATGGTTGGACTAGTGCTGCTCATCGCTTGTGCGAATGTGGCCAACCTGCTGCTTGCGCGCGCTGCCGGGCGGCAGCGGGAAGTCGCGATTCGGCTCGCCCTCGGCGGCGGCCGCATGCGCCTGCTGCGCCAACTTCTCATCGAGGGCCTGCTGGTGGCGATCGCCGGCGCCGCGCTCGGGCTGGCGGTAGCGCACTGGAGCATGATCGCGCTGCTTCGCCTGCTTCCGAAGGATTTCGCCGGCCCATGGCTCACCGCGGAATTGAGCCTACCGCTGTTGCTGTTCACGCTGGCCGTGGCGCTCGGGTGCGGTCTGCTTTTCTCGCTCGTTCCCGCGCTCCAGGCCACTCGCCCCAACCTTTCCCGAGCCATGAATAACCGCGCGGCGAGCATGCTCACCGGCGGCACGGCACGATTCCGCGCGTCGCTGGTGGTGGCGCAGATGTCTCTTTCACTGCTGCTCGTCGTTGGCGCGGGATTGTTCGCCGGGAGCCTCATGAATCTCAGCAAAGTGAACCTGGGCTTCCGCACCCAGCGGCTGCTGATGTTCGATGTCAACGCCACGGCTACTCGTCCGCAGTTGGAATCCGCGGTGAGCTTCTACCACGACCTCGAGCAGCGTCTGAGCGGCATGGGCGGAATCGCCGGGGTGGCCGCCGCCGCGGACGGGCCCTTCGGAGGCGGTACCACGGGCGGCAACCTGACGATCGAGGGCTACCAGCCCAAGCTTGACGAGTACGTCGGGTCTTCACAAATCGCCGTCAACCCCGGATTCTTCCAGGCGATGGGAATTCCATTGCGC
>DATJMA010000086.1:0-35417 GCA_035509055.1 Bryobacteraceae bacterium | reverse complement strand
ACGGTCCGAAGCGCTGCTGCCGGAGCGTTGCGGTCGCTGTCCGGCCCGGATGTCGATGGCTTGCTTTCTCAAACGATCGTCAACGACCGCGACGAGGAAGTCCGGGCATCCGCCATATTCGCTGCCGGCTTCCGCCGTCCGATCAGCACGAAACTGACCGAGGCCCTCACCCACGCGGCCAAAACGGATTCCGCCGAGCATGTTCGCGTAGCGGCAATCACGCTGCTCCAACAGAATGCCCAGGTGGTGCCGGACCTCGCGCAGACTTTGGCCTGGGTGGCCGAACACGATGAGAAACCCGCTGTGAGGCGCCTGGCCCAAGAGGCGTTGAAGAAGTAAATGCGCCTGCTAAATCTTCCGGCGGTTCTCGCTAACTGGAATGGGGGGAAGTGGGAACTCGTGGAGCGGAACAGAGAAAAGCCCGTGTGGTATGCAATCGCGGTGGGCTTGCTGGCGGCGGCGGTTGGGCATGGACAGCAGGCCGCCAGCGAACCATCGAAGCTGGACCTGATTCTGGAGCAGGTGACTCAGCTTCGCCAGGAGAACCGGGAGCTGCGCCAGGAGCTCAACGACCTGCGGAGCCAGGTGGCCGCGTTGCGACCCGCCCGGCCGCCGGAGTCCGAGATTCAGAAGCCGGAACCCGAACCGGAACATTTGCAGGAAAAGCTGGATGTCCTCAATCAGCGAGTCGCAGACCTCGACACGGGCAAGGCCGGCGCCGCCGGGCATTTTCCCCTGCAGATTTCCGGCCTGGTGCTGATGAACACCTATCTCTACGCGGGTCACACCGGCGGCGTGGACCTGCCGCTAGCGGCGGTGCCGGGACAAGGGCAACAGTCCGCCGGCGCGACCTTTCGCAATACCGAGATCGGATTCCTCTACTCCGGATCGCAATCCGTGCTGGGTGCGCAAATGGCCGGTGAGCTTCACCTCGATTTCTTCGGCGGAACACTGAACTCCCAAAACAACCTGATGCGCATTCAGAGAGCATCCATCGGACTGCACTGGGCCAAACGCAGCCTGACGTTCGCTCTCGACAAGCCGATTCTGTCGCCGCGCAATCCCGATTCGCTGTCGCAACTCGGCGTTCCCGCCCTGGCCAACAGCGGGAATCTGTGGCTCTGGCAGCCTCAGGTGCGCTACGAGGAGCGCAGGCAATTCAACGAAACTACTGGCGTCGTTGCTCGCCTGGGCGTGTATCAGACTAACGAGACCCTGGCGGGACTGCCTGCGACGGTGAGGCTGTCGCCGTCGCGGCCGGCGCTCCAGGGGCGGATCGAATTCTTCCACGACACCGGCAATGGCCGGCGTTTCGAGTTCGCCCCCGGATTTCATCTGAGCGAGTCCCTGGCAGCCGGTATGAAAGCGACTTCTTACGCGGCTTCGGTAGATTGGCTCGTCCCGGTCCTGCCGCGCGTGGATTGGACCGGCTTTGCTTTCACGGGTCAGGATCTGGACGGCTTGGGAATGTCCGCGTTACACCAGGGATTGTTGCTGCGCGATGGCGTCCTGGTTCCCGTGCGCAACCGCGGCGGCTGGACGCAGTTGACGCTGCACGCGACCGGACGTCTCGACTTCAACCTGATCGCGGGCCTGGATGACGATGACGACCGTGACCTCGTTGGCAATGGGATCGGACGAAACTTCACTTACCTTGCCAACCTGCGCTTCCGCCTGGCGCCGAACGTGGCTCTCGGGCCCGAAGTGTTGCAAATCCGCACCACTTACCTGCAATCCGGCATTCTGCGGATTAATCGCTATGACATGGCATTGGGTTACTTCTTCTAAGTCGATTCCGGGGCAGCGAGAAAGCGGCCTCGCGAGAGCTTTTGCCCGCGGCCTGTTGGTAATGGCCGCAAGCACAGGTCTGGCATGGAGCGCCACGGTGTCCGGGCGCGTGCAGCTCAGCGCCTCCAAAGACTGTGCGGGTGTGGTGGTGTGGCTGGAACCGCTCGCCGGCCATCCTCCCGATACGCCGACGAGGACTCTTTCCATGGCGCATCACCACAAGACATTCGTTCCACATGTGCTGGCGCTGCGCGCCGGGTCCAAGGTGCAGTTCCCGAATCTTGATCCCTTCTTTCACAATGCCTTTTCCAATTATGACGGCGAGCTGTTCGACGTGGGACTGCACGCTCCGGGAACGGTTCGCGAAGTTACCTTCCACCGGCCGGGGATCGTGCGCATCTTCTGCAACATTCATCCGACTATGAGCGCGGTGGTCGTGGTGCTGGATACCCCTTGGTTCGCGATCAGCAACCCGCAGGGTTCGTTCCGTATCGACAACCTGCCGGCCGGCGAGTATCGCCTGAAGGTCTTTTCAGAGCGCGCCTTACCCGAGGCGCTGGAAGGGCTCGAACGCCAGATCACGGTCGGGACCGGCGATCTCGCTGTACCCGACCTGGCGGTTTCGGAAGCAGGATATGTCGTGACTCCGCACAAGAATAAGTTCGGCAACGATTACCCGGCGATCATAGTCGATCAGTATCCCGGAGGACGGAGGTGAATGTCCGGAGTTCCCTGCTCGCGAAGATCTATCTGGCGACGGCGGTCGCCGTAACCGCTCTCTTCGCGGCGGCCGGATGGTTTTTTCTGTATCAGGCGTCGGCGGCATTACACTCCGGACTCGAGCAGGAACTGCGGGCCAGCCTGGCTACCGCGGATGCCTCACTCGAATCCAGGACCGAGCACCTGGCAACCGCCAGCCGCCTGTTAGCCTCGATGTCGGACATCCGCGCGGCGTTCGGGTCCCGGGACGCGGCCACGATCCGCGATACCACCGCCGAATTCTGGGCGCGGGCGGAATCGATTCACGATCATGTGGAGCCGGCGGTTTTCGCGATCGCCGGCCCTGACGGAAACGTCCTGGTATCTGTAGGCGGGCAATCCACGCGCGCGCTGGCGGACGGACAACAGCTTCCGGCGACTCTGCTGAAGCCGGCACGCCGCGCGTTTCCCGGGCAGAGCCGCGCTTTCGCGGAATGGGAAGGGACCGTATGGCAGGTGCTGGCGACTCCGGTATACGTGGATTCCAGCAGTGGACCGGCGCTGCTGAATATTCTGGTGGCCGCCCACGCGTTAACCGGACAGACCCTGGACGATCTGAAGCGGCGAACCGGAGGAATCGATTTCCTGCTGCGCACGGGCGGCCGAATCACGCTGGCTACGGTGAGTTCCGCCGCCGCGGCCAAGATCGCCGCCAAGCCCGAGATCTTCGCGATTCGCTCCACCGTGCTGCGAGACGGAGAGGGGAACGGACTTGCGGAGTTGTGGGCGGTGCGGTCTTTCGCGGACGTGGCCGCCCGCATACAATCATTGCGCCGGAACCTGACCATCGCCTGGCTGATCGCCATGACCGCCGGCCTCGCATTGAGCTATGCGCTGGCCCGCCGCATCGTCCGTCCGGTCCGCGCTTTAAATCGGGCGGCGCAGGAAGTGAGCTTGGGCAACTATTCGGTGCGGGCCCCGGAAGACTCGGAGGATGAATTGGGGGGCTTGGCGCGTACTTTCAATCGGATGTCCGCGGCAATCGAGAGCTCGCGGGATGAACAGGTGCGCACCGGTCAGATCGTCGCCATCGGCCGCGTCGCCGCGTCGATTGCCCACGATCTGCGAAATCCACTGTCGGCCGTGGTCGGCGGATCGGAGATGCTGGCGGACTTCGATCTGCCCCCGCCGCAATTAAAGAAGACCGCTTGTCACGTTTACAAGGCTGCCCGTCACATGGAGGCTCTTCTGGCGGAAATCGGGGAGGCGGCCCATCCGACACCGGCAACCGACGAAGTCTGCGCCGTAAGCGATCTGGTGAGATCGGCGGTGGAGTCCCAGGAGGCGAAGGCGGCGGAGCAGCAAGTCACCATCCGGCAGTGCATCGAAACGCAATGTCCGGTGCGGGTCCGGAAATCCCGGGTGGCGCGGGTGCTGATCAACCTCATCGCCAACTCCCTCGAGGCGATGCCCGAAGGCGGCGAGATCGCCATACGGATGTGGGCATCGAAGGATGTGGTCTGGATCGAAGTGAGCGATACCGGTCCCGGTGTGCCGGCGGAGATTCGCGTGAAGCTGTTCCAGCCGTTCATCACGGGCAAAAAGCGGGGGCTGGGACTGGGTCTCGCATTGTCGAGGCAAACGATGCTGGAGCATGGTGGAAACCTGGAACTGGCCGGATCGGATCGCGGCGCCAGGTTTTGCTTGCGGCTTCCGCGAGAGGGTACGGAGAGCACAAACGACGCTTGATCGCAGGAGCCACCGAACTTGGGTTATGAGAGGCATCCTGGACGGGGTCCCGTTCTGGGGTATGGCCGATGACGAGGCATAGCGATCCTTTTCTTCTCCCGATTCACATAAGTTTCGCCATCAGAGAGGCAATGGAGTGGCGAACGGCACGTTAGCGAAGGCTATTGTATTAGCGTTGACTATTGGCGCAAGCAAAAGAATCGCGCGGCTGGTACCTTTGATTACTTTCCTGCCGGCAGCGCGAATGCGACGTACGCGGCGCCGGTGGGACCGCCTTTGGGAGCCTTTCCTCCGTTGGCATAAATCACCACGTATTGGCGTCCTTGTAACTGGTATGTAATCGGGGTAGCATTGCCGGAAAAAGGCAGCGTCGTCTCCCAGAGAAGGGCGCCGGTGGACTTATCGAAGGCGCGGAACTTGCGATCGAAGTTAGTAGCTGCTATGAAAACCAGACCGCCGGCAGTTACCAGCGGGCCGCCGTAATTCTCGCTCCCGGTATTCTTCAGACCTTGCGCCGCGAGCGCCGGATATTCCCCTAATGGCACTTTCCAGACGTACTCGCCGGTGTTGAGATCGATGGCGTTGAGCGTTCCCCAAGGCGGCAGGACAGCCGGATAGCCATCGGGGTCGAGCAGCCGCCGGTAGCCGGCGAAGCGATATTTCGCAGCGCTGGGGGCATCGTGAGTGGCGAGTTCCTTGTTCTCTCCGTTCAGCACGTATCGCGTGACCGCGCTGATGTCGGCGGCGCTGAGATTCGGGAACGACGGCATGCGTCCGGCGCCCTGACGGATGATGGTCTCGATCTCGGTCTCGCCCTTCTTGCCGTTCAGGTGGTCGAGAGCCGGAATCTGCGGGGGTGCGCCGCTGCGATCGTCGCGGTGGCAGGTGGCGCAGTTCGCCAGATAGAGGGTCCGCTCGGAATTGACGGTGGTGGTTGGAGCCAGCGCTCCGGTCCACGCGAGATCGTTGGCGTTTAAATATAAGATGCCGGTTTCGGGATCGAACGCTTGGCCGCCCCATTCGGCTCCGCCGTCGTAGCCGGGGAAAATCACTGTTTCCTTCCCCACTGTGAACGGCACGAACTGTCCGTCGCTCCGCAATTTGGCGAATTCGGCGAGCGCCCATGCGTGCGCTTCGGGAGTGCGCGTGGTGAGCAGGTTTTCGGTAAGCCTTTGGCGCGCGTAGGGAGCCGGCTTGGTTGGTAACGGCTGGGTATCGGCAGCGACTTCGCCCGGCACGTCGCTCGCCGGGTAATGGCGAGACTCAATGGGAAAGAGCGGTTTGCCTGTGACACGGTCGAAGAGGTAGAGCCAACCTTGTTTAGTGGCCTGCGCCACGGCATCGACGCTCTTGCCGCCGCGCTTCACCGTGACCAGCACCGGCGGACTCGGAAAGTCGCGATCCCAAAGATCGTGATGCACGGCCTGGAAATGCCAGATGCGCTCGCCGGTGTTGGCATTCAGCGCGAGCAAGGTATTGGCGAAAAGGTCGTCGCCCAGCCGATCCGCGCCGTAAAAATCGCTGGCCGCCGAGCCGGTGGGCACGTAAACGATCCCGCGCTGCGCGTCCACCGCCATCCCGGCCCAATTGTTGGCCGCGCCGGTGTAAGTCCAGGCGTCTTTGGGCCATGTGTCGTACCCGAATTCCCCGGGGTGCGGAACGGTGTGAAAGCTCCAGCGGAGTTTGCCGGTGCGGACATCGAAAGCGCGGATATCGCCCGTGGGCGCAGGGAGCGCTTCGGGAGTCCGGCCGCCGACGATGAGCAGGTCTTTATATATGATGCCGGGGCTGGTGAGCACGATGGATTGCTTCTCGGGATCGCGGCCCAAGCCTTCGCGCAGGTCGATGCGGCCCTCGTTGCCGAACCCGGGGATCGCTTTGCCGGTGCGGGCGTCGAGCGCATAGATGAAACTCTGGATGGCGGCAAAAATCCGCGGGGAGTTGCCATCGGTCCAATAAACTACCGAACGGTCGGGACCGCGGCCGGCAATGCCGGAATCGAAGGTCCAAAGCAGTTTGCCGGTGGCGCCATCGAGCGCGATGGCTTTATGGTGCGGGGTCAGGCCGTAGAGAATGCCACCGACGAGAATTGGTTGTGTTTGCGGGTCGCCCGCGCCATCGGCGGTGTCGTAGCTCCAGGCGACGCTGAGCTGTTTCACGTTGGCGCGATCGATTTGTTGGAGATCGGAGTAGCGGATTCCGGCGGGTCCGCCGCCGTAGGCGGGCCAATCGCGATCGGCGGCCGCGGCGATACCAAGGAAGACGGCGAAAACGAGGAGGAGTCGCATGGAAAAGGATATTCTATCGAAGCAGGCTGCAGGTTAAGAGAGGGAGGCTCGGCGGACCGCGCGATCGAGTGGGACTCCGAAACCCAATTGTGCCGGCGTCAATCGCAGAGGGTACGGCGTTTCCGTGCCGAACGGCCCGGACTCTGGCCGCAACATGGTCCGGCATCCCCAGGCAGAACCACCGGTATGGGATAAGTGTCGAGGCTTCGGCGCAGGAGTGCGGCCCCGGACTTCGAAGGCGCGGATATCGCCGGTCGGGGGATAGCGATCCGGGAGCGCGGCCGCTGACAATCAGTAGGTGCTTTTGAACGAGGCTAAGTGAGCGCGATAGGGGATTGCGGCCGAGCGCCTCGCGCATTTCCATGCGGCCCTTGTTTGCGCCGCAAACTTCCGCGCCGGCCGGCGCGGTCTCCTTCCGGCGGATCGGCTCGCCGGTGTGGGCGTCGCGCATCGACCACCGAACAGCCGGCGCCTCGGGAATATCCTTGCATACGTGCTAGCTTGAAGACGTCCCGTTAGCTCGATTCCACCCGTCGGAGTTTTTTGCGTTTACGGGACTGCCCGGGAGGAGTGCTTGATGGTCGGGTTTAATCGGACTCGCAACCCCGACTGGCTCGTTGCGGTCTTGCTGTGGCTCGGCAGCCTCTGCGTTTTCGCCAACGGCGCGAGCCGGCTTGGCTTCTACTACGACGACGGCGGATTCATCGCGACCTTGCCTGTCCTCCACAGCGTCGCCGCGTTGCGGGCCAGTATCAGCGCATATGTGCCGGGCCGCAATTTGCACATCCTGTGGCAATACCTCTTCTTCGTTATGGTTGGCAATAATCCGGTGGCCCACCTGGCAGCTCTGCACAGGATTCAGGCAGTGTTCGACTCATTCGCTGTGGTTCTCTTCTATCTTCTGCTAAGGCGACTTCGGCTTTCCATCGGCGCGAGTATGATGGCCGCAACCCTGTTCGCGTTCTGGCCGGTGCATGGCGAGACACACTTTTGGATGTCCGCGCTGCCGATGAATATCCTTTCTACAATCTTCGTGCTGATCTTCGCGCTGACCAGCGTGTCACTTGCTGGAGGCCACCGAGAAACCTGGATTTGGACGGTAGACCTGGCCTGCTTCTGGTGCGCCGCTCTTACCTACGATCAGACCCTGGGAGCGATTTTTGTGATCGCCGGCGCGCGCGTGTTTTGGGTGTTCCTCCAGGGGACCAAGCGCCGTCTCGCGTTTCTGGCGATGCACGCGGCTCACGTGACGGCAGGTATCGTGTTCTTATGGCTGAGACTGACTGCGCGTGCCGGAACGACGCCCATGGTTTCCTGGGGGCCGGGACTGTGGAATCGCATACAATCCAACGTCATCTCTTCAGTCTGGGCAAACACTCGCCGCCTCCCCGACGAATTGCACGGTGGCGTCGACGGAGGCGACGGTCGTTTGGTGGCTTTCGGGGTCGTACTGATCTTTTTCGCGGTATCCGTCTGCTTCCTGAGAGCACGATATCCCTCCGGCCTCAGCATTCGCATGCGGTTTCTGCTGATCGCTTTGGCGGTTGCATTCTGGGTCGCCGCCTATCTGCCGGTGTGGTTCTGGTATCTCTCGCCCCGCCACAATTATCTGCCCACGCTCGGACTGTTTTGTGCGCTAGCCGTCCTGCTCGACTGGTTGGAGCGCGTTGACACACATCGCGTGCTCATGCCGGCGACCCTGCTCGTCCTGAGCGCCGTTGCCGGTTTAGGCGGTGCCGCGCTTCTCGTCGAAAGCCGGTACTGGCAGGAATCCTTTAGCGCCAAGAGGAAGCTCTTTGAGGATCTGAGCACTCAGCTCGCCGGAAAATCGGCCCTGGTGCTCGAAGGTTTTCCGTCCTCCGACGGACCAGCGATGTTTATAACGCCTCACGATTCATTCCTCGGTGCGCGCCTGCTGCTCCCAAATGTCCCTCTGGGCGCCGGGTTCCAGGGTGCGCTGACTGCCGCGCGCTCCGTGTCGGGCATTGCGCTGGGGGCGGGCCCAAGCACCATCGTCCGGCCCTTGCCGGACGATGCCGTGCTCTGGGTGAGGTTCGTGAAGTTTCAGGAGGGCGTTCTCCACTACTCTATCGTCAACCTTCGTGACTGACCGAAACGGTATTCGACCTGGGCTCTCTTTCGACGCGCCTTGAGAGAGGGTCTTTCGGGCAGACCCGGGTGAATCGTAAGCGCGCTCCTGGTGGTTGCGCGCAGCGGATAATCCGTCGAGCTTGGAAAGCTGGGTCCGCGGCAGGTATTGGCTGCCGCATGAAGTGCTGACCTGGCGACTCATCATGCGGGCACGCGGGAATCGTCATTGCCCGGTAATCGATCTCGAATCGCTGGCGATCTCGCCAGGGGATCCTCCGCCGCTGACGCTCGCCTGGTTCACCAGGAACGCGGCGGTTGCCGCGACGTTCGCAAAAACGGTAATCGGCGGATAACTGGACCCACCCGGCAGGGCATCGGAGCGGGTGCAGGTTCCCGCCTTGCAGGTCCATCCGGCGCCCGTCATCGAACTTAGCGTGAGTCCCGAGGAAAAAGTTTCTTTCACGCTGATTGTCCCGCCGGTCGTCCCGGCATTAGGAGCATTGGCCACGACGATCGTATAGCGGGCAATAACCGGTCCCGCGGCAGGGGTGCTTTCATAGGTAAGTGCAATCGTCAACACGGGAGTCTTCCCCAGTAATCCGAGGCTCTGAAGCGTTCCTATATTAGCCGCCCGAACTCTATTTACGAGGTCGAATTTAGGCGTATCGGTAACATCCAACATGCCGAAGGCATAGTTCTCACCCAACACAAGACTGAAAGCATTGTTCCCGATGCCGTCTTTGTTGCCGCGTCCGGTAACTGCTTCGTCCACATATTCGAACCACTCGGCGCCGACAACATAGGGATTCGAGCTGGCATCGCTTAACCACTGGGCATAGAATTCGCCGGCTTGAGAGTCGCTGAGTGCGTAATCGCCGGCAGAATCCTTTGACCCGAAGCCGCGCACGCCTCCATAATTCGATGGAAAAGAGAACTCGCCGATGATCACGGGCTTGTTGGTGGAGGCGATGAGCGTCTCAACGTCCGCCTCGGAAAAGCTCGAATTGTAATAGTCGATTCCAATCACATCGCAGTTGGCCGCGGCGATCGGCCAGTCGGGAGCCGGCGGAGTTCGCTTAACCTGAATTTTGGGCTGAATCCAGCTTCCCAGATAGAGATGATTGGGGTCGATGGTCTTTACCGTGCTGTAGAGAATGCTATAGTAAGCCCCCTCGTAATACTCGCGCAGCGTCTCGACGTCAGTTGCCGGGATGTCAACCGGCTGGGCGGCGTAAATCTGAGCCAGCGTGGTGGCTTGAATCCCCCAAGCGCCGGCTAGCGCGCTTATGCTCCCGCCATAAATCGTGTCGAACGCCCAGTTGACGAGAGCCACCTTGGCGGGCACCGACGGTCCCAGCTTCAGAATCGCTTTGACTTCCCCGGGCTTGACGATCTCGGCTCTTTCATTGCCGACCGACCAGCCGAGGATCCAAGGACTGCCGGCGTATTTACCGATTTGCGATTCCAGATCGTCGTGAAGCTGCGCCTGAGTGGACTCATCCCAAACGTCGGGATGGCCGTTGGGGATGAGGTCAAGACTGGCATCATAGTTGAGCACGGGATTCACAACCAAACCCGGCAGCTTCAGGGAGCTCCATTTCCCCGACCCGGCGAAGCCCCACCCACCCAGTCGCTGGTATAGCGCGGTATTTTCCGCGCTCTGCCAGTTCTCGCCGTACTTCTGGATCCAATTGGAGACCGCAAAGGAGAAGTAAGTTGTGGCATCGGAGCTGGTGGGGGACTCTCCATTCAGATCCTGGCCGTACGCCGCGGCATAGTCGCCTGTGCCGGGTGGCAGGGAGGGGAACATTGGTAGTCTTCCGTTGCCGGTGCCTGATGGCGGCTGCGCTTCAATCGGAGTGTATGTCGCCCCGGGCGCGGGGGTAGCTCCGGAGATGGTGTTGGGGACCGCGTCCAGCCCGATGTAGAAGAGCGGATTACCCTCCGGCGAGATCAGCCAAAACCGGTTGTTATGCCAGGCGGTATGGAAGTAGCCGGTGTTACTGTCGGTCCAACCTGCCAGGGTCGAGCCGCCATATTGGTCCATGCCGTACTTTGTGAGCGGCGCATTGTTGGCAAGCCACGCCTGCTCGACCGGAATGGTTGCCGTGAGGTCGCTGGCCGTCTGAACTTTGCCCGGCCAGCCGGAAAAGACAGGCTGACCGAATGGATCGATGTAGGGGTCGAAATGTTTCGGCTGAGCCGGGACATCGAAGCGGAAGGACGCCGTGATCGTGGTGGTTTCGGTGGAGTTTGCGGGGAAGGCTGTCTGCCACGGCGCACCTTGCGGCGGTGGGGGCGTCCACGACATGAGAATCATCGGCAATGGCGCCGGATTGGCGCCGTCCGGTGCAATGTCTACACCGTTCGCGCCGTTCGAGGCATTCAGGGAGATTTGGGTTAGCAGGTAAGCCTCGCAGGCTTTCGATCCCGTACGGCAGGTTCCGGCATCAGCGATTTGCGAACCGCGCAGGACTGTTTGGCCCGGCTGCCAACTACCCTCTACGGTTCCGACATATGTTCCATTGAGAAAAAGCTCCTGCGGTCCCGCCGGCGTAATGATCGCCTGCACCGTATAGGCGGCGCCGGTCTGCCAGGCCTGAGTCACATTCAGAGTGTGGGCCATCGGGCCATCGCCCACAGTGAGATTGAGCGATACTCCGCTGAGCGGGCAAGTACCGTTCGAATCGGCTTGCGCTTCGAGCGAAAGTCCCACTCCGGTTTGAGCCACGAAGGGACCTACGGAAGTCGAGAGGTTATTGGCCAGGTAGAAGACGCATCGATTCTGGGCGAAGGACGGTCTCGCAGCCAGGATGACAAGACAGGCAGCCACTGGAATCCAGGCACGCGTCCGCATGTAGATGCCCGGGCGATCTCCAGAGAATTGGCCGGCGTGACCTCCATTTTCCGGCCACTCCGGCATTTCGAGAGGAATGGATAATCTTGTTAGAGGCGCCATTGCCGGAGTCATATTCAGGCGATTGTAAGGGCCCCAGCCGGTTTAAGGACTGTCAAGACTGCTAGTCGTGTTCAGAAATCGTCTTGCTCCGGCCGACTGGAGATGCTTCGCGTCTGAAGGAAGCACAAGCCGGGGCGGTCGGTGATATGGTGGGTAGACCAGTTTGAGGAGGGTTCGATGAAACTGACGATCGCGTTCTCCATGCTATGTTTTGCCGGAGTCGCGGCTGCGGCCGACGTTCCACCCGCGGACGCCCAGATCGCGGCTGCGATCCTGGCCGCGCCGGTGGACCTCCGGGACGGTGCCGCGGTCTTGGGGTACGATGCCGAAGGCGCGCGAAAGTGGCTGCGCGAGGGCAAGAACGAGCTGATCTGCCTGGCCCCCGATCCGGCGAAATCCACCTTCGAGGCCGATTGTTACCACAAGGATCTGGAGCCGTTCATGGCACGCGGGCGGGAACTGACGGCACAGAAAGTGACCGGAGCCAAGCGGCTGGAGGTGCGCTACCAGGAAATTGAGCAGGGAAAGCTCGCCATGCCGCGCGAGCCGCGCACGCTGTACGTGCTCACCGGGAAAAGCTACGACGCCGCCACCGGAAAGGTGGAGAACTCGCACCTGCGTTGGGTGATCTACATGCCCTATGCCACGCCGGAATCCACCGGACTTTCCACCAAGCCCTCGGAGAGCGCGCCGTGGCTGATGTACCCGGGTACAGCCGGCGCTCATGTCATGATTAATCCTCCGCGCAAATGAGAACCGCGGGTCGAACACAACCGCGGGCCGAATATGCCTGGCGGGCATGCCGGTAGATAAGCCGGCGGCAAATCGAAAATGCCCCCTTCGTGTCATTGACGCCCGTGGGTTATCGGGTGGAAAATGAAACAGATGTATCGCCTCAGCGAGGGGAAAACGCTGTTCGTGTGCCGTGTCGCTATGACCTTGGCGGCTCTCGGCGGACTGGCATCACTCGCTTTCGCGCAAACCCCCGCGTTCGATCCGGAATCTTTCACCGAGCAATACTGTCTCGCCTGTCACAACGACACCAGCGTGGTGGGCGGAATTTCTTTCGAAAGTGTCAATTGGAACAAGCCTGGCCAGAGCGCCGAGATTCTCGAGAAGGCCCTCCGCAAAGTGGACGCCGGTGAGATGCCGCCGCCTGGAATGCCACACCCTAACGCCGCGGGCGTGGCGGGATTCACCGGTTGGCTGGCGAATTCGCTCGATAAGTACGCGGCGGTACATCCGAACCCGGGGCGTCCCGCCATCCACCGCTTGAATCGCGCGGAGTACAGCAACGCCGTCCGCGATCTGCTGGCGGTCGACATCAAACCGGGCGATCTGCTCCCGGTGGACGATTCGGGTTACGGCTTCGACAATATCGGGGACGTGCTCACGATGTCCCCCGCGCTCGTCGAACGCTACCTGTCGGTGGCGCGGCGGGTGAGCCGGACGGCGGTGGGCGATCTCACGCTCAAGCCTTCCGACGAAGAGTTTCCAAACCCCATGAGGAAGGCCACTGATCGCGCGAGTGACGATCTGCCTTTCGATTCCGCCCGTGGGATGTCGTTCCAATACTACTTTCCGGTGGACGCCGAATACGCGATCCGAGTCAAAATGAACGGCGAAAATGGCGCCGTGCACGAAATCCGCATGCCTATCAAGGCCGGACTGCGGACCGTCGGCGCTACATTCCCGAGACAATCGTTCAAGCCCGAGATCGTCCCTGGGCGGCGCAGCCCGTTTCAGCCCGAAGGGACGGCGGAGCTCCCGAAAGGATCGCCTGACCCCACACCGTCAGGGACGCTCGACGTGCGCCTTGATGGCGCGCGCGTCAAGACCTTCGAAGTCTTCGGCGGATCGAGCGAACAGGTAGATAAAGTCGTCATCTCCGGCCCATACAACATCAGCGGCCGCGGCGATACTCCCAGCCGCGAAAAGATTTTCGTGTGCCGGCCTTCCAGTGCGGCTCAGGAACCGGCTTGCGCCCACACCATTCTGGCGAAGCTGGCGCGCCGGGCCTTCCGCCGCGATGTGACCGAAGCCGACATCAAGCCGCTGATGGTGTTCTACCAGCGCGGCCGCGCGCAGGACGACTTCGATACCGGGATTGAAAAGGCACTCACCGCGATGTTGCTCTCCCCGGACTTTCTGTTCCGCGTGGAGCGCGATCCGCCCGGCGCGGCGCCCGGCTCGGTTTACCGCCTCGGCGATTTCGCTCTGGCCTCGCGGCTCTCGTTTTTCCTGTGGAGCAGCATCCCCGACGATCAATTGCTGAATCTCGCCGAGCAGGGGAAATTGAAAGATCCCGCGGTGCTCCACCAGCAGGTGGAGCGCATGCTCGACGATCCGAAATCGCAAGCCCTGGTGGATAACTTCGCCGGCCAGTGGCTATACCTGCGCAAGCTTCAGCTCTCGCGGCCGGACCCCGACGCGTTCCCCGAGTTCGACGACACGTTGCGGCAGGCTTTCCTGACGGAAACCTCCCTCTTTTTCCAGGACATCCTGCGCGAAGACCGCAGCGTGCTGGAACTGCTCGACGCGAATTACACCTTCCTGAATCAACGGCTCGCCCAGCATTATGGGATTCCGAACATCTACGGCCCACAGTTTCGCAAGGTGGTGCTGACGGACCCGAATCGCGGCGGATTGCTGGGGCAGGGAAGCATCCTGACGGTGACATCGTACCCCAATCGCACGTCGGTGGTGCAGCGCGGGAAGTGGATTCTGGAGACGCTGCTGGGAACGCCGCCGCCTCCGCCGCCGGCCGTGGTACCCGAACTGGTGCCGCACGGAAAAGACGGCCGCCAGCTTACCATGCGTGAGCAGATGGAGCAGCACCGCGCCAATCCGGTGTGTGCGTCGTGCCATTCGCGCATGGATCCGCTGGGCTTCGCGCTGGAAAATTACGATGGTGTCGGCCGCTGGCGCAATAAAGATGCCGGGAACCCGATCGATGCCTCGGGCGTGCTACCCGATGGCACGAAGTTCGTGGGGCCGGCAGGCCTGAAAAAGATTCTTACCACCAAAGACCGCGACGAATTCATCCATACCGCGACCGAAAAGCTGTTGCTCTACGCATTGGGCCGCGGGGTGGAATATTATGACGAACCGGCGGTTCGCGCCATCGTGCGCGAGGCCGGGCAGGACGACTATCGCATGTCGGCTCTCATCACCGCGATTGTCAAAAGCACACCGTTTCAAATGAGGAGGACCCAGGACAAATGAATTATCTGACCCGTAAGCACCTTTCGCGCCGCACGATTCTGCGCGGCGCCGGCGCCGCTCTCGCGCTGCCTTGGCTCGATGCCATGACCCCGGCGCTGAAAGCGGCCAAAAGCGGCAGCGCCGCGCCGGCCGTCCGGCTGGCATTCGTCTATGTTCCCAACGGTATCATCCCGGGCGCCTGGACTCCTCAGACCGAAGGCGCGGCCTTCGAGATCACCCGCACCATGAAAGCCCTGGAGCCGTTCCGTGAAAACATGCTGGTGCTTTCCGGGCTGGCGCAAATCAACGGGCGAGCTTTGGGCGATGGGGCGGGCGATCATGCGCGCGCCGGCGCCACCTGGCTCACCGGCGTCCACCCCGCCAAGACCGAAGGCGCCGGCATTCACGCCGGGATTTCGGCCGATCAGATAGCGGCCAAGGAATTCGGCAAGAGCACGCAGTTCGCGTCGCTCGAGTTCGGGCTGGAATCGCCGAGCCTGGCCGGCGGCTGCGACTCCGGCTATAGCTGCGCCTATTCCAACACCATTTCCTGGCGCACACCCACCACGCCGAATCCGGTGGAAATCAGCCCGCGCGTGATCTTCGAGCGCTTGTTCGGAGAAGGTGACAGCACCGATCCCAAAGCGCGCCTCGCGATGTTCAAAGAGCAGGGCAGCCTGCTCGACTACATCACCGGCGACCTGGACCGCATGGAGAGCAATCTCGGTCCCCGCGACCGCGGCAAGCTGAGCGAGTACCTCGATTCCATCCGCGACGTGGAGCGGCGCATTCAGAAAGCCGAAGAGCAGAACAACACCATGAAGGTGCCGGTGATGCAGCGGCCGGCCGGCGTCCCCGCGAATTTCGAAGATCACGCCAGGCTGATGATGGACCTTCAGACCATCGCCTTCCAGGCCGACCTGACGCGCGTCATCACGTTCATGATGGCACGCGAAGGCAGCGACCGCAGCTATCGCGAAATCGGCATTTCCGACGGCCACCATCCCCTCACGCACCATCAGAACGACCCGGCGAAGATCGAGAAAGTCACCCAGATCGACACCTACCACGTGAAGGTGTTCTCTTACCTGTTGGACAAGCTTCGATCCACTCCCGACGGCGACGGCAGCCTGCTGGATCATTCGATGGTCCTCTATGGAAGCAGCATCTCCGACGGCAACGCGCATACGCATCACAATCTGCCGCTGGTGCTGGTGGGCGGCGCGGCGGGGCAGATCAAGGGTGGGCGGCACGTCAAATATCCCAAGGAAACGCCCATGAACAACCTTCTGCTCACCATGCTCGATAAAGCCAAGGTGCCGCTGCCCGAAAAGCTGGGCGACGCCACCGGCGAACTCAAGCTGCTGGAGGTGTAGGTTGCCGGCGGGACCATCCGTACGGCAGGCAATCCAGCCCGCTGCCGGCTTTCAGCCGGCAGAAAGCCACGATTGCATTTCCCATTTGTTAGTCGCGATGCTCGTCCTCACGAGCGTGTCCCACGCCGCCGATCTGCGCGTTCTGGATGCCGTCAAAGAGCGCGATCACGGGGCATTTGCCGCGCTCCTACGCACCAAGGCGGACGTGAACGCAGCGCAACCCGATGGTGCCACCGCACTCTCCTGGGCGGCTTACCTGGATGACCGCGATTCCGCGCTGGCGTTGATCGCCGCCGGCGCGAAGGTGAATACCGCCGACGAATACGGCGAAACTCCGCTCACGCTCGCCTGTTCTACCGGCGATGACGCGCTGGTAAGCGCCCTGCTGAAAGCTGGCGCGAGCGCCAAAGACGCGCGCTGGAACGGCGAAACGGCCCTCATGATTGCGGCCAACTCGGGTAGCGTGGCGGCGGTGAAAGCGCTGATTGCCGGTGGCGCCGATGTCTCCGCCACCGAACACGCCAAGGGGCAGAACGCGTTGATGTGGGCCGCGGCGGAAGGTCACGGGGAAGTCGTGCAGGCGCTCCTCGACGCCGGAGCCAACGCCCGGGCGGCCTCCAAGAGCGGCTTTACACCGTTGGTGTTTGCTGCCGAAAAGAACTCGGACAGATCCGCCAAGGAATTGATCGCCGCCGGAGCGGATCCGAATTACGCCTTGCCCGACGGTACCAAAGTTCTCTCCATCGCCGCCGCCAGCAAGGCAATCAAATCCGCGCTGGTATTGCTTGATAGCGGCGCCAACCCCAACGTGGCCGATCGTAGCGGCACCACGCCTCTCCACAGCGCCGCGCAAAACGGCAGCCTCGATCTGGTGAACGCGCTTTTAGCCAAGGGCGCCGATCCCAACGCGCGCACGATCAAACGGGAGACCTCCGGACGCGAATTCGGCGGCTTCCGCCTTCCGCCGGGTGAGGAGACACCTCTCATGATGGCTGCCAAAGCCAATCACGAAGCCATCATGCGCGCGCTTATCGAACACCACGCCGACCCGAAATTGAAGGCACAGGATGGCTCCACGCTCCTCATGTTCGCGGCCGGCAGCGGGCATGTCGGCGTGCTGAAATATGCCTACCAGCTCGATCAGGACGTGAAGGCCACCACCGACACCGGCGATACCATCACGCACGCGGCAGTCACCGGTACGCTCGGCGATTCGGCCACCCAGCAGGATATCTGCGAGGTGATCCAGTTCCTGTTCGACAAGGGTTCGCCCATCGACGTGAAGGACCAGCGCGGCCGCACTCCCATGGACATCGCCGATATTATTCCAATCGACAAAGCCGTCGATCTCATGACGCAGCTCATCCTCAAAAGCGGCGCCAAGCCGGTGCATCCCTCCGCCCGGTAGCTAAAGGCGTGCCACAATAGCCGGTAATGGGCCGCGGTGGCAACGGAGTCCTGGTATTCCTCGGATTTTGGTTTGCGCTGGCTTGCGCGCGCGCTCAGACGTTCGATCCCCTGCTCGCGATTCGTCCCAAAGATCGCGCGGCGGCGATCGATGAAGGCCGCCGCGTGACCTTGGCGGGTCCCCTTCCTCCGGCGGCTGGAATCGATCGCGGTGCGGTGCCTTCCAGCTTTTCAATGGAGCGCATGGTTCTGGTGCTGCGGCCCGGCGCGGATCAGCAGAGCGCGCTCACGCAACTGAACGCGGCGCTGCAGGACGGCCGGTCCGCGTACTACCATCGATGGCTCACCCCGCAGACTTTCGGCGCGCATTTTGGCGTCTCGGAGCGAGATCTGGATGCGGTAATCGCCTGGCTCAGGAGCTATGGCTTCGCGGTCGGGGCACCGCCGGCATCTTGCCTCTGGCTGGTCTTCAGCGGCACCGCCGCGCAAGTGGAATCGGCCTTCCATACCCCTATCCATACGTATCTGGTGAACGGCCGGCTGCACTACGCCAACTCGAGCGCCCCCGATATTCCGGAGGGACTCGCCGAGGTCGTGGAAGGGCCCATGTCTTTGAGCGATTTTCACGCTTCGCCCTCGCGGCACAGGCTCTCGCCCCAATATCTTTCGAACGGATCCGATCTGATCGCTCCCTACGATTTCGCGGCGATCTACGGCTCCATCCCGCTCTACAGCAATGGATCGAGTCTCGAAGGCGGACTGGGCGTGAATATCGCCATCGTGGGGCGATCGAACATCAATCCTTCAGACATCACCGATCTCGCCGACAACTCCAGTAACTTCGGCATTGCCCTTCCGCAGGTGATGACGCCGTATGGCGATCCCGGTGTGGACTGTGTTCAATCGGACCCCGATTATGGACTGACCGGGTGCGGCGATTGGCTGGAGACCACGCTCGACGTGACGCGCGCCGGCTCGGTGGCGCCGCAAGCGGGCGTCATCCTTGTGCCCGCGGCCTCCACCCACACCACGGACGGGCTGGTACTCTCGGCCCAATACATCGTCGATCATAACGTGGCGCAGGTGGTCAGTCTGAGTTATTCGGTGTGCGAGCCAGTGATGACATCGAGCGTGGTCAGCCTGTGGACCAATCTCTGGAATCAGGCCGCGGCGCAGGGAATGAGCGTTTTTGTCGCTGCCGGAGATTGGGGCGCGGACGCCTGCCTGCCGCAGCGCGAAGCCGGTTCCACCAGTTTCAAGGCGCCCGCCGTCAATGGGCTTTGTTCCTCGCCATCGGTGGTCTGTGTGGGCGGCACGCAATTCGACGACACTGCGAACCCCGGCTCTTATTGGTCCGGTGCGGGCAATGCGCTGGGATACATCCCCGAAAATGTGTGGAATGAGACCGAAAGCTCTTCGACTTTCGCGAGCGGCGGCGGCGCAAGCATACTCTATACCAAGCCGTCGTGGCAGCAGGCGCTGACTCCGGCGGATGGCGCCCGCGACGTGCCCGACGTGTCGCTGTCCGCGGCGTATCACGATGCCTACCTTCTCTACATCGGCGGTGCTCAGACGAGCGTGGAAGGAACATCGGCGGCGGCGCCGTCGTTTGCGGGCATCATGGCGCTGATGATCTCCGCCACCGGCAGCGACACCGCGTGGGGGAATCCCGCGCCGGTACTCTACGAACTCCAGCAGGAGGGCCTCACGAACCCGTTTCATCCGACTACGGCCGGCAATAACTCGGTCCCCGGAGTCACCGGTTTCAGTGTCACCCAAGGTCCGTACAATCAGGCCACGGGGCTGGGTTCGGTGGACGCCGCCGTCCTCGCCGGCGAATGGCCGGTGACAACCCTCGCCATCAATGTCACCCATCAGGGTAACTTCTCGGAAGAGCAGCAGGGCGCCACCTACACCGTGAATGTGAGCACCACGACTCGGCCCACCAGCGGCGCCATCGTGGTGAACGATTCGCTGCCTTCCGGATTGACCATGGTCAACATGACCGGTACGGGCTGGAACTGCTCCACCACCACAACCAACGGCACTTGCGCACGCAGTGACAGTCTTAACCCGCAATCGAGCTATCCCATCCAGGTGACCGTCAATGTGGGAAGCGGCGCCGCTTCGCCTGTGACCAATACCGTGAGCGTCGCCGGCGGCGGAGCGCTCACGGTTACCGCGCAGGACGTTACGACGATCCTGTTACTCGGTCAAGCGATCAGTTTTGCGCCAATCACAACGCAGATCTTAGAGCAGTTGCCTTTCACTCTGACCGCGACCGCATCCTCGGGCCTCGCGGTCGCCTTCAGCGCCGCGCCATCGAACGTCTGCCAGGTCTCCGGTTCGACCGTGACTCTGGAAGGACCGGGTACTTGCACCATCACCGCCAGTCAAGCGGGAAATGCCACGTACTCGGTGGCGAAGTCCGTCGAGCAGAGCTTTCTGGTGGTCACACTCTGCGATCTCACCATGGCGGGAGGCACCAGCCTCGGCGATGTGCGGCAGATCGTCAACCAGGCATTGGGAATCGCCCCGCCCCAGAACAATTTGACCGGCGACGCCGCCGTGGGAGCGGCGGATATCCAGATCGAGATCAATGCCGCTCTGGGCTTGGGCTGCGGCGCAAAGTAAGAGCCGCCACCGCAAGGGAGCGACACCTTCGGTAAATCACTTCAGTGTCGCCAGGTAAGAAGTGAGGTTGTGAATTTCGGTATCCGTATAAGTTGGCAGCAGATCGCGGTGCCCAGCGAGTGGATCGTGAAGTTCGACTTTGGGTGTGTCGCCATCGCGCCGGACGGTGTGCTGCCCACCCTCGGAATCCACCAGCGTAACGATGAAATCGTCGATATGGAGCAGGCGCCCCTCCAGTTTCCCGCCGCCTGGCATGTCGACGGTCACCGTGACCGGAGCGCCGCGCGCGCCGCGCCCTCCGCCGGGCATCAGGAAACCATTCTGCAATTGTTTCGCGTCGGAGAATTTCGATGCCACGCCTTTCAGATCGCCGGTGGCCGAATGGCAACTCGCGCATTTTGCTTGAAATGTCTTTTCACCCGCGGTGGCGTCGCCCACCAGGATGCTGGGTGCCCGCATACGCGAGACGTCATAGCCGCTGACGCGGAAGCTATGAATGTACGCGGCGATGTCGGAAATCTGTTCCTTGGTGAGGTTGAGTCGCGGCATCTCGCCCCTGCCGTTTTGCACCACCTGTGCGATTAATTCGCCGTTCTGGTCGTTGAGCACCAGGTCCGATCGCAGCAGATTCGGGCCACCCTCGCCGCCGCGCGCATCGGACCCGTGGCAGAAATTGCATTGCACTCCATAAAGCGCCTTGCCGCGGTCGATGGTGGCTTGGTCGGCTTTTTCATGCTGTGGAAACGCGTTGGCGAATCCCCCGCCTCCGCCGGCGCGCCCCGCGGGCGGCGTCTGCGCGGGGGTCTGCGCCGCTGCCACCACTGCAAAGGCACACCAAACCATTGCCCTCCAGAACCATTTCCCGATATACAAGCGATACCCTCCCAGATCGAACCCTGAGGTCAGGATTTCACAATATCAAAAAGTAGGGCAGCCAATCCTGGCCGCCGCCTTTCGCGCGGCCAGACCCGCTGGAAACCAAATTGCCCGCGCCCGAACCATATTCTGCGACCGCCAGCAGCGGTGCCCTCGCGGAAGTCCACGGTACAATCTCCAATATGAAACTCCTGTTAACCGCGATTCTTCTCTCCGCAGTTGTTGCTCTTGCGGCCGCTCCCGAGGAGTTCGCTACTTCCGCCGGTCCCCTGCGGATCACTCCTATCCGGCACGCCAGCCTGATGATCCAGGCCGGCGGCAAGGTCTTATATATCGATCCCGCCCAAGGCAAATACGAAGGACTTCCCCCAGCCGATTACATCCTCATTACCGATATCCATGGCGACCACATGTCGCCGCCCCTCGTCGAAAAACTAAAGAAAGCCGGCACGGTGATTCTGGCGCCCAAAGTGGTCTCCGAAAAAATTCCCGGCTGTACCGTGATTTCCAACGGGGAAAGCACTACCATCGGCACGTTCAAAGTGGATGCCATTCCCATGTACAACATGAAGCCCGCGCCCAACGGCACGATCTACCACGATAAGGGGCGCGGCAACGGGTACGTGCTGACGTACGGCGGAAAGCGCTTCTATTTTTCCGGCGATACCGAAGGCACTCCGGAAATGAAGGCGCTAAAGCATATCGATGTGGCCTTCGTGTGTATGAATCTGCCCTACACCATGTCTCCGGAAGCAGCCGCGGAAGCCGTTCGCGCCTTCCATCCGGCCATCGTTTATCCCTACCATTACGGCAGTTCCGATCTGAGCGTTTTTCAAAAGGCGCTCGCCGGGTCGGGAGTCGAAGTCCGCATTCGCGACTGGTATCCCAAATAAGCCCCAAGTCGAATCAGGCGTTCCAGCTTTTCACCTTTCGCACCATCTCCCACATCATGCCGTCGAGGGCGCCGCCCGTTTCGCCGTTGCCCTCGCGAGTGTTGAGCAGCGCCGACCAGCAGAATCCGCTGGCCGTGCGGACCAGAATGCTGGTCGTCCCCGGCAGGCTCCCCGTATGCCACCAGTTCGGCACGCGATTCACCGCCCAACCGCACGCGTAACCCGGATTGGCCGCGCTGGCGGTGGTCATTTGAGCGATCGACTGCGGCCGCAGCATTTCGAGATGGGTGCCGAAGCGCACGAGGTCGGGAGCCGTCGCCAGCCATCCGCCGTGCGAGTCCATGCGGTCGACCCTCATATCGTAGGCATCCTCGCCGTTCGCAGCATAATAGATCACCTCGCCGCGAGCCCGCTGGGCCCGAGTATTGCCGCCGATGCGCATATCGCTCACCGCGCAGCGAGCCAGAACGGCGTCGCGAACGTGCTGGTCGTATGGTTTGCCGGTCACCTTTTCGATGATCCGCCCCACCACGCAGTAGCCGAAATTGGAGTAGGCGTAATGCTCGCCCGGCGCGTTGTTCAAGGGCTGATGTTCGATAGTCCACGCGATCAATTGCCGGTGATCCATGTCGAGATGCTGGAACATCGGGTCGGAGCCATCGTTCTGCCACCCGCCGGCAGTGTGCGTCAGCAGATGCCGCAGGCGAATCTCGGCGACGTGCGGCGCAAAAGGCGGTTTTCCGAAATCGGTTCCCAAAATTGCCCCCGGCCCAAACACGCGATCGTCGAGATTCAGTTTTCCCTGCTCGATTAGCTGGAACACCGCCACGGACGTAATGGGTTTGGAAACGCTGGCGATTCGGAATAGATGTCCGGATGTGAGTCTCTCGCCGCGATCGCGATCCGCCATCCCGTATGCCTTCGCGTGGACCAGCGCGCCGCGCTTCGCCACCGCCACCGACATGCCCGGCACCTGATGCGCTTCCATGAAGGCATCGACGACCGCGTCCATCGCGGATAATTCACTGGCTGCCGGTTCGGTTTCGGCGGCGCCAAGCGCTGCTGCGCCGAGAGGGATGGTCTGTAAAAAGGCTCGACGGGAAGTGAGCATATCCAAGTATAAATTCGCTTGCCGCGCCGGCGGCCGGAAACGACAACCCGACGTCCTGCAATCCGGTCTGGCTTTTTGCCCGTGCGCCGCGCAGCGTGCGTGGAAGCGATGGCCGCCCTGGGTCTGGAATAGGCTAAATCAACTGCTCCAGCACCGAGACCAGAAATTCCTGGTCGAAGCTACCCGAGCGGTACGTGCGCGCATCGAAAAACCGCCACATTTTCCGGTCGCCTTCCACGGTATAAAAGACCAGCTGTTCCTCGATGAGGTCCTTGGTCAGTAAATCCTGATTGAAGGCTCGCAACGACCCGGCCAGCGTATAAGGCACGCGAAAATCTTCCGTGGAGAGCAGTTCCTGGGTGGCGGCGTAAGCCACCTGGAGGATTCGTCCCCGCACACTGATCTGGATCAGGTTCGTCCCGTCCTCTTGAAACGACGTTTCCGCAAATTCCGCCGGATCGAGCAGCATCTCCGTCTTGGACATGAGGCGATTGAGCGAATTCACAAAATCGCGGCAGATCATATGCAAGTCGCACGCCGCCGCGCGCCGCACCTGGTCCATTTGCCGCGCCAGGCGCAGCAGCCCTTCGTCCTTCTCCACCAGCGCCTCGATGCCTTGCGCCAGCCGTTTCATTCGACCGCCGGAGACTTCCGCCACGTTTTCCGATCGCCTCAAAAAGGCAACCCTCCTCGTACCAATTTGAGCATATTGTGTTGCGGTTAGTTAAAGTGGCAGTTGTTCCCGCACGCGGCACGCCTGATTCAGATGGCGCCGCTCATGCGCGGCGATCTGCGCGAACATCGCTCCCAGGCTCAGTTTCAGGAATCGCGAAATCGGCGTCGCCACTTTGACGCGGCGGAGATCGAGCCCATCGGCGCGCTGCAATTGCAGGCTCAGCTGGCTCTGCACGTGATAGAAGGTCGGCATCACCGCTGTCAGCGGCTGGCCGTGCAATGGAACGAAGTGGCGGGACGTGGGCAGAGGGTTGCGCACCGGCGGTTCCGTCTGGTGGACCACGAACCGGTCAAGGGCGCCATATTGGAACGGACCGTGGCCGGTCAGTCCGCGCTGCTTCCCCTCCTCAATGGCTTTCTCGATCGCCCGGATTTCCCATTGGCCCACCATGGTGAGGTGAGCCAGGCATTCTTCGATGGACCATTCCGCGGGCGAGGGCCGCCAATTAAAGCGAGCTTCGTCCAGTTGTCCGGTGAGCTCGCGTGCCTGCTTCTCGATCTGTTCAAACTGATGGCGATAAACTTCGATTTCGGAGACGGCCACAGTGGCGATTATAGCGAAGGTACGTGGCCGGCCGTCCGGGCGCTCTGGTTCAATCGCGATGTTTGGCTTCGTCGATCGCGGCTGCCGTTGTGGCGGCTAACGCGGCATGTGCTTTGCTGTGCAGCAGGGCCAGAGATTCCTTCGCCTGGAATTGAAAATCCGCGGCCAGCAAGTCATGAGACGAGTAGAACTCCCGCGCCACGCCCTCCTCGCCGTGCCGCGTAGTATTGGCGAAGATGTGATAGAGTTCATGCGCCAGAACGCGTCCCAGGGCGCGTCCGAAGGTCGCCTCCCGGCTTGGTGTGCGGGTGTCCAGAAGCTCCCGTTGGATGAAGCCGCGAACGGCTGAACAATCCACGTTGGCGAAGGGAAGGATCACACCATCGCTGATGTTCGTCCACCCCAACGCTCCGGGTGTGCGATCGTGTGGGCGCAATCCTTCAACGTCGCAGCGGCCCTTGAAAGTGATGACCGCCAGTTCGACCGAAACCCGCGTCCCGTTGGACGAAACCAGGTCATGCCACTGAAATCTCAGCCCCATGGGCGCCATGATCGACCGCACCTCGCCTCGCATGCCGTCCAGAACCGCGGCCGGAGGCTGTACGACGAATTGCGTATACAACACGATGGGAGGCAACTCGGTCCCATCCTGAGCTCCGCATAATGGCAGTGCCGCCATCGCAAAGCCGATAAACCACCGCTTCACGCTTGCCTCCGACTGTCAGTTCCGGTCCGCATCCGCGGCCCGGTGCCGGTCGACGGCCAACTCCGGATGAGTGCGGATCAGCAAACTTCCCATGTGGCAGGCGAAACAGATCGGCGACCCGGCCGCCAGCGTTTCCGGTAACCGCTCCGCTGGTATCTGGTTCCACTCCACGGAATTTTTGTCGGCGCAAAGGATTGCAGGCTTTGCACCGGAGGCCGAAATGTTGCCGAACGGGTGGCCGCAGGATGCGCAGTGTTTTCCGGCGTACCACTCCGCCAGAATCGTGCGCACCAGGCAGTCTTCCGGAGCCGCCTCGATCTGTTTGAGGCACTCCTGCCCGCAGGCGGCGCGTTCCGGCCAGCGCGAACAACTCGATAGCCGCAAATCCGGCGATTTGCCGAAAGGATTCGCGGCAACGTGGGCCGCATCCACGAATACCCCTGCCGGCCGGTGGTTTTCCGGGCACCCGATCACCCGGGCGCCGCGCCAGGTCCACCATAGCCGGATCGCTCGCCCAACGATGATGACCAACCCGGCGAGCACGACGATCGCCACGCCCCAGACTATCGCCATAAAAGGCTCCTATAGTCCTAATCTAAGGCAAAATATAGTCCACGGCCTACAAATTCTTGTAACTTATTCATTCCAAGCACACAGCTCACAACAGCTTGATTTTTTCCGTTACGAATTTGGGACCCCAGCCACAGATCGTTGGGTGATTTCACCCGGACAGGATCTCAGAAATGCGCGGGGCAAGCCCTTTTTCGGGGGTGATTTCCGTTGTATTATGGCAGGGTCTGTCGGAGGGACTGGGTTGTTCGCGAGGGGAATTCTGGCACTTTGTCTGGGCGGTGTGGTGCCTTTTTGCGTCGAGGCCGGTACCTTCACCGTCTGTGACATTCACCAAACCGGTACCACCAATGTCTCCGACATCCAGACGCTGATCGACGAAGCGCTGGGACTCCAGTCACCGGCCCACGACCTGAACGGTGACAATACCGTTAACGCCGTCGACGTCCAGATCGATATCAATTCCGCCCTCAATTTAGGATGTAGCACCAGCGCCGCAATCGGCATTTCGGGCTTTAGTCCGCAATCCGGTCCGGTCGGCACCTCCGTTACCGTTACCGGTGCAAATTTCGGCGCAGCGCCCCAGGTAACGCTCCCCGGTCAGGCTGGCGGAACCCTCGGACAGCCGTTGACCGCGGCGTCACCCTCCTCGGTTACGTTCGTGGTGGCCGCCGGATCCGCCACTGGCGTGATCAGTCTGTCGAACAGCGGCACCAGTGTCAGCAGTTCTTTGCCATTCACAGTCACGCCAGCCAGCACCTTCAGCGTTTCGGCCTCTCCGCTTTCGGCCACGGTGATCATGGGGCAGACCGTCACGTACACCGTGCAATTGAGCAGTTCGAGCGGGTTTGCGCAACTCGCTTCGCTCGCCGTAAGCGGCGTGCCGGGCGGGATGACCGCGTCCTTCGCTCCCACATCCATCACCGCCGGCCAGAGCTCGATTCTGACCCTCACCGCTCCATCGAATCAGCCCGTCAGCAACAACACCACCCTGACCGTTACGGCCTCCGCCACCGTGAATGGAATCGCTGTCTCGCAGAGTGCGCCGGCCTCGCTTTCGGTGGTGGGACCCACCACGACACTCCTGGGCCGCACGACGTCCGCCGACAATTTGGAAACACCGCTCGCCGGCGTGACCATCACCTCGGTGGGCCAGGATGGCAACGGCAACGCTACTGGCTGCACCGGCCAGAAGACGTTTTCGGACGGAGGTGGGAATTTCGCCCTCACCAATCTGCCCCTCGCCTGTACTGGGCCGCAGTTGTTCAACTTCAACGGCGGCACGGTAACCTCGCCCTCCGGAAAGTACGGCGGCGTCAATCTGATGTTCACCATCGTGCAGGGTCAGGTGACGGTGTCGCCAATCAATGTGCACCTGCCGGACATCACCAATGCCGAGACGTTCTACGTCCAGCAAAACGCCGCCGCCGACCAGACCTATTCCTACAGTTCGATTCCGGGGCTGAAAGTGACTGTCTACGCCGGCACCACCATCACCATGGCGGACGGATCGCAGCCGAATCCATATCCCTTGGCGGCGATTCAGATCCCGGCGGACCGTTTGCCCGATGTGAAGCCGCAGGTGCCGACCATGATGATGGCGCTGATCGTGGCCTTCCAGCCCGAGAACAGCACCGCCAGCCAGCCGATTGCCGTTTATTACCCCAACGCGCTGAACACGGCGCCCGGCACGGACGCGGCGCTCATCACGCTCGATCCCGAGCGCGGCACTATGGTGCCGTACGGGACCGGTATGGTTGCGCCGGACGGCAGCGATGTGATTCCGGACCCCGATCCGGCGCATCCCCCTCATCTCTACGGGCTCGTGCGCCCAGGCTGGCACTTCTTCGCGCCGCCGCCGCCGCCCCCGCCGCCCCCACCACCGCCGCCACCGAATTCGTGTCCCGTGCCCGGCAGTCCGATTTATTTGGGATCCGGCATGGACATCATCAAGCATACCGACCTGGAGATGGTCGGCAACCCGCTGACTCTCGAACTGGACCGGATCCTTTATACGAACACCACCTATATCGGGGCGTTTGGTGTAGGCGGGGACCACAATTTCGACCTCGCCATCGATACCACTTCCGCCAGCACAGCCGCCATGTTCAACCTGGTGGTTCCTTTCGGGGCGCGGCATGTGCCGTTCGTCCGCCAGACCGATGGAACGCTCACCAATTCCACCGATCCGGCGTACCTGGGAGCGGTGTTTACCACCAATTCGGACAATACCGCGCAGTTGCGCATGAAAACGGGTGTGATGTACTCGTTTGCCTCCAACGGAGGGCTCTCCGGAATCAGCGACCCGAACGGCAACTCCATCACCGTCAGCCGCAACTCGTCGGGCGAGGTGTCGCAGGTGTCGGATAGCCTGGGGCGGCAGTTGAACTTCACCTACGCCGTGGCCCACCCGCCGCTCATCGGGTCGGTCCAGGATTCGTCGGGGCGGACGGTCGGCTACACGTACGATTCCGGCTACCATCTGACCTCGTTCACCGATGCCAACGGGGGCGTATGGAAATATTCCTGGACTTCAGGCGGGCAGTTGGCCAGCGTGACCGATCCCCGCGGCGTGGTCATCGAGCAGAACTCTTACGACGCCTACGGGCACGTCACCTCGCAAACGGAAGCGGACGGGAGCACGCTTCAGATTAATTACGGCTATTACAACCCCACGCCGCAGGCGGCAGCGGGCAGCCCGATTCTGAACGCCACCTTGACGGACCAGCTTGGCCGCCAATCAGTCTATCGCTTCAATGCCCAGGCATACGTGATCCAGGTGACCGATGCGCTGGGGCAGACCAAGAGCCTTGCCCGGGCTCCATCGACTAATTTGGTGTTGGGCGCATCGGGACCGGGAACCTGCCAGATATGCCTCGGCATAGCTCCGGTCAACGAGCCGACGGGCGCCGCCTTGTTCGATCCCACCCGGGGCGACATGACTTATACCTATGACGGCAACGGCAACGCGCTCACCAAAACCGACTCCCTGGGCAACACCTTCACCTACACCTACGATCCGCTATTCAGCCGGGTGACGTCGATTACCGATCCCACCGGAGCGGTCACGCAGTATCAATACGACAGCCATGGAAATCTGACCGGCATCACCGATCCGCTCGGAAACCATACCAGCATCACCGTGGGGCTGTACGGGCTCCCCACACAAGTCACCGATCCCGCGAACCAGACCACCGCTTTTCAGTACGACACCTTCGGGAACTTGACCGCCATCCAGGATGCTCTCGGCGAGACCACGACCATTGCTTACGACGAATTGTTCCGGCCCATCCAGGTCACCGACCCCTCCGGGGTGCAGCGTTTCCAGACCTGGGACCCGCTCGACCGGCTCATACGCGCCACGGACGGCAACGGCGGTGTCACGGTCTATACCTATGACGCAGTCGGCAACCTTCTCACCGTCACCGATCCGCGCGGCAGCCAGGTCAGCTATGTCTACGATTCCTTGTCGCGAGTGGTCAAACGGACCGACGCCCTCGGCCGGCAGGAGACGTTCGCCTATGACCCTCTGGGCAACCTGACCAGCCACACCGATCGCCGCGGCCAGACATCGCAGTTTAGCTACGATTCCTTGAATCGGCTGGCTACCGAGACCTATTCCGATGCATCTGTGGCTCGTACGTACGATGCCAACAGCCGCCTGATCCAGGCCAACGATTCCGCGGGAGGAGTATTCGCCTACCAATACGATGCCGCGGGCCGTCTTTCCAGCAGCGTATCGCCGGCGGGCGCGATTACCTACACGCGCGACGGATTGGGCCGCATGGCCTCGCGCCAGGCAACCGGCTTTTCCAAAGTCGGTTACCAATACGATGCAGCGGGCAATCTTACCCAGGCCTCCGCGCCGCAGGCCAGCGTCAACTTGACGTATGACCCGCGAAACCTGCCGGCGTCGCTGAGCCGGTCCAACGGAGTTTCCTCGACCATTACGCGCGATCCCCTGGCGCGTATTTCCTCCATCGTCCACCAGGCGGGAAATAATTCGCTTGCCGCATTCAGCTACTCCTACGATCCGTCGAGCAACCGGGCCGGCCAGTCCACGGGCTTGGCGCAGGCACTGACCACACCAGCCACTACCGGAACCTTCAACCTGGCCAACGAGATGAGCGCGTTTGGCGGCCAGACCCTGACTTATGACGGCAATGGCAATCGGCTCACCGAATCCGGTACCGGCGGCACGACGAGTTATACCTGGGACGGGCGCAACCGGCTAAAGTCCATATCCCAGCCCGGCGGAGCCACTACGCAATTCACTTACGATTTTCGCGGCAACCTCAGGCAGGAGTCGGCAACCGGCGGTGCGAACACCACTTTTCTCCTCGATGAAGCGACTAACGTGGTCGCGATCTCTTCCGGCGGCTCGCCCCTTTCGCTGCTGACCGGCATCTGGCCGGATTCCCACTTCGCCACCTTCACTTCCGCGGGCAATGCCGAATTCTCCCTGCGCGACGGCGTGGGCAACATCGTCGCCAGCACCGGCGCCACGGCAGCGTTGGATGGCACCAACTACTTCGAACCTTTCGGACAGACTACCGCGTCGGGCAATGCTTTTCCGTTCGCCTTTGCGGGCCGCAATCCCTTCGCCGCGAATTCCCTTTACAATTTCCGCACGCGCTCCTACGATCCCCTCGCCGGGCGCTTCCTGAGCGAAGAGAATACGCTGTTCCCCAACGACCCCAACCGGTACCGGTATCTCAATAACAGCCCTCTGTCCTCCACGGATCCATTCGGAACCAGCCTTTCGCGAGATCCCTTTGATGGCTTGGCCGCCTGGTGGCGCAGCCACGTTCCGGTGGCCAATCCCGGTACACGAAATCAAATGGGCGGCGTCAGCCTGGCGCCCCAGGGGATCAAGTAATGGCGCGGCGCATTCCATCATGGCGCGCCGCGCTAATCGCAGCCATGTTCCTATCGGCCGCGTATGGCCAGGTGAACTTCCGCTATTTCTACGATGGCAACGGCCAACTCTTCCGCGTGCTCGATTCCAGCGGCAACCTGCTCGAATACGATTACGACGCTTCGGGCAATCCCACGCAAATCCGCCGCTCGACTGTCGGCGCAGGATCGCTTGCCATCCTCAACGTGGTTCCCGCGCGCGGCGTGGCAGGCGCTACCGTGACCATTTACGGTCAGAACTTCAGCACCACCGCTTCCGGCGACACCGTCCTGTTCAACGGCGTGGCTGCTACGGTAGTGTCGGCCTCTTCGACCGCGCTCGTGGTCTCTGTGCCGGCCGGGGTGACCACCGGGCCGGTGAGCGTTACCGTGAACGGCTCGACCGTCACGTCCGGCACGTTGAATTTCACCGTTCCCAACCTCCCCACCATCACGTCTATCTCGCCCAACCTGGGTTACGACGGCCAAACTGTCAGCGTCACCGTTCAGGGCACCAATCTGGCCAACGCGAACTTCCAGTTTTTGGGCACTGCCGGCATCCAAGTGAGCAGCGTAAGTTACACGGGCAATACCCAGGCGAACTTTACCGCTACCGTCGGGCAGGGTGGCGGCGTTTCCGTCCTGGTCGCCGGCAACGATTTCGGACAGTCCACCTCCGTTGCATCGAACGGTAACATCTTCCACGTCTATAATCCGCCGGGCGAGAACTCTGTATCGGTGCGGCTGGCGGTATTCAACACCTTCATTCCGCTGGGGACCGAGCCGGGCGTCCCGGCCGGCCATAATTTCGCCGCCGAGAACCTGTCCGTGTTCAATACCTATCTGGCGCCGGGAACGGAGCCTGGAGTGCCGGCCGGGCATAATTTCGCTACCGAAAACCTGTCAGTCTTCAACAGCTATCTCGCGCCGGGCAGCGAGCCCGGCGTCCCGGCCGGTTCCCGCTACGCGTTCCAGCTCTTCTCCACCAATAACACTGCGACGGGCGTACAGACTGTCCCGGCGCTGGCGATTTCCGCGGCCACGCCGCGCCTGGCGGGCGGCGCGCCGAGTACCGCCGCGGGCCAGGAACTCGAAACTTTGACGGCCGGCCAGACCGTCGCGGTGGACATCGCGCCGCCTTCCGGCTTCTGGCCCGAACTGCAACTGCTCGCCGATAGCGCGGTGCTGGCATCGTCCGGCACCGGCAGGCTGAAGACGTGGTTTACCGTTCCCTACGATGTGAAGTCGCTGACGCTTCAAGCCGGCGGCCAGTCGGCGCTCGGACAGGCGATGACTTCCATGCCCACCGAGATTGCGGTGACGCCCGATTTGGGCGTGGCTATCACCGGGCGAGTCTCGGCGAGCGGCGGCGCACCCGTTCCCGGCGCGTCACTTACCTGGAAGGCCAACGGATTGACCGCGGATTATTACCAGTTCAACCAGCCGCTGAACGCGGTTCCCGATTTGACGGGATTGCAGCCGGCGCGAACCGGCTATGTCAGCGCGCTGAATTTTCCCAACCCCAACGGGGTGTTCGGGGTGGACCCGATGGGCGTTGGGCTGGGCCAGAATTACGCGGTTCGATTCCACGGCGCGCTGACGGTTCCGGCAGCCGGGGATTATCAGTTTCAACTCGGCGCGCAGGCCGGCGCGCGCCTGGAAATCGATGGCATCCCAGTGGCCGACAATGCTCCTGTCGACCTGACTGCCGGCGAGCACGAAATCGCGGCGATTTATTACCAATCGGGGGGCGCCCCCGCGGCGGCACAACTGTTGTGGACCGTGCCGGGTGGAGTGCAGAGCGTGGTCCCGCCATCGGCGCTCACCACTTCCGCGCCGGCCAGCGTGACCGCCGGCAATGACGGCCGCTTCCGCTTGTTGCTGCCGGCGGCGCTCACGGGAGTCCGCGTGCTGGCTGTCCATACCGAAGGATCGGTGGTGCTCGACCAATGAAGGCTTTTGCGAAAGGGAATGTGATGATGACTCGAAGCTATCTGATTCTGGTGTTGGCCGCATTGCCGGCAGTCGTGCAGGCGCAATTCAGCAGCGGATCGACCAACTCGGATGGGGCGCTCGATCTGGAAGCCTCCGGCACGGTGACGCTCGATCCCACCACGCTGCCCAATCAGTGCGCCAACAACGTCTGTAACTTTACGACCATCACTATAGGCGCAAACACGACGGTCGTGCTGACCAGTGCGCTTTGGCGGAACGCTTCGGTGGTCTGGCTGGCGTCGGGAGCGGTCACGATCCTGGGTACGATTCACGCGGATGGCCAGCCCGGGGCACAAATGAACGCCTCCAATCCGGGGCTCAACCGCTTTCCCGCCGCGCCGGGGCCCGGAGGATTTCCCGGCGGCGTCGGTGGCTACCTGGGCCAGGCCGCGCAGCCCGGCGCAGGCTACGGCGGCGGCGTCGCGGGGTCCGCAGCCTCCGGAAACGGCGGGCAAGGTGTCTACTCCTACTACAACAATCAACTGACGCCCCTGATCGGGGGATCCGGCGGCGGAGGAGGATATCAAGGTACCGGCACCGCCGGCGGGAACGGAGGCGGAGGAGGGGGTGCGTTTCGCCTTGTGAGCTCCAGTTCCATCACGGTTAACGGACTCATTACGGCCAACGCAGGTGCGGGGAGTTGCGGCGTCGGAAATGCATCCTGCGGCTCGGCCGGTTCGGGCGGTGTCATTCACTTGATCGCCCCAACGGTCACCGGCACCGGAGTGCTCGAGACCTACGCGCAGTCGAACACCGGGGTCATCGAGATCAGCGCCGCCACCAATGGTATCCCCAACAACAATCAGCACTTATTAGGACCGTCGGTGATTGCCGGGCTCTACGCACCGCCGCTGCCTTCCGGCCTCCCGACCGTCACCGTCACCAGCGTCAATAACGTTGCTGCGCCGCAATATCCGCAGGCCAATCCGATGACACCGGATGTGACCATGAACTCGTCCAGTCCCGTTACGGTAGCCATCACGACTCAGAATATCCCCACCTCGACCACCATCACCCTGTACCTGACTGCGGAGAACGCGGCGGATTCGGTCGCCACGTGCTCGCTGGTGAACGGAACGGCCGCCAGTGCCACGTGGACCTGTACCTCGGTGAATTTCCCATCGGGCGTGACGATCACGAACGTACTGGCGGTGTGGTAAGGGCCTGCCAACTCCCGCCGCGCCTGCAGCGTATAGTAAAAGTGTGAAGGGCTTGCTGTTCGCCGCCTGCGCGGTGGTGGGGATCGCGTTTGGCTTCGATTTCTATTCTTCCGCGCGCCAGAAATTCGACCTCATCGAAAGCGGCCGTCTTCAGCCCGGCGCGCGCGTGGACCTGAGCATCGGCGAACTGAACGCCTTTGCCGCCAGGGAAGCGCCCCCGGGCGTCCGCGATTGCAAGCTGGTGCTCGAGGGGCAGGATCGCGCTTCCGGTACGGCGTTCGTCGATTTCGGCAAGCTGCGGCGCTCTCAGGGCTACGAGCCCGGGTGGCTGATGTCGAAACTGCTCGATGGCGAGCATCCCGTGAGCGCCACCGTGACGATCCACTCCGGCGGCGGCAAAGTCCGCGTGGATGTCGAACGTGTCTCGATTTCCGGAGTGGAGCTGGACGGCAAAACGCTCGATTTCATCATCCGGAACTTCATCCTGCCTTTCTATCCCGAGGCGATGGTCGGCCAATTGGTGCAGATGGGGTATCGCATCGACCGGCTGCAACTGGCTCCCGCGGGTGTGGGCGTGGTCATCGGCCGCTAGCCGCCAGCCTACCGCGCTGCCAGGTCCTCTGCGAAAATCCGCCGCGCGCTGGTGTAATCTTCGGGCAGCATTGGCCCGAGTTTGGCCGATCGATCAGCCTCCTGCCGTTCCTCCGCAAAGGTGGTCTGGAGCGATTGGAACGCGAGCAGACAGGCTTCTACCACTTCCGAGGTATACCGGTCCGCGTTGTCCAGTACTTGGTTCGCGGTGCTGAGAATTCCCTCGGCCGTCTTCACCCGCGCGGCGCCCTCATCGACAATCGTCCGATGCCGTGAAAGCTCCAGGTGCGGGCCGAACGCCGAAACCAGCGCTGACCACCGGTCGAGCACGATCAGCGCGCCGTAGCGATGCGTATCGAGCGTCATCTCATAAGCAAATGCACCCCCTTTCACCTGGAGCTCGAGCCGCCGCAAGGCGCTGGCGGCGCCGTTCAACTCGCCCGCAAGGGAGTCCACAAACGCCGCCGTGCATCCAAAAAACTGAGCTTCGGAAAGGGTTGGGAATCGGGTGATTCGCAAAATCAAGCCATGTGATCGCCGAGCGCGCGCTCGACTTCCTGCGGATCGAGTTTTTCGCCGCTGTTCAGCCGCCCAAGGAGTGACGAGATGATCTCCTTGGCTTCGTCCTTGCGAAAGTTCTTGATGAATCCGTCGAAGAAATGCTCGCCGGCTAGGGCGTGATTGATCTCGGTTTCTTTGTTGTGATCCTGCAATTCGGTGAAGTAGACCACGCGATATTGCCCGGAATACTCGGTTTCGCGGTAGATCTCGAACATCACCTTGTCGGACTCGAACAGCATAGATTCGAATTTAGCATAAGCGCCCTAAGTCCGTTTTCGCGGCGCCATCCACTCGTCAGGTTCTATCAGATCAAGGACGTCCACCCGTAGTTGCCGCATCATGTCGTCCGTTGTCTGAATGGAAAACCCACGTTTCCCGCTAAGGACGTTGTGCATATGGGGCTGCGAGACTCCAACCATCCGCGCCAATCCGCGCTCCGTCAGTTCGCCGTTGCGAACCCGTGAGCGAAGCAGAGCTACGAACCGTTGTTGGAGGTCGCCAAGGGTCATTTTCGACGGGCGGCCATATTTCTTTCAGAAATAGGGGGATACCGGATTCGCACGCGGCGCTTCTGGAACTCGATA
>DATJMA010000085.1:0-4610 GCA_035509055.1 Bryobacteraceae bacterium | reverse complement strand
CTCAAGCCCTCTCTACGGCGTTGGAAGAAGTCAGCAAGCTCCTCGGCGCGTACACCGTCGCCATTCTGGCTTCTGACTCCTGACTCCTGACTCCTGACTTCCATATCCCGCAGGGATATCAAGGCGAAGCCTTGGCTAGTTAGTGGAATGAAATTAATGTGGAAAGCGGGATTGCTACGATCCCAAAATCTCCAGCGCCTTCACCACCAGCGGATCGCGCTGTAATTCCACCTGATCGCCGCGCTCGACTCCGAACGCCTGATTGAATATTTCAGTCTTGATATGGACCCGCAGGTAGTCGCCTTCGCTGGCCCATTCCGCCGGGCCGGGCTGGATGCCGAGGGTAGCGGCGTAAGCCTCGAACTCGTCAATCACCGATGGCCTGACTTCCCAATCCTGATCGACCTTATTCGCGCGCAGATACTCGGTGGCGAAGCGGGTGAACGATCCGCTGGCCATGAGCGCAACGTGGAGGCGCGTGAGCGGCTCTGGCGTGACGACGAAATCCGGCCGGATGCCGCCGCCGCCGGTGACGGTGCGTCCCTTGTCGGTATGGAATTCCGATTTGGCGTTGGGATGAGCGGTGGTCGCGCCGAGCTCGAACTGCTTCACGTCGAGCGGCTTTTGAATCGACCGGCCGCTCGGGGTGTAATAGAGCGCGGTGGTGAGCGCGAGGCCGGCGCCGTCGCTCAACGGGTAGACGCTCTGCACCAGACCTTTGCCGTAACTCACTTCGCCCACGATGGTGGCGCGATCGTGATCCTGAAGCGCGCCGGAAACAATCTCGGATGCGCTGGCGGTCTTCTCGTTCAGGAGTATCACCAGCTTGCACGGGTAAGGTTTGGCCGATTCGGGCACTTTTTCGGCTTTTTCCGCGACGTTGCGGCCGCGAATGGTGAATACCGTCTGTCCGGGCTGGAGAAACAAGGAAGCGGTATCGAGAGCGGCCGTCACCACGCCGCCGGGATTGCCGCGCAAATCCAATACCAAGCCCGCGAGTTGGTCGCCCCCGAGCTTCTCGATCGCGGCTTTGATGTCGCGGCCAGTGTTTTCGTCGAAGCTGGTGACGTGGAGGTACCCGATTCCCGGGCCTAGGAAAAAGCAGCGCTCCACGCTCGAGGTCTGCATCTCTTCAGGGACGAGTGTCAGCCGCATGATCTTTCCCGACCCGGGCCGCATCACGTCGAGCTGGGCCGGGTGCTGCCGCGCTTCTCCCAGCAGTTCCGTGAGCTGGTCGAGGTCCAGCCGGGCGATCACGTAATTGTTGATGGCCATGATTTCATCGCCCGGCATGAGTCCGGACTTGGCGGAGGGTGTGCCCGGCAAGGTCTGGAGCACCACTACTCTTCCCGGCACGATCGAGACGATGGAGCCGAATCCTTTTTGAGTGGACGATTCCATCTTCTGGAGCTGATCGAACTGGCCGGGGTCGAAGAAAACCGAATGGGGATCAAGGGTCTTCAGCAGGCCGGGAAGGGCGCCGGCGTAGAAGGCCTGCTCGGAACTGACGGGATCGGCGGCATTTTGCTCCACGATGGCAAAGGCATCGGTGAGGGCCTTCATCTGCTTACCGAGATCGTCGGCCGCAAAGCAAACGGGGGCGCACAGGAGGATTGCGAGGAAGCGGGACATCCAGTCCTCCTATTCTATCGCGCGGCGAAATGCCACCGAACTACCAAAGAGCGGCGCGGCGGTTGGCAACAGAACCAGGATTTCACGGATTTCCTCCCAATGTCGTCTCAGCGCTGTAGCTCGACGAATCGATATCCCACCCCATGCACGGTTAGAAAATACTGCGGCACGCTGGGATCCGGCTCGAGCTTTTGCCGCAGCCGGAGCACGTGCGAATCCACGGTGCGCGCGGTCGGCGCGGACTCGAAGCCCCAGACACTTTCGAGAATCATTTCGCGCGTCAGCACGCGATTGGGATTGCGCAAGAAATAGGCAAGCAGGTTGTACTCCGCTGGCGTTAAGTCAACTTCGACACCCCGGTTCGTTACCAGCCGCCTGCGCGTGTCAACCTCGATGCTGCTGAAGCTTCGCATGACGGGGGCGGTGCGCCGCAGCACGGCTTTGATGCGGGCCAGCAGTTCCCTGGCGCCGACCGGCTTGACCAGGAAATCGTCGGCGCCGAGTTCGAGCAGAAGGACGCGGTCGAACTCCTCCCTGGCAGCGCTGATCACGATGATCGGCGTTTCCAGACCGGCAGCCCGCACGCGTTTGCAAACCTCCGCGCCATCGAGACCGGGCAGCCGCAAATCCACCAACATCAAATCCGGCTTAGTCAGGAAGGCGCGCTCCAGCGCTGCGCGGCCATCCACCGCTTCCTCCACTTGAAACCCTTCGCCGGTCAGCAGAGTGTTTACGATCCCCCGTATTTCCGGATCGTCCTCGACCAGTAACACAGTTCGGATGGAGGAGTCGGATTCCATGCGGCCCAAGACTAACAGGCAGATTTTATCATCGCTGGACTCCGTCCGCCGGATTCGAAGGTGCCGTCAGACTCCGCCCGGGCCCGTTCACAAATCTTTTACTTTCTCTCCATCGCTCCCCTGCGGGGCCGCCCTAACTTGGAGATGCGGCCGCCGGGATTCCGGCGTAACGCACACAAAAAGGAGGAGAAAACAATGTTATCGAACAGAATTGCCAAATCCAATCGCCTGGCTGACAGGCGAACGCTTGCAACCGCGTCCAAGAGCTTGGCCTTGGCGCTCACCCTGACTGCCCTCGGGTTTGCACAGGATCTTCCCTCGCGCATTTCCTCGGCTCCGCCCGATGCCGTCATGGGTTTCGAAACCGCCGCGGGGTGGTCGGTCAAGAGCGGTTCGCCGGCTACCACCGCCACGGCGACAGCTATTCGCACCCAAGGCAGCAAGGCCCTGGCTATCGCCGATTCATCGGGAGGCGCCGTCACCCTGACGAGCGCCGCCGTGGCCTCCACCGAGCCCGCGCTGGCGGCGGTAGGCATGGCCAATTCGATTTTTGCGGTGGACGTGATGCCGCCGCCGTCGGGCGGCGCCGGATCGCTCGCCCTCTGGCTCAGTTGCACTTCGTGCGATGTGAAGGAAGAGGTCGGCGAAGTGCCCCTCAGCGGACTAAAGCCCTTCCTCTTTACCACGCTCAAGTTCCCGATCCCCGCAGCGCTCCGCAGCGGTCTGTCAGGGAAGGATTTCACGGATCTGACTTTCGTGTTCGTCCTTTCCGGGACAGCTGCCGGCAGTTCGAACGTGTATCTCTTTGACAACCTGCGCGCGATAGCCATTTCGCCTCTCACCGCGAGGCTTGGCGTCACTCTGCCGGTCAATTTCGGCGGATCGCTCAGCCTGGTGGCGCAGGGAGATTCTCCTGCCACCCAATTCTTCCCGATCGGCCCGGTGCAGGTTCCAGAAAACTTCCGACTGGCGGCGGGAACCGCCGCGGGCACTACCGTCCAACTCCAACTGGGATATGACGGCAATGCCGCCTTCACCTGCACTTACAATCCGGATCCGTCCGACAGCAATGACCTGTCGTATACGGTCGCAAGCTGCAACGGCGGGGTCGAAGCGGGCGACATGGTAGGCGCGAACTACGCGGCGCTAACAATCGTGAGCGGCACCGCCGAGATGAAACTGCAGGCCGATCTCGCCAGGAACCCGGTCGGCGACCAGGTAGGCAGAGGCCTCATACCCTCCATGCCGACCTATTGGGGCAAGGCCGACACCTGCGTGCCTGCGCCCGTCGCGGGAAACGTCTACACCGTCTCGTCGAGTTGCAAGGCGCAAATCAACGAAGCCAGCCAGATCTCGACCAGCTACTTCAACACCCTGAACACGTCTCAGGCCCCGTATAATTTCGTCGCGGCGCCCGCGGCGGACCGCTCGCTCGCTCACGGCAACGGCCTCGGCAATCCGACGCCGCCGTCCAATCCGACCCAGACCAACGACATTCCCATCAATCAGAGCGGCCACGCCAACCAAGGCGGCGACTTCGATGCCTACTGGACCCTGACTGGAGACTTCAACACCAAAGCGACTCCTTCCACTGGCAGTTCGTCCGCGCATTTCGATGCCGAATTCGGCGGACACATCGTGGCCTTCGGCGGCGACGTGGATGTGGTGGATGTGAAAGCCACGCTCGACAGCGTCACCGGTTCCTCGCCCAGCGCCACCGGCAGCGTCAGCTTTTTCCTGTTCGGCGAGCAGGTTCCCGGCGGCGGCAGCGTCAACGGTTCCACCAAACTCAACTACAACCTGTCGGCCAACCAGACCTTCAACCTGCCGCCCATCGACTTCTGGATCTTCACCCTGCAAGTGGGCGCCACCGCCAATGCTTCACTGAACGCCACTGGAACCCTGGCGGCCACCGGTTTCGCTGTGACCGTCGATCCCCAGGTTACGATGGGCGTTTCCATCTCCGGCGGCGTAAATATCGGAATCGCCAGCGGCGAAGTGGATGCCACCATCAACCTGCTGCAAGTCGAAGTGCCCATCACCGCGCAAGCCGGACTGGTGGTCAACGCCGACCCGACCGCTTGTTCGATGACCATTGACATCACCCTGAATGGGAAGGTAACTGTTAGCGCGCTGAGCGGCGAGATCGATCTGAAAGCGTCGTTCGGCCCCTGCCCG
>DATJMA010000084.1:0-17620 GCA_035509055.1 Bryobacteraceae bacterium | reverse complement strand
CTTTCTGGGCGGGGCCATTCCGAAGAAGAGCAACATTGTAGTGCGCTACCGCGGCACGGGAAGGATGAAACCGATTCTGCTGCTGGCGCACGAGGACGTGGTGGAAGCCAAGCGCGAAGACTGGAGCTTCGACCCCTTCGTCTTCACCGAAAAGGACGGGTACTTCTACGGCCGCGGCACGGCGGACGACAAAGCGGAGGCCGCGCTGTGGGTGGCCAACCTGATCCGCATGAAGCGGGAAGGATACAAGCCGGACCGCGACATCATCGTGGCGCTGACGGCGGACGAGGAGGGCGGTGGCCCGTACAACGGAGTGGAGTGGCTGCTCAAGAACCATCGCGATCTGATCGACGCCGAATTTGCCCTGAACGAAGGCGGCAGAGGGCAGATGGTGAACGGCAAGCGCATCTCGAACGATATGCAGGCGGGCGAAAAGTGGTACCTGGATCTGCGCCTGGAAGTGCACAACAAGGGCGGGCACAGCTCGCAACCGGTGCCGGACAACGCGATTTATCACCTGGCCAACGCGCTGGTGCGGGTGAGCCAGGTGGGGTTTCCGCTCAAGACGAATGAAATCACGCGGGCGTACTTCGGCGGCATGGCGAAGATCGACACCACGGGGATGAAAGCGGATTTAGAGAAGGCGGCGGAAGGCGATCCCGCGGCCATGGAGCGAATCGCGCGCACTTCGCCTGCGTGGAACTCGATGCTGCGCACCACCTGCGTGGCGACCATGCTGGAGGGCGGACACGCGCGGAACGCTCTGCCGCAACTGGCGGCGGCCAATGTCAACTGCCGCGTGCTGCCGGATGATTCGCTCGACTTCGTGACGGGAACGCTGAAGAAAGCCATCGCCGACGACCAGGTGGCGATTTCGGTGACCAACCAGGAAGAGCAGGCGCCGGCGTCTCCGCTGCGACCGGACATCATGCGGGCGATGGCTCGGATCACGGATTCGATGTGGCCGGGGGTGACGGTGCTGCCGTTCATGTCCACCGGCGCTACCGATGGCCGCATGCTGCGCGACAGCGGCATTCCTTGCTACGGCGTGCAGGGCATCTTCAACGAGCGCGACGATAACCGCGCGCACGGGCGCGACGAACGCGTGCTGCAGACGTCATTCTACGAAGCGCAGACGTTTTTGTACGAGCTGGTGAAGGACCTCTCGACGGCGCGGTGAGGCTCAGCGAGGCGTCCCACCGGCGGTCAGGTATGCCGGCGAGGACGCCGGCATGGCAAGCCGGAGGCTTGCGCTACGGGTGGGGCCTGACATGCTTTAGCGATAGGGCTGGGAGGCGATGAGATCGCGATAGCGCGCCCAGGGATCGGGGCTGCGGAGACAGGCCTGGAGGCGGCGGCGTCCCTCCGTGTAGCAGAGCATGTAAGTGCGGAATTCGTTCAGGTATTTCAGGGTCACGTCGCTGTGAGCCATGAGCGCCTGGTCCTCGAGAGCGGTTTCGGCGCGGACGAAGTCGAGTTGGCCATCCAGATAGCGGCGGGCGATGGGAACCTGGGCGATCTCCAGTTGGTCCACCAGTGCCTCGACGCGCAAATAGTGCTCCGCCTCTTTGGGGTTAAGACCCGCCGGCGGAAATAGCTGGTCACGCTCGAAGGCCAGGCGATCCGGCGCCGGGAAGGCTACTTCCGCCGCCACGGAAGCCATGGATTCCGAAAGGAACGATTGCGGGCTGAAGGCGGGCTGAACCGTAAATTCCGGCAGGCGCTTATCGATGACGAGGCGCGATTCGGCGAGCGAATTGTAGGCGTGATGGCCGGGGTAGGTTTCGTGACAGGCGAGTTGGAGGGCGCGATCGACGGTCAAAGGAAAATCGGTGTTGATCTCGATGCGGCTGCGAAACCCGCCCTGATAGTAGCTGTAGGCGCTCCAGGGCTTGTCAGAAACATATTCGACCGAAATCTTCTCTCCCGCGGGCAGAGGCAAGTGGCGGAGCGTGCGCGCCCGGCAGGCCTCGATGGCGCGATCCATGACGGCGGGCAGGCGGTCCGGCGGGATGAGAAACTTTTCGTCGAAGGCGGCGTAGCGGCGCTCGAGCGGACCGGATCCCGGAAGGAGCCGCGCAATTTCGGCGCGGACGGCCGATAGACGTTGGGCATCTTCGAACGGCGGCACGCGGATTCCGAAGAAGGCATCCGCCTCTTCATCGAAGCCGCGGCGGATTCCGGAAAGCAGGTCGACGCGGACCTCGATGGCTTTGAGCTGCTTTACGAGAAAATCCACGCGCGCGGCGGGCAGGTGTTCGGGATTGGCCTGGAGTTGAACGATGAGCGCGGCGGCGGCATCCTTGATCTGGGGGAGCGCCGGCGGGCGGCGGCGGATATCGGCGACCCATCCGGGCGGGCCGTCGTAAAAGTCGAGCCAGTCGGGATCGTGCTCTCCCAGCGCCACCGCCAGGCGGACGTATTGGCGCGCAATCGTATTTTCCGAGGGCGCGCGATGGCTTCCGCACGACGCGCAAAGCCATGCACACGCAAGCAACGCCGGCAGACGAGGCCGGCTACTCTTGGGAACTCGGGTGGGAATGCGACGCTCCGGATACCCCGACCTTGACCGAATGGGCGACGCGGTCCTTGCTGCCTTCTGGGATATCGACCACCACCCGGACGCCGGGCTTCATTTCGGCAATCGGCAGCGGATGGTCATCGCGGGTAATTTCGGTTTTCTCGTTCAGGCGGACATCCACGGGGCCTTTGGCGGTCTTGACGGTCAGGACGTTGTTTTCGACCTTGACCACGGTGCCGATGACGTGGTCGAAGCCGTTGTGGGCCATGGTTAGCGCGGGCAGCATCAGGCTGAGACACAGGGCCGCGCAGCAGGCGATGCGATTAATGATGGTGATGTTCTGGCGGGGCATCGGTATCCTCTCCTTTCAGGAACTTCTCTTCTTCCTCTTCTTCCTTGCGCTCCTCGGGACCCTTGGGATTCAGCTTCTCCATTTGCCCCCGCTCTTCGGGCGTGAGCGCCGGCAGGTGGCGGATGAAGCGGACCAGCTTCCAGGAATCCTCGGCATCGTGATCAGAACCACCCCATGCCGGCATGCCGGTGAGGCGGACACCGTTCTGGATGATGAAGAACAGCTCGCCATCGGTGAGGTTCTGGGTGACCGGCCGGCGCATATCGGGGGCCGGCGGATACATGTGCGCACCCATAGCCGTGTCGCCGCTGCCGTCATTGGCGTGACAGGAAGCGCAATGGTCGGCCCAGTGGGCGCGGGCGTCGGCGATGACTTCGGGCGTGTTCGGCACCGGATTGCGCTGGGCCTTGGCTTCAGGCGGCAGGGCTGCGTTGCGGGCACGGCGGGCGATCCATTTTTCCGGCGCCGACGGCTCTTCGCGCGCGCTCCAGCCGTGCGCGCGGGCAAGGATCGCAAAGCCGGCCAGCGCTTGCAGCAGGAGCAGAGCAAACGCGCCAAGGGCGAGCAGGCCGATCTTTTTGCCGCGGTTCACGTTTGCTCGTACTCCCGACGTGGGGTTGGCCTTTGGTCATGAACCGCTCGCTTACGCTCGCGGCTCGGATTGCCTTCCCCGGTTCTCACACTCCCCTGCTCCTCACACGGTCCGGCTGGGCCGGCAGGCCAGCGGCATGGGCGGATTTCCAATCCGCCGCAGGCTGCCAGCCTGCCCCACAGGGATTTAGTTCAGACCGGCGTAGTTGTAGAGCACGGTGGCGATGGACTTCTCCGCGCCGGCCATGCCGTAGGTGTTGCCCGAGCCTTCGATCACATAGAATTCGTTGGCCGCGTGCGCGCGCCCGCCGATGCCTACCGCGCCTCCGCCGATGGGCATGCCGACCGGCGAAACCTTCTGACCCACCTTGCCGTTGTTGAAAAGATACGACGGCCAGTAGCCGCCCGTCTCGGCGTCCGTGGGCTGGTGATTGGCGGCCATCATGCGGCGCGAAGTCACGCCGAAGGCGGCATACATTTTGGTGGCGGCGTGGTTGATGTCGTTGTCGGGATCGGAGATGGACCACGGCACGTCGCCGATGACCTTCATCTCGACATCTTTATAGCCGTTCCGGTCCAGTTGAGCTCGGATCTTCTTCACCAGGTCCATCCCGTTCATGTTCGGCACATAGCGGATGTTGTGCTTGGACGTAATTTTGTTGGGCAGGATGGCGCCGGCGGCATCGGCGTACATATTGCCGCCCCAGATGCCGTCCAGGTTGAAGGACGTTTCGTAGGTCTGCATACGCATCACGTCGAAGGGATTGTCGGCGATGTAGCGGGCGACGCCGAGGTTCTCTTCCATGGTTTTGATATCGGCGTTCTCGGTGCGCTTGTGCAAACGGTCCAACTGTTCCTTGGTGGGCGCGACTTTATTTTCGTTCCAGCCCTGGATGAGCGGCGTGTTGCCGTCATCGGAAACCAGGGAAGCGAGCATCTTGATGTGGCGCCACGCGGGACTATCGACGGAGCGCTTGTTGGAGCCGTGAATGTCGGATTCGACCGGGCCGCGGCCCCAGCTCTTCCCACTGGTGGTCAGCTGGACATACACGCAGCCTTCCGAGCTTCCCATGCCGAGCATGGTATCGGCGCCCTTGAGCAGATCCGGATGGTCGCGGACGAAATTGCGCAGGCCGATATCCATGCGCTCCTCGTCGCCTTCGGCGACGAAGATGATGTTGACCGGGAGCTTGCCGCGCACTTTCTTGATCGACATCAGCGCATTGTACTGCGTCATTTCCGGCCCCTTGGAATTGGTGGCGCCGCGGGCGACCAGAACCTTCTTGAACTCACCCTGCGGGATGATGGCCGCGTCGAACGGGGGCACCTTCCAGTTTTCGGGCTGGGTGACGGGCATGGTGTCGTACTGCCAGTAAATGGCGACGGTCTTGGGCGCGCCCTCGTCGCACTTGGCATAGACCACGGGATTGCCGGGCAGGCCCCACTCGGTCACGCCGGTGTCGTAGACGCGGGACTGCTGGCAACCCAGCTCGTCGAAGAAGCCCTTGACCATCTCCGCGCTTTCGGGAATGCCTTCGCCGCTGTTAGAGATGCTGGGCTGGCGGATCCATTTCTGCAGGCGTTCGACGTGTTCATCGAAGTGATCGTCGATGTAGCTGAAGACCTTCTTCAACTCTTCGTTTTTGATCTGCGTCATATCGATGTGCACTTTCGTGTCGCCATCGGGACGATACTTGTGAGTGGCGGTGCCGGAAGGAATTGTCCCTGCCGCCGCCGTCGAGGTGGTTTTGGAACAGCCGGTGGCGGCGATCCAGATTCCACAAACTGCGAACGACGCTAATGCCAAGCGCATGATACTCTCCTCGAAAAGCTATCTAACGATCAACTGACCCTTCAGCATCCCCATCTTGCACGCGAAGGAAAGGGGCCCGGTTTTGCGCGGCACGACCGTTATGACCGTCGTCTTGCCGGGCGGAAGGTCCTGGCTCACGTGCAAGTCTGGAAAATTCACGACGCCCCCGCAATTCTGGGCGTCGGGGCGGTAAAACGCCAGCTTCAACGGCTGGCCGACCTTGGCGTCGATTCGCGACGGGGCGTAACCGGCGGCGCTCACGGTGACGAGAATGGCGTCGCGGGGAGCGTCGGGGCCGGACGGCGTCTGGGCCTGGCCGGCGACACGGAAGGCGAACGGAATCGCGGTGACCACCGAATTCCGCTGAATCTGAATCCACAGCTTGTACAGTCCCGGGCGGCGGAAGCCGGTGGCGACCTCGATGACGGGCGGGCTGGGACCGTTGAGTGTTCCGTATTCGGCGGGGTGGGCGTGAATGAATTCTTTGAGATCGTCGCTCACCAGCATGATGTGACCCCACGCGCCCAGATACCGCTGCAGATTGTGCACGGGGGCGCCGGTCTTCGCTTCATCGATGCGGAAGTGGAGCTTGAGATCTTTGCCGGCGACGAGAGGCTGATCGGAGGAAAAAGTGACGCGAAACGGCCCGACGGTTTTCACTGGCTGCGCATCCGGCACCAGGTGGACGGGTGCGCGCGGCGTGCCTGCGACTTTGAGGTCGTGCCAATCGACGACGCCGCCGGAATCTTTGGGCGTGTAATCGACAAACATGCGGTAGTCGCCGCCGTGCGGAAATACGTGCGTGACGTCGAAGGTGCCGGCGGGAGTGAGCTGGGGGTGAATGTGGTAGAACTCGGCCAGATCGTGGGAGACCACCAGCAGGTGCATGGGTTTTTCGTGCACCACTTCGAGTGCGGTGATGTTCTTGCCGTCGGGTCCGTGGATGGCGAAAGAGATGCGGGCCGGGCTACCGGCCCTGACGGGCGCCGGAACGGTGTGCACATCGGCGTGAAACAGCGGGTTGGTGGACGCGGGGAAGAACAGGATCTCGCTCGAATAGGGCTTGCCCTGGATGACGTAGGCGATGCGCGCGATGGTGTTGTGATCGGAGACCGGGGCGCCGCTGCCCACCCAATCGTCGCCGGAATCGCCGATGCGCAGGGCGACGGTTTCAGGCTTCAGATGGGGGCGGAGAATGGTGAGGCTCGCCTGGCGCGCCGCCGAGGCCGGCATGGCCTGATCGAAGGAATCGCTGAAATAGAGGCTGTAGTGGCCCTCGGGCTTCAGCACCGCTTCGGCATGATGGTCGGGGAAGAACATGACCACGCCACCGAACTGCGCGTTGGGATCCTCCTGCGCGCGGACCTGGCCGGAGCTAAGCAGCAGGCCGGCCAGAAACCCGAAACGAAGATAGTGGGCACCTTGCATGAGCTACTCGTAACGAAGGGCGTTAATGGGATTCAGGCGCGACGCCCTGCGTGCAGGATAGAAGCCGAAGAAGACGGCGACCGCGCCGGCAATTCCGAATGCGAGCAGGACCGAGCCGAACGAAACCGAGGCGGGCCATTCGAGCAGTTCCGTGATGGCAAACGAAGTGAGGAAACCGGCCGTGATTCCGGCGACACCACCACACATGCCGATGGTGACCGCCTCCACCAGGAATTGCAGCAGGATGTCGCGCGAGCGCGCGCCGACCGCGCGGCGGATGCCGATTTCGCGGGTGCGCTCCGTGACGGCGACAAACATGATGTTCATGATGCCGATGCCTCCAACCACGAGGGAGATGGTGGCGATGGCAGCCAGCAGCGCGGTCATGGTGGCGCCGGCGCGATTGAGCGTGCCGGCCATTTCCTGCATGTTGATCTGGTCCATCTTGGGCATGTTCGCCAGGATGAAGGCGGCGACGGAAGTATAGAGGCCCTTGGTCAAGGCCTCGGCCGCCTGCGTCTTCACGGTGAAATCGTCGGGAACGGCGTAACTGCCGGGGCCGCCGGGCATCTGGTTGCCGGGGAGGCCGGTGCGGCGGACGCGCTCCATCGCGTCGGCGGTATCAAGGTGATGGCGCTTGCGAAGCAGCGTCCGAATTTCGGCGGCGATCGGGGTAGCTTCGCCGGCGTGGGCAGCGAACACCGCGATCCCGTGGATGTAGCGGATATCAAGCGCGTGCTGGAGCGTGGTGTACGGAACGAAGATGCCCTCGATCTGCACGTCGTCATTGGTTCCGGAGACGCCGACGACGCGGAACGTCTGATCGTGGATGACGATCTGCTTTCCAACCGGGTTGGCGTCCTCGCCGAAGAGGCGGTCGCGGGCGGTTTTGCCCAGGACCGCGACGGCGGCGCCGGAATCGACGTCGGAGGGCTTGAAGTATTTGCCGCGGATGACCGCCCAGCCCTGCGTCTCGGGATAGGACGCGTCCGTCCCGAAGACCTGCAAATACGTGCGCTCGGCGCCGGCGGCGGCCCATCCGCGCAGGCGCACGATGGACGAGTAATACTTCACTCCCGCGATGCGGGAGATCTCGCGGGCATCGTCCGCGGTGAGCGTGGTGGCGGCACCGAGGCCGGTGGCGATATTGGATTCCGAGCCCCCGCGCGTGTAATTGCCGGAATTGACGTTGATGAGCGCGGTGCCGGCCGATTCGAGATCGGCGGAGACGGTTTCGCGCGCGCCCGTGCCCAGCGCCACCATCGCGATCACGGCGGCGACGCCGATGGTCATGCCAAGCATGGTGAGCGCGGTGCGGAGTTTGTGACGGCCCAGGGCTTTGATGGCGATGCGGAAACTGGTGAGCAGCATTATTCGTACCTGAGAGATTCGATGGGAGGAACTTCCGACGCCTGCCGGGCCGGATAGTAGCCGAAGAAGATTCCGACTCCCGCCGCCACGCCGAACGAAATGATCACCGAGAGGATGGAGATGCTGGCCGACCAGCCCGCCCACTGGGAAATCGAGGCCGAGACAACGGCGCCGAGGACGATGCCGCATAATCCGCCGGCGAGGCTCAGGCTGGCGGCTTCCATCAGGAACTGCAGCAGCACGTCCTTGGAACGCGCTCCGACCGCGCGGCGGAGACCGATCTCCTTGGTGCGCTCCGTGACCGAGAGCAGCATGATGTTCATGATGCCGATGCCGCCGACCAGCAGCGAGACCGCGGCGATGCTGGCCAGCAGGGCAGTCATGGTGCGGCTGGCGCGGTCGAGAGTTTTGCCGAGCTGTTCGAGCGTCACTTTCTCCAGACCCGCCACATTACCCACCACGGAGCGGGCCATCTCCGGGCGCATGCCGCCGCGCATCAGCGCCTGGCGCGCCTGCGTATCGACGGTGAAATCGTCCGCCTTATTGGCGCCGATGTTGTGGCGCTTGCGCAGCAACTCGGTGATGGCTTTCGAGAGCCGCGTGACGTCACCGGCGGAAGCGGCGGTCACGGTGATGTCGTTGAGCTTGGTGAGGTTCAGCAGGCGATGGATGGTGGTGAAGGGAACGTAGACGGCATCGAACTGATCGTCGCCGGGCGTTGGCGGCGTGAGCCAGCTTCCGCTGGTGACCACACCGACCACTTTGAACGGCTGCTTCCAGATGGCGACCGTCTTGCCGACGGGATTTTCCGTGCCGAAGAGCTTTTCGCTCACCACCGATCCGAGCACGATGACCTGCTCCATGTTTTTCTCTTCGCGCCGGCTGTAAAACCGGCCATGGGAGAACTGCCAGGCGCGGCGGATCTCGGTGAGGGAGACATCGTCGCCGTGCAGGCGCGTGAACCAACGCTTGCCCCCGAGCGCCACGTGCGCGTTTTCGTGCACGCCTTCGGAGACGTACTGGACACCCTTCATTTGGCGGATGGCTTCGGCATCGCTCGAAAGCAGGGTAGCGGCCGAACCGAGGCCCGCTTCGCTATCGCCGAGCCGCTGGGCGGCGGTAGGATGATCGTGCTTGGCCATGGGATCATCTTCCGCGTGGGCGCGGAGGATGCGGACCGGCTCGGCGGGATTCCAGACGGCGCTCTCGAGAGCGAAATCGCCAAGCTTCGGGAGGCGGAGGGCGGCGTTTTCTTCGATCGCCTCGCCGGCGTCTTCGGTCTTGATCCTATAATTGCCGGCCCTGATAAAGATGAGGTTCATTCCGGCGGCACGCACCTGGCCCTGAATGGCCGATTCGGCGCCGCTGCCGAGCGCGATCATGGTGAGCACCGTGGCCACGCCGATGGACATTCCGACGGTGGTGAGAATGGATTGCAGCTTATTTTTGGCCAGCGCTTTCACGGCCACGCGAAAACTGGATTGGTAGGTCACGAGAGCTCACTCTCTTCGGCCATCGGCGTTTCCATCAACTCAAAGCTGGCCAGGCGCCGGTCAGTGTTGGCGCAATCGGAGAGGATACCGCCGTCCTTGATGGTGATGGTGCGGGAGCCGTAAGCCGCCACCTCCTGCTCGTGCGTGATGAGCACGATGGTGATGCCCTGCTTGTCCTTGAGCGACTGGAAAATCTCCATCACCTCGACGCTGGTGCGGCTGTCCAGATTGCCCGTGGGCTCGTCGGCAAGAATGATGGAAGGGGAGTTGAGCAGGGCACGGGCGATGGCGACACGCTGCTGCTGGCCGCCGGAGAGCTGATTGGAGTAATGCTCGGCGCGGTCCGCCAGGCCGACTGCCGCGAGCGCGCCCATGGCGCGGCGCTTGCGTTCGGCGGCCGAAACGTCCTGGGCGCCGTAGAGCAACGGCAGCTCGACATTTTCCAGCGCCGATGTTCGCGAGAGCAGGTTGAAGCCCTGAAAGACAAAGCCGATCTCGCGGTTGCGGATGCGCGACAATTCGTCGTCGTTCAGCCGGGAGACGTTTTTGCCGTTCAGAAAGTAATCGCCGCCGGTAGGCTGATCGAGGCAGCCGAGGATGTGCATAAGAGTGGACTTACCGGAGCCCGAGGGTCCGACAATGGTCACAAACTCGCCCGCCGCGATATCGAGGGAAACGCCGCGCAGGGCGCGCACGGCGATGTCTCCGACCTGGTAAGTCTTCACCAGGTTACAAACGGAAATAAGTGGTTTCATCGGATGGCAGCACTCCCGATCTTCAGCGCTTGTTCTGAGATACGGACACGGCAGAACGCCATTGGAGTTCGGGCATGGAACCCAGGTTTGAAGTAGTATACACCGATTTGTGTCTTGACTGAATCAAATTTTCACTAGCCCTTTCTAGCGCCGCGGGCGGCCTTCGACGATTCATCGCCGGCACACGGATTCGTGCGGCGGCGGCAACGCCGGCGCGCCGGCGGACGCTTTCGCGCGAGAATGGATTCCGCAGGAGGAGAGAGATGGAGACGGAATTTGCCGGCGTCGACTTCCCGGAACTGGCGCGCGAAAGCCAGCGCATCTGGAACGAAAACGCGCGCTGGTGGGACGGGCGGATGCAGGAAGGCAACGACTGGCACAACCGTCTGATTGCACCGGCGGTGATGCGCCTGCTCGGCCTGCGCGCCGGCGAGGACGTGGCGGACCTGGGATGCGGCAACGGCCTGCTGGCGCGCGCGATGGCGCAACAGGGAGGGCGCGTGGTGGCCTGCGATTCGAGCGCGGACTTCCTGGAATGCGCTCGCGCCCGCGGAACCCAATACGGCGACGGCATCGAGTACCGGCTCATCGATCTCAACGACGCCGGGGAGCTTGCTGCTCTCGGCAGCGCGCGCTTCGACGCCGCGGTGTGCAACATGGTCCTGATGGACTTGGCCTGCATTACTCCGCTGCTGCGGCAGGCGGTTCGCCTGCTGCGGCCCAGGGGCCGGTTTGTCTTTTCGATTCTGCATCCTTGCTTCAATACGTTCGGGACCAGCCTGATTGCCGCGCGGGACGAAACGGGCGGCGCGATACGGTACGCGGTTCAAGTCCATCGCTATCTGAGCCTCGAGCCGGCCCTCGGCACGGGAATCGCAGGCCAGCCCTCGAGCCACTACTATTTCCATCGCCCTCTTTCCGCGCTGCTGCCGGCCTGCTTCGCGGCCGGATTCGTACTGGATGCGCTCGAGGAACCCAACCCTCACGCCGCGCAGCCCACGGGTTCCCTGCTCTCCTGGGACCACCTGACGGAGATCCCGCCGGTCCTGGTGGTACGTCTACGCCTAAACTCCGCTTCGCCAATGGGTTCCCTATCACCAGAGTGAGCCCGGTTATGGGAAGTGCACCCCTGTTTCCGCCCCGGGGGCTGTGATATGCTGGCTGCCGTCCTCCGAGTACGAGGAATTGGCAATGCTGAGATCAGCCCTGTTGCTGGCATCCGTTTGGATTGCCCTCTTTGGCAGAACCGCCGCAGCCGGCGAGTTGTTGACGGTTCTGGCCGGACCCGACCACGCCACGCCGGTAGTGTTGCAGGCGATGGAGCAGGCGGCGGATGCCGCACTGGCGCCCGGCATCACCGTCACCTGGAAAACCAGCCACGAGGTGGAAGGCCACGCCGTGAGCACTCCCCTTGCCATCATTCGTCTGCGCGGGCAGTGCCGGCCACAGGACGGCCTCCGATGGCTCGATCCAGACGCTCTGCCGGATGGACAGCCTCTCGGCCAGACCTACATCTCCAACGGGCACATCCTTCCGATCGCGGACGTCCTTTGCGATAACGTGGTGGCCCTGATCGGGCCGAACCTTCGCATCGCGCCGCCCGGCCAGCGCGACGGCCTGCTGGGTCTCGCCCTGGGCCGGGTGATCGCACATGAGCTGTTCCATATCATGCTCAAGACCACTTTGCATTCCCGGGAGGGCCTGTTCCGCTCCACACAGCGCAGCACCGATCTGCTGGCGCGGCGCGATTCCTTTTCGGAGCTCGACCAGCGGAAGCTGGAGCAAGTGGAAGCCTCCGCCGGCCCGCCGCGGGAGCGGCCCATATCCGGCCGCTGAGCAGCCGGTTTTAGAACGTGAACTTCGCCCCCACGCGGAAGATACGAGGCGCGATGATCGTGGTGCCGCTCAGAAAGCGCTGATACGTGAGCTTCTGCCCGTTCACCGTAGTGGTCTTGGTGCCGGTGACGTTGTCCTGGTTCTGATCGGCGTTGCTGTTGAGAATATTGAACGCGTCGAAGAACAGGCCTATCTGGTACCTGTCTTTGATGTTGAAATGCTTCTCCACGCGTGTATCGAAAATGCTTACGTTCTGCTGGCGATAGCTGCCAATGGGGGCAAGCGGGATGGTTTCGCTGCCGACGTTCAGGCCGGTTACGGCGAGGTAGCGAGACTCGGGCGTTCCAAGGAAGAAGCGGTAGACAGGCGAGAAGGTAATGCCGTATTTCGCCGTGTAGGTGCCGAAAGCCTTGAAGCTGTCGATGAAGGTGTGCGCCTCATTGTATTGGAGCCAGTTCGGATTGGTAGGCAGTGTCGCAGACGCGGGTGCACCGCTGGCCGGACCGCCGACTCCGGTGCCGTTGTAGGGATACGAGGACCAGGTGCCCAGATAGCCCGCGGTCATCGACCAGTTGGAGGACATCCGCTTGGTTACGGAAATATCCAGATTGCGGTAGTAACTGTTGTTGCCGTTCGGGCTTTCGTACAACTGGTGGCTGGCGGGCAGCACCGTGCCATTGGGGATATCCCAAACGGTAATCGGCTGGTTCAGCGTTCCGGTGGGGCCGGGATCGTTGATGGACACAGCCTTTGTGAACAGGTTCAAGGTACGGGCGGTTTCCACGAGTGCCCAGTCGTGATTCAGCTGCCGGTAAACGAAGCCGGCGCGCAAGACCAGGTCGTGCCGGATTTCATGCTCGACGAACGCATTATAGTCGGCCATGTAGGGATCGCGGATGCCCGGAGCAATGGCGTTCGAGATGCCGCCCGAACTGCTCAGGAAAGCGCCTAACTGATCCGGTGTAAATCCCTGTGTCCCGGCCGTCAAAGCGGCCGAAGGCGCCGCATTCCATTTGAAGGTGTACCCGGTGAGCTGCAGAGGATTGGCCGCGTAAGACAGAACCAGGCTGGGATTTTCGTAGTAGATGCCGTAGCTGGCCTTTATGGAAGTCTTGCCGTTTCCGAAAATGTCGTAGGCAAAGCCAAGCCGCGGAGAGAAGTCGTGCGTCCAGTGAAGCACTCCGGAGTTACCGGCAATCGAAAGGCTGGGGTAGAGAGCTGGAATCGAATAGCCGTTCGGCAGCGGCTGGCCCTGGTAGAAGAACGCCGAGTAGATGGTATCTGGGCGAACCTTCTCGACGGGCCGGTTGGCACTGTAATAATCCCAACGGACGCCAAGGTTCAAGGTCAGTTTTCGCGATACTTTAACCTTGTCCTGGATGTAAGCACCGTTATGGCGCAGGTAATCGAAGGTGATACCCGGCGTGTTGTAAATCGTCACGGAATACGGAGTCGTGAAGTCCGGGGAGCCGGCTGCGCTCGCAAAAGTCTCCAGGCCCGCTCCGGCGTAGGAATACTGCTCGAAGTTATATGTCTCCCGCTCGGACACGAAACCGATGGTAAAGAAATGCGGTCGGCCTAAGAAGTTATTGGCGGAATAGGAGAAGGTGGGCACAACCTGGCTTCGGCGCCGGTTATACCGGTTCTCGTCGAAGGCGCCGGCGGTGTCGCCGGTCGAGTTTTCCACTCGGCGAAAGTCGAATTGGCCGTCGGGCCCTTTGTAAGGCGTGTTCGTCCAGTTGTAGCCCCAATCACCCACCATCACGTTCAGAAATGCGTTCGGACTGATGGTGCTGTCCCACATGACGTTGCCGGACCACTCCGAGAGATCCTGGTTATATACCGCGTCGGAGTACTGGGTGTTGGAGGCGTTCCGGAATGGCTGCTGCTTCCGCGTCATGTTCAGGAACGTGGAGATTCGGTTCTTCGGGTTGAGCTGATAGGTGATCTTGTACGTGGCGTTTTCGAGAGTCGTGGTAAACGGCGGGGCGGAGCCCGGATTGTTGGCGGGATAGCCGGTGACCGTGGTTCCGATTTCCTGGTCGCGCAAGGAGAAGAAGAACCAGAGCTTGTCCCGCTTGATGGGGCCGCCGATATCGCCATTGCTATCGCGATACGACTGAATGCGCGTGCCGACTCCGGCGCCTTCGTCCAGTTGGTAAGTGCTGATGTTGTGGCCCTGGAAGTTGGGATTCTCGTAATCTTCGTACATGTCGCCGTGAAAATCGTTACCGCCGGATTTCACCACGAAATTGATGGAGACGCCGGGTGTGGACATCGACGCGTCATTGCCGGTGGTGCCAAAGTTCACTTCTGCGAAGGAACCATAGTCGCTATAAGCCGAACTGGCATTGTTGGCCTCGGTCATATTGACGCCGTCGATCTGAACGCGCTGCTGGTTGGTCATACCGTAGGCGAAATAGGAAATCTGGGTGCCCGTGGCGGAGCCGCCGACGTCGTAGCTTCTCACGATCATGCCGGGCGAGATGCCGATCAGGCTCCACATATCGCGTGAATTGGGAATCTCCTTAAGCGTGCTGGCGACAAAGACGTCTTGCGTCTTGGTATTCTCCACGTCGATGACCGGGGCTTCGGCGGTAACAGCGACCGTTTGGACTTGGCCGGCGACCGTCATGGGAACGTCAATCGTCGCGTTGAATCCGGAATTGATTACAATCTGTTCGCGCTTTGCGGACTGAAAGCCGACGGCTTCCACAGTCAGGGTATAAGTGCCGGGAGGAAGCGAGGGGAAGCGGTAGGTTCCCTCCTTGGAACTCACCGTGTTTTGGGGCACGAGCAGCGCCTCGCTCGCCACCGTGATCTTGGCATCCGGCAACATTGCACCGGAGGGGTCCGTTATCAGGCCCGCGATACTGCCGGTTGTGGGACCCTGGGCCGACAGCGGCGCCAGCGATGCAATCAATGCGCAAAGCCCCCATCTCACCAGCCGGGTGGACCTATATCTCTGGACGAAACTCATTACTCACCCCTTCTTCCCGAAAGACGTAAAGATGTAACCCTCTTACGTGCCAACGGTTCAAATCCGTCCGGCGCCGGTTATTAATTCCGATCCGGACTTCCATTACCGCCAGGAAAAACAAGCAAACGTTTCCTGGAAGCCTTCCTTGAAGTTGAGCTTGAGCTTGACGGGGGTCACCGCGGCGTCAGAGCCGAAGTTTGCCACTACGGTGTGGGTAGACCAGAGTCCCGAAGATACGACGGTTTGTTTGCGTGAGTATCCTAGCGCTTCCTCAGCGCTTACCCCTCTGGCGCCGTTGCCATCGCTGGAAGTTTCCCTCGCGTCTGGCCGGTTTATATTTGATTGAGTTTAGTCTGGGTCCACATTGGTGTCAACGAAAAAATCTTCTATCCGTGTCATAAATGCCGTTGGTTCGCTTGTCGAACCGGCCGGGCCGAGGTTAAACTTGTTTCTAAATTCGCGGACGCACAGGACGCCCGATTGACTCCCCCAACCAAAGCACGGATGCTCGGCGCACTTTTCTTTTTATCCGGCGCCGCGGCGTTAATCTACGAAGTCGTTTGGATCCGGCTGTTTGCGATCAGCTTCGGGAATACGGCGCAAGCCATGAGCATTGTGCTGGGCATCTACCTGGGCGGGATCGCCGCGGGCTCGACGGGCGCGAGTAAGTTCGCCCGAAGGTCCGGCCGGGAAAGCCTGTTCTTATACGGGATTGCTGAATTATTCGTCAGCACTTATGCCTTGCTGATCCCGTTGCTGCTGCGGGGCGTGGCGCCACTCTTAGAGGCTCTCTATGGCGATGGGCATACCCTGCCGACGACGGTGACACTGGTGCGTGCGATCGCGGGGTCGGCCGTATTGTTTCCAGCGACATGCGCGATGGGTGCCACACTTCCCCTGCTGGCCCGCTGGATATCGACGCGTAAGCACACCACGGCACGCATCGACGCCGGTAGATGGGTAAGCATCCTTTATTCCATCAACCTGGCAGGCGCCACGGGCGGCGCGATTCTGGGAGGGTTCGTGCTTTTGCCGGGGCTCGGCTTTGCGCGGACGCTGGAATTCGCGTGCGCCTGGAATGCGTTGACGGGTCTGGCGGCGATGTGGCTCGCGCGCGGCGCGGAAACGGAAACGGAAACGGCTGATGCACCGGCTCATCGGGCTGCTTCGACGGCGAGACCCATCCTTCCCGTCCGGGTCACGCTCCCGGTCGCCTTTCTGAGCGGCGGGACCTGTTTTTTGTACGAGGTGGCGTGGGGCCGGGTTTATGGATTGCTGTTCGGACCAACGGCTTCGACACTCACGCTGATCCTTGCGGTCTTCCTGGTAGGGTTGACGGGCGGCGGCGTGTGGGCCGGCCGCTTGAAACGAAACCCGGCGGGATGGCTATGTGCGGCGCAGGCCTTCAGCGCGGCGGCGCTGATCTGGGCGCTGGCTGCCGCCGGCGCTTCGCCGCCATGGATCGCCGACTGGGTGCGCACCCACAGTTCCCAACCTGCGCAGATCGAACTGATGAAGGTTGGCTTGCTGCTTCTGGCGCTGCTGCCGCTCACCCTCCTCTTCGGGCTGATTTTCCCTTTAACGATGCGAGCGGGCGCCGCGGATGCGGAGACATTCGCCAGCCGGATCGGCGGTCTCTACGGCATCAATACGGCGGGCTGCATTGCCGGGTCGGTAGCAGCGGGCTGGTGGCTGATTCCGGCGCTCGGCACGGAACGCACGCTGCTGCTGGGCGGAGCGCTGAATCTGGGACTGGCGCTCCTGCTGCTCGATTACCTTCGTCCCAAGTGGCGCGGGCCCGCGTTTGCCGCCGCCGGGGCGGGCGTGATCCTGGCGGCTTTCTTCTTTCCCCGATGGGACATGGCGGCCATGACCGCGGGCGGGTACAAATATGCGCCGTACTACACGAGCTCCAATGCCGTGCACGCGGGCGACCTGCTATGGGTGCACGAGGGCATTACCGGAACGGTTGCCGTGCGGCAGGATGGGGCGGCGCGGGTCCTTTCCATCGACGGAAAAGTAGATGCGAGCGATGCCGGCGGCGATCTGCTGACCGAGAAACTGCTCGCCCACCTGCCCCTGCTGCTCCAGCCGGCGGCGGAGCGCGTCTGCCTGATCGGGCTTGCCAGCGGCGTGACGGCGGGCGCGGCCCTGACCCATTCCATCCGACGGCTCGACGTGGTGGAGATTTCGCGCGACGTGGTGCGTGCTTCACACGATTTCGACGGCGTCAACGGGCGGCCGCTGGAAGACGGGCGCACTACGCTGATTGTCAACGATGGACGCAATCACCTGGCGCTCGCTTCGGCGCGGTATGACGTCATCATCTCCGAACCGTCCAACCCGTGGATCGCGGGGATGAACAATCTCTTCACGCGCGATTTCTTCCGCATCGCGCGCGCCCGTTTGCGGCCCGGCGGAATCTTTGCGCAGTGGTTTCACATTTACAACATGCCGCCGAACGATTTGCGCAGCCTGGT
>DATJMA010000083.1:0-21152 GCA_035509055.1 Bryobacteraceae bacterium | reverse complement strand
CCGGATGCATCTGGGTCCAGGTGGTTCCGTTCCACACCCAGGTCTCGTTCGTATAAACCTGATCCTGGCCGTCGATCGCCCCGCCGAACACAACCACCTGCTGGCGTACCGGGTCAGACGCCGTCGCGGCGAGCGTGCGCGCGCTGGGAGACGTAGCCGGCCCGAGTTGCACCCATGTCGACGGCGCAGCGAAGTTGGCAGTCACGGTGACCGGCGCGTTCATCGTCACCGAACACGTCGCCGACCCGGTACACGCCCCGCTCCAGAATTCGAACTCGTTGCCTCCATTCGCCAGCGCCGTCACCGGCACAACGGTGGACGCGTTGAAGTACTGGCTGGCCGGGCTGATCGATCCGGCGCCCGCCGGCAACGCGGCGGTGGTCAGCAGATACTGCGTGGTGAAGACGCCCGTCACCGTCTGCGCGGGCCCCAGCGATAACGTCACCGGGTGCGAGATCGCGCCGCCGTCGCTCCACGATTGAAATACCGCCTGTGTCCCGGCGGCCGTCGCCTGCGGCGTGGTGGTGGAGAGCGTGTAACTCCCCGGCGCCACCGTCAGCGTCTGTGGTCCGGTATACGTGGTCCCGTTGAACGTGAACTGTACCGACGCGGGAACGGTAACCGTGTACTGCACCACGTTGAGCGTGAAATTGGCCGTGACCGTAGCCGGCGCGTTCATCGTCACCGAGCAGGCGCCCGAGCCGGAACATGCCCCTGACCAACTGCCGAAGAGGTAATTGGCGTTGGGAGTAGCGGTAACCGTGGCGCCGGTCCCGGATAGGTAATATCCGCCGCCGCTCACCGTCCCGCCGGCCGAGGGGTTGGCGACAGTGGTCAGCAGGTACGATGTGTTGAATGTACCCGTGATGCTCAATCCGCCGGCGGCAACCGTCACCAGGTGCGACTGCGCGCCGCCATCCGACCACGACGCGAACGTGGCTTGCGTCCCAGTAGCGATGGTCTGCGGCGAGGCCGCATAGAGGGTGTAACTCCCGGGAGCGATGGGAATGGTTTGCGATCCCGTATAACTCTGGCCGTTGAAGAAGAACTGAACGCCGGCGGGAACGTTAATGGCGACTGTTGCACCCCCTTGACTGGGCGGACCCAAAATCCACGTGTCGTTGTAATAGACCTCGGAAGCGCCGTTATAGCGGCCTCCGAACAGGACAGTGTTATTGTGAATCGGATCGAACGCGTATCCAAATCCTCCTCGGGCGGAGGGGTTGTGTGGCGGTGCGATCTGCGTCCAGTCGAATCCGCTCCACAGCCAGGTGTCAGACAAGTTTGCACCAGTGTTTGAATCCGACCCTCCGAACAGCGAGATCTGCTGCCGCTGGCTATCGTAAGCGAGCGTTGAGTCGAGAATTCTCGCGCCTGGCGTGTGGGTTGGCGAGAGGTTGTTCCATGTCGCGCCGTTGTAAATCCAGGTCGATGCATTCCATTTGGGGCTCTGATAAAAAGAATCGAAGCGCAGTGTCGTTCCCCGGGCGCCGTCGAACGCGGCGGCCGAGTAAGCAAAAGTCTCGGGCGGCGTCGTCGTCGGCAATTGATGCGTCCAATCCGTTCCATCCCAGGTCCACGTATCGCCGCTCACCGCGGCGTTGCAGCACGTCATCCCGCTGAAAAGGACCACTTGTTGAAGCGCCGTATCAAAGGTCATGGAGTGATATGCTTGAGCGGGCGGTGAATGCGCCGGAGTTTTCTGCGACCAATTGCTCCCATTCCAAATCCAGGTATCGCCGTAATAGCCGCCAACCGGGCCGGCTGGACCAAACCCGCCGAATAACACTACCTCCCGGTTGCGGCCGTCGTAAGCCATCGCCGGGAGCGCGCGCCCGGGCGGCGACTGCGACGGGCTCATTTGCAACCAGTTCGATCCATCCCAGGTCCATGTGTCGCTGAGATAGGAGGGACCCGAGGACAGCCCGCCGAACAGCACGGTATTGTTGTTTTCCCCGTCGAAAGCCATTGCCACGAAGCCGCGCGCGGAAGGCATCGAGTTTGGCGCCAGTTGCGTCCAATCGAGCGTGGGGTAGCCGTATGTCCAGGTATCGTTCGCGAGCGCGGAGGGCCCTGAGCCGCTGCCTCCGAACATCACGACCTGCTGGTTTACTTCATCGAACGCCATCGCGGGCAGAATTCTGTCCGGGGGCTCGACTGCTGTGGAAACGGGAAACCACCCCGCGCCATTCCAGCCGTAGACCGATGGTCCTTCCAGGAACACCAGAATCTGCTTCGTCACCGGGTCGTACACCCCCTCGGAGGGGTTCTGGTCCGATGGAAGCAGCCCCGTTTCCGTAATCCGGTTCCAATTCGCTCCGTCCCAGGTCCATGTGGACGCGTAGTTGTTATTGGCGGGATTGTCCGTGTAGGTAGCCAGGACAAGCTGCTGACGCCCTTTGTCGTAGACCAAAATCGGAGTGGAGCCGTAAGGTGGCGCCGTGGATGGGTAAAGCCGACTCCAATTCGTGCCGTCCCACGACCAGGTGGCGCTCGCCGTTGAATTCGCGGCGGCCTTGCCAAAGAAGATCGCCTGTTGATGCCGTTCGTCGTAGGCTAAAGATGCGTAGCAATCTTGCGCGATCGGAGCACCGGCTGTGCTCTTCTGCATCCAGGTAGAGCCGTCCCAAACCCAGGTGTCGTTCAGGAAACCGTTTTCGCCTTCCCCCCCGAAGAGCACAACCTGCTCATGCCCGGGATCGTACATCATGCAGTGGCGGAATCGCGCCGGGGGCGACACCGCGGAAAACATTGGCGTCCAGGTCTTCCCGTCCCAGGTCCATGTGTCCGCCGACGGGCATGACGACGCCGTGCATCCCCCGAATAGCACAACTTGTTTGTGCAATCCGTCCCAGGTCATCCAGGACGCTTCGCGGTAGTCTGGGCTCGCGGCGGGAAACTGCTGAACCCAACTGGGTTGCGCCCCGGCCTGGAACGAGAATGCCGCCGCCAGAAGCGCCAACGTGCATCCCTGCCGTACCCGTTGCATCCCGACGCCCGCCAGCAGCAGGACCCTGACCAACTGACTTCGCAACACTTGCATCTCCTCCGTCGCCGGCACTAAGGCCGCCAGTGCGAAGAACATCAGGCGCTTGACGATGGATTGCATCTACGCTTTCCTCCGAATCCTTGAGACAAAGATGGAATGCGTATTTCGAGTGCGGACTGCGCGAAGTTTTTTTTCGAATGAAATCAGCGCACTGGCGGCGCCATCATGAGACGGCGCAGGCGCGCTTGTGCGTAGCGGAGATCGTGTCGGACGGCGTGTACGGACTCGGACCGGACCTCGGCCGCTTCCTCCGCCGTCATGCCCGCGAAAAACCGCATTTCGATGAGGGTGGCCAGGCGCGCGTCCTCAGCTTCCAGGCGATTCAACGCTTCGTGGACTTCGAGCAGGTCTCCAGCCGGCTTGGTCGCGCCCATTTCCATCAGAAATCCGGCACGCTCCCCGCCATCACGCTTTTGCGCGCGACGCTTGCGCGTGTAGTCCACCAGCACCTGGCGAATGACGCGCGCCGCAATTCCCAAAAAATGCGCGCGATCGGCGAATTCGGGCGTACGGCCCGCGAACATTCGCAGATACGCTTCGTGAATCAGGGCCGTCGGCTGTAAAGTATGGTTGACGCGATCGCGGCGCATTTCCGACCGCGCCAAACGGTGCAGCTCACTGTAGACCAGCGGAATCAGGTCGTCCACCGCGGACTTCTCTCCGCGGCGCACGCGTTGCAGCAATACCGTAATTTCGTGACTCTGATCTTCCATCCGCCCTAATTAGTGTAAGGCGTTGCCGGCCGCTATTTTTTGTTGGGCATCGTCGGGTCCGGAACTCCCGTTTCTGAGGCGTACATTCGCAGTTCAACAGCACGCTGCCCCAGTAGTCCTACCGGTCGACGTTCAAACTGAGTATCACGGATCGCAACGAAAATTTTCTTGCGAATAATTTCCGCCGATTTCGCATTTATCTCACGAGCGGTCGGCTGCGTTCCCCGAGTGAAGTGGCCAGAGCGTCCCGTGTATCCCGGTTTGACCGCATCGCCAGCAAGAGATTGTCATGAATTGCGTATACAGACTTGCATTCCTGCTGCCAGCCACGATGATCGTGGGAACTGCCCAGCCCACCACTTCCAACAGGTGTGATGTCACCCATGATTCGGTCATCAACGTGGTCGACATTCAGGCCATGATCAACGAAGTGCGCGGCATCGCACCCGCCGTGGATGACCTGGACGGCGACGGCGCGGTCAACGCCGCCGATGTCCCCTACACTTTGACGGCTGCTCTAGGCTTCGGCTGCTTCTCGGTGCCGCGCACCCACGTGGTCGGCAGCGTCCCCATTTCCATCGAGAACGGCGCGTCGCCAGTGCCGTCCGGCGCGCTGACTTATGTGATTGGCGGCTTTCAGTTCTCCATCGAAAACAGCGCGGCGCCATTTCAGTCCGGCGCACTGACTCATGTGCTCGCCGGCCTGCCGTTCTCCCTCGAAAACACCGCCTCGCCGTTGCCGGTCTCTCCCTGGACTTACGAAATTGCCGGCCTTCCATTTTCCCTATTCAACGGGTCCGCGCAACCCACGCAAACCTCTGGAGCTTCTACCGCGAGCCTGAGATTTCGAATACCCGTGGATCAGCGGACTGTAGCGCTGATCCTCGCCCACGCGGCGGCGAATGCCAGCGGAGAGGCGCGCTGCCTGGATTCGGATGGCGACGGCCTGTGCGATGCCGACGAGCTCATTTTGGGCACCAGCCCGTATCTCGCCGATTCCGATGGCGACGGTTATCCGGATGGCTTGGAATTAGCTCTCGGATCCGACCCCCTCGATCCAAAGAGCGTCCCCGCAATCGACGCGCCGGGCTATTACGTCACCCCTCCGCTGAGTATCCGAAATATCATTTCCTACGCAATCCTGAAACCTAAAAGACAAGGAGCTATCTATGCAACTGAAGTTCGATAATTTAAGACAGCGGGTGCGTGGCGCCCTCGCCTGTTTGCGGCTGGCACTGCTGGCGATCCCAGTGGCGGCGGCTCTCCAGGGCCAGACATTCTCCAGCGGTTCGACCGGCGCAGACGGAGACCTGATCATCAGCGCACCCGGCGTGACCGTATTCACTACGGCCCCTTCCGGCGGTGGGAGCATCTACAACTTCAAAACCATCCAGATCGCGTCGGGTTCCACCCTGAAACTGTCCGGCGCGGTCTTCTCGGGCCCACTCTATTTTCTGGCGTCGGGAGCCGTGACCATTGCCGGCACTATCGATCTGAGCGGTCAGAACGGCAGCGTGCCCGCGACCGCGGCCCAGCGCACAGTCCCGGCCACCCCGGGTCCCGGCGGGTACGGCGGAGGCCTCGCCGCGTTCGGCGGTAACCCGGCAGTCCCCGGTTTCGGCCCCAATGGCGGCGGGGTGAACGACAACTCGTGCACCCCGCGAAACGAGGGTATTGGCGGCGGCACCTCGGCTACCCAGTTTCTGGTTCCGCTGGTGGGTGGATCCGGTGGAGGCGGCGCGATTGCCAATGGAGGAGCGGGCGGAGGTGCGCTTCTCATTGCCAGTTCAGTCTCCATCACGGTGAGTGGCGTCGTCACGGCGGTTGGCGGCAGCGGCGCCGGTGTTTCTTACGTCGGATCGGGTGGGGGAGCGGGAGGCGGACTTCGCCTCGTCGCGCCGGTTGTCAGCGGCTCGGGAACCATCACCGCTGCCGGTGGGGCCACCGGCTTCCAACTCGGAGGGTGCACAAACCCCGGGGCCAGCGGGATTGTGCGCATCGAGTCTTTCCAATACACTTTCACCGGCACCGTCGGCGGAACGCTCTATACCGCCAGCCCGGTAGCCCTGTTCCTCCCCGCCGTCACCGGGCTACCGACTATCTCCGTCACGACTATCAACGGAATTAACATACCGCCGAATCCCACGGGCAGCTTCACGGTTCCCGACGTCCTGCTGAATTCCACGTCGCCGCTGGCGGTGAGCATCCACGCGTCCAACATTCCGTTGGGAACCATTCCCACTCTCCATTTCTATACGCAGAACTTTCCGGACCAGACGATCACCGCCACCGCAGGGTTGGCCGGAACGGTCGGGTCGTCGACCACCACCGCGACCGTGACTCTGAATCCCGGCTACTCCATCGGACTGGTCACGGCTACCTGGTCACAGTAAGGCAGCGGACGCGCCGCGGAAAGACGACCGGCCGGCGAGGGCGCGAATGGCGGCCTGGCCCCGATCTTCCGCCGTACATTAGTGCGACGCGTTGGCGGAGGCTGTTGGTTTGGTTGCGGTGGGGTCGGGTAGTCCCAGCTTGCGGGCGAACAGGCGCAGATCCGCCAGCAGGCTGACCGGGTTCGCTTCGTCTTTCGCCATGCGGATCAGCCGGACCGCCGCCGCCAGAGCCTTTTCGCAACTGGCGCGGGCTTCGGCGGTTTTTCCAGTATAGAAGGCGATCGCGGTTTCATGCGCAAGCATGGTGATCCGGTCATCGAGCGTGGTTTGGTCGTCGGGCCAACCGGCCTCGCAGCGATCCATCAGCGGCCCGGCTTGCGCCACGGCGGCAGCAGCCTCCGGCCAGCGTTTCATATCGATGAGATACCCGCTCTGGCCGAGCAGGTTCTCGACGCGCAGGCTCAAAGTCCGGTGATCGTCCGGACTGCGGGCGGAAATTGTGGCCAGAACTCCAGCGGCTTCCTGCAAAAGCGGCAGGGCCTCCGCCGGCTTGTCGGCAAACGCCAACTGGTTGGCGTAGCGGTGGGTGACCACATACTGCAGGTCGAGCGCCTCGTAACTGCCAGGATTGCGGGCGGAGTTCTCTTTGGCCATGAGATAGACGTCGCGGAACGCGGGGAGCACCTGCGGCTGAAACGCAGGATTGGCGCGCGCCAGGCGGCGTATCAGGGAGGCGTGGGAGACGGCGATCTTGATGCGGAGATCCCGCCAACCGGGGTTTTCGGGATGCCCGGAAATCAGCGGATCGAAGAGAGCAGCGGTTTCATCGATGGCGCGTAGCCCGTCTTCGTTGCGGCCGAGAGCGGCGGCGGTATTCCCCATCCGGTTGCCTGCTTCGACGCGGAGGACCACAAGTTCGACCTCATTGGGAAACCGCGCGCGTGCTTCGTCGGCAATGCGAACAGCCTGCTGGAAGTGCTCGAGCGCCGCGGGGAGTTGCTGGGTATCGAAGAGGGTATTGCCGCGAAGCATGTTGGCTTCCGCCCACGAACGCCACGCCAGCATATGGTCCGGGTATCGGCGCCGAAACACCTGCGCCACGTCCAGGGCTTCGAGCGAGTAGGGTACGGCTTTGGGCGGATCGCGATCCACCCAGTAATCTTGCACGTGCACCAGCACCTTGACGTACAAAGCGCGCTGTTCGGGGGCACCGTTGCGGTCGTCATGCAAAGCGAGGAGAATTTCGCGGCAGTGGAGCAGATCGGCCAGCCACTGGCTGTTCTCGCCGGTGGCGTACTCAGCTTCGCTCAGGCGATAATACGATTCCGCCAGTTCACGATTCAGCGAAGCGTCGCCACGTGCATCGCCTGCCAGGCTGGCCAGGTACTGGCGCGCGGTCGCCGCCATCTTTTTGCGTGCGTCAAGCGTGCCAGGCGTGGTGCGAATGGATGCCTCGAACTCAAAGATGAACTTATTGGCCAGCTCGCGCACCTGTGCGAATCGCTGTTGCGCGCGATGGGCCTGATAGAGCGCTATTCCCGTGCCGGCGCCCGCGGCCAAGACAGCGATTGCCGCCGCCGCGCACGCGAACGCGTTGCGTGCGACGAAGCGCCGCAATCGATAGGCGGCGCTGTCCGGAGTGGCTAGCACGGGCCGCCGCGCGAGGAATCGCTCCACGTCGTCGGCGAGTTCCCGCGCGGAACGATAACGCCTGGAAGGCACGGTGTGCAGCGCCTTCACCAGGATGTTTTCCAGGTCGCCCTTGAGCTCGGGACGGATCGAACTCGGCTTCGCTGGCGGTTCCTCGCAGATGGCGCGCTGCAGCGCTGCCGTCGAGAGCCCCTCGGCCTGGTGCGGAGCGCGCCCGGTCAGCAGGAAGTAAAGCACGGCCCCGAGTCCATAGACGTCGGTGGCGGTGGTGACGTCCTCGCCCCGTGCCTGCTCAGGGCTTGCGAAATTCGGCGTGAGGGCGATCGTCTGAGTTTGCCCGCCGGCTGTGGCGTCGAGCGCCTTGGCGACACCGAAATCGAGCAGCTTGGGCTGACCGTCCGCGGTGACCAGTACGTTCGACGGCTTGAGATCGCGATGGACGATGAGTTTGCTGTGCGCATGGTCAACGGCCTCGCAGAGCGGGAGAAACAACCGGAGCCGTTCCTTGATTCCCAGGCCGTGCGAATCGCAATAGCGGTCGATCCGTTCACCCTCGACGTACTCCATGGCGACATAAGCGACACCGTCCGGCCGCGTTCCGCCGTCAATCAAGCGGGCGATGTTGGGATGCGAGAGCCCTGCCAGAAATTGCCGTTCCTGACGGAAACGATCAAGCACGCGCGGGTCGAGCCAACCCAGATCGACGACCTTGACTGCGACGGTCTGCGCCACCTCACCGTCGATACGGTGCGCCTTGAAAACGGAGCTCATGCCGCCGCGCCCCAATAACTCCGCGGTTCGAAATGTGCCGAACTGCTGGCCGCTGCCCGCCGGCTCGGGCAGTTCGCGATCTACTGCGCCCGCAAGAAATGTCGCGGCTCCCTCGTCCGCCTGCAAAAGTGCTTTCAACTCTTCGCAGACGGTTTGCGGTAAGCTTTGCAGAAGCGCGGCCAGTTGCGCCGGTGCCAGTCCGATCGCCCGGTCAAAGAGCGCTCGTATGTCGTAAGTATCCCCGTCACCCGTCATTTCTCGCAAGTATAGCGTGAGTGGAGTGCGCCGAAAGATCGCGAGTCTACTGGCCTGATGCCGCGTGGGGTGCGGGTAACCGCAAGTTTGATGGCGGTTGCAGACCAGACATCCAGGTCGGTCGGGAAACTGGAAATCTGGCCGATTTGGCGTTAAGACGAAGGTAGAGAGCTTCAGAAAATCCAGTTTTGCCTGGTGCGGGGCAGGCGCCACAGCTATTCAGAGCGCCCTTTTCGCAGCATCGCCGAAAACGGGCAGGACTAAAACGACACGACTTAGCCTAGCCAACACCAGTCGATACAGTATCCATGCCCCTTCGATTCCGGTTAGCACCAGGCCTATTTCTGACGTGTCAACGGAAGGCTGCAAGAGCCGACGAAAGCAAGACAGGGGAATCTGGCTGTATTGACACACTCGGAGAATGGTTACTTTTTAGTAAACTTGGGACGCCATCTTTGGAAAGCGCGAAAGCCAGAAGGGTGCGAGCGGTCAATATGGGGGGCTTGCAGGTCACCCTACCGATAATGCCGTCCTTTGTCGGTTATCAGAAAGTATGTCCCGTTTCTCCAGGTTGTGCATCGAGTCGGCGGCACATAATCTCGGGTCGTGGATGCGGGGAATAAACACCGCACCTGCCACGCGCGACTGGCACCAGACGAAAAAAATCAAGCTCGGGGCCGAGTTGGTTTTCGCAGGATGCTCATACCCACGATTGCGAGCAGTGCGCTGCCTAAAAGCGGGAGGCTGCCGGGCTCCGGCACGCTTGTAACAGGCTCGATACCGCCGTCGGCGATTAACGTGGACTCCGGTATATCGTCGACCGGCGTGCCGGGAGGGGCTATGGTCCACGACGGGTCGACATACAGGCCAACGATGGGCTCATCGGTGTTTTGATCAGCGAAGCAAGGGTTGATTGGGTCCGCCGCGGGATTGTAGGTGTTGCAGCCGGTGAAGATGAAGTCGGCGAAATTGGCTCCATTGCTGGCATAGATAGTCATGGAGAACCCGGTTTCGTTGGCGGTGGTGAAAAGTATCGGGTTATTGCTGGCATCCGAGATATAGCCGCCAAACCCATCCCCCGGAGTCCCGCCGACCGCCATCCCGACATAGCCCTCGGCCGACAGCCCACCCACGATGGTCATTTCGCAGTTCGAATTTCCAAATGCGTCCGCGTACGTGTCGCAGGAGGCCGGCAGTCCGGAGACGTCAAACTGCGTGTACCAGTCGAAGACGCCCGTACAGCAGCCTGAGTCGCCGTCCGGGAAATCCCATCCGCCGGTGGCTGGAACGTACTTGATGCCCGCAGGGGGCCCCTGTCCGGCGAAAGTACCGGCCTCCCCGACGAGAGGGGTGCTGAAAGGTGGCTCTGGTGGGATGTAGGCTAACCCGGGACCCTGCAGGCTGTTGTAGTTGGTATCCACGCAGTCGGGATAAAAGGGATTGAAAATGGTGTAGAGACTACAATCATAGAGCCCGGTCCCCGGGAAAGAGACAGGAACAGAGTCTGCCTTGGCGGCGTGCGGGGACAGGAAAAGAACCCCGGCGAACAACAGGGGAAACAGGTTGCTTGACGATCCAAAGGCTTTCATGATTCCCTCCTTTGAAGCCCTGGTCCGGCCGATGATAGAATGAGACCCATCCGGCAGAGGCTCCAGGCAAACGAGGATGCGGCAGCCGGCCCGAAAAAGTCCTGCGGCGCAGCTCAAATCCTCCTGAGATATGTATGAACCGCAGATCAAAGAGTTCTCAAATCGAGGAATCGGAGATTTATGAGTTCGGACCGTATCGCCTCGACGCACGCGAGCGCACCTTGCTGCGCGACGGCCGGACCGTTGCGCTTACTCAGAAGGCCCTCGATACCCTGATCGTTCTGGTCCGAAACCAGCCTAAGGTGGTCTCCAAGGAGGAGTTGCTCCAGACCGTCTGGGCGGGCACCTTCGTCGAGGAAGGTGTCCTGGCGCAGAACATTCTGACGCTGCGGAAGGCGCTGGAGAATCCGAAATGGATCGAAACCATCCCCCGGCGGGGCTACCGCTTCGCCATCGAAGTGGCCGCTCCGGCAGCCCGTGAACCGGTCGCGCCGGCCATCGCCGCGAGGTTGAGACCGCGCTTTCCCGGATGGTGGCTGGCGGCAGTCGTCGTGGTGGCGGCGGTTGTGGCCGTCGTCGCTCTCCGATGGCAGCGGACCAAGCCGCAGATTCGTAGTCTGGCGGTACTCCCGTTGCGCGCGTTTGACGAAGAGCCCGCGCAACTGGGCCTGGGACTCGCCGATATGCTGATTAACCGGCTGGGGACGCTATCGCAGTTGGCCGTGCGGCCGACCAGCGCAGTCCGAAAGTTCGCCGGCGTGCCCGCGCCGGACCCTTTGGCCGCGGGCCGGGAATTGGGCGTGGACGCCGTGGTGGAAGGAAATATTCAGCGCGACGCCGATCGTGTTAGGGTGACCGTGCAGGTGCTCAGGGTCGCGGATGGTGCGTTGCTGTGGAGCGGAAAGTTCGATCAGCCCTACCAGGATCTGTTCGCGCTGGAGGACGGCATCGGCGAACAGGTCGCTAACGGCCTGCTGCTCGATCTGACAGCTCCCGAGCGCGAGCGTTTGCGCCGGCGCTACACCCAGAACTCCGAAGCGTGGCGGGCCTGTCTTCGCGGCCGCTACGTGTGGGGCCGGCGCACGCCCGAGGCCTATCGCCAGGCCGTCCTCGAGTTTGAGGACGCCGCACGCATCGATCCCGATTATGCGCTCGCCTATGCGGGCCTCGCCGATGCTTACGCCCTGCTCGGTTCCAATCCGAATCGGGAGCTGCCGCGCGCCGAAGCCATGGAGAAAGCCCGCGCGGCGGCCCTGAAATCGATCGCGCTCGATCCCGATCTGGCCGAAGCCCACACCGCGCTGGCTTTCATCCTGATGCACTACGACTGGAAATGTGCCGCGGCAGAGAAGGAGTACCTGCGGGCCCTCAGCCTGAATCCGAGCTATGCGACGGCGCATCAGTGGCGCGCGTTGAATCTTCTGGTGACCGGTCATCCCGCCGAAGGCTTCGAGGAATTGAACAGCGCGCAGGCGCTGGACCCCGCGTCCTCGACCATCATGGCGGATACGGTCGAGATGTACGTGTTCACCGGCCGCCTTCAGGACGCCGAAGCCCAGGGCAAGCGGGCGCTGGACATCGACCCTTCCTTCTTCCTGGTCCGCAACTGGCTGTCGTGGTCCTACACCGCGCAGCACCGTTTCGCGGAGGCCGCGGCGGTTTTGGATCCGGACCCGCAGGCCGGCGACGCATTCAGGCTGAACGCGCTGGCCTACGCCTTCTCGTCGGAAGGCCGCACAGCCGCGGCGCGCGCCCTGCTGGTGAAACTGGTCGAAAAGGCGCGCCAGGAAAACGGACTCGAATTCATCGTGGCCTCTACCTACGCCGCCCTGGGTGATGCCGATGGAATGGTCCCTTGGATGGAGAGAGCGTTTTCCGAACGAAACGGTTCGTTGCTTCTACTGCGTCTGCACCCGCAGTTTGATCGCGTGAGAGAAGACCCACGCTTTAAGAATTTCGTCGACCGGGTCGGCCTCTAGAAAACGAAAGCGCCGGCTCAAATTTCGACGCCCAAACAGTTCTTCAGCCGCTGCGTTCCGGGCTGGAATTCCTCAACCCCTCGGACCCTTGTTCACTTTGCCGCAATGGGATTCCGCTGCTGATGGCAAGCGCTTTGTGGGAGCGGACACCAAGGGTGGTCCGCCCCTGCACACCGTAGTGCTGAACTGGCAGGCCGGTTTGAAGAAATAGCCCGTGCTCCCCGCCTCGGGACTTCGAGCCGATGGCTCGCCTTGCCGTGCAGGCACCTGGTCGGACAATGGGAGTGACCCACCGGGACAAAAGTGGGCACGTGGGAGTGACTCTGGGTCTGCCCAGCGGTCGCTTGGCCGTGTCACGGCTAAAAACCGGAAACGGAAGGCGGCGCGGGATGGTAGGGGCGGCAACTTCCGAGTTGCCGACCGACTTGCCACCTCACCGGCGCCCGAATCGCTCCACCCAGGTCTTCGGTCTCGGCGGATCAAAGCCTTCCAGCATCCAGATATCGTACGGCCACTTCGCGAGGGACTGAGGAAGTGCTGGCCGTCCGGGTGCAGGCTGAATCCCGCAATGTTAGCGGTGTAAGCGGGAAAATCCAGCGGGGCGAGCAGCCGGTCAGCGCCGGTCTTGACATCAATCGAGTGAAGCTCCCACAGAGCGCCCTGACCCTCCGTGTTACGGACCACCCCGTAAACTTGGGCGCCATCTTTGGAAAACGCGAAAGCCAGAAGAGTGCGAGCGGTCAATATGCGGGGGGCTTGCCGTCCGGGGAAATCATGGAGGTACCGTCGCACGCCCATTCGGTGGGTCGGGGACGATACGGCCGGGTGGGTCGCCGGGATGCTCCAACTGACGTGAGCGGCGTTCACGGGAGGAATCCGTCAGCGCCGGAGCATGCGGCTCGCGCTATCGGCTGGACCAATGTACGAGTGGCGCGATTCGCCACCCAGAAGCCGTCCCGCATCAGATGCCAACATTCACTTTGCGTAGGTTAGTCGGTTATAGATGTTGGTTGCGCGAGACCGCAACGCGCCAAGCCCGACCAGTCCGTACGAAATCATTCTCTACCCAATCAGCGTAGGAGGAGGCGCCAGCCGAGTTGTAACGCTTGCGCGCTTTTGCTTTAGTGCATGTCGGGAAGTGCGAGAGTGCGAGGTGCGGAATGAAATGGTTGATTGCGTTTGCGATGGTGGCGCTGGGAAGTGGATGCTCCATCAAACGGTTCGCGGTGAACCAGGTGGGGAACGCGCTGGCATCGGGCGGGTCCACCTTCACCAGCGATGACGACCCGGACCTGGTGGAAGGCGCCATACCGTTCGGGCTCAAGATGTACGAGAGCCTGCTGGCGGAATCGCCCAACCACGCCGGGCTATTGCTGGCGGCGGCGCAAGGATTTACGGAGTACTCCTACGCCTTCGTGGATTCGCGGATCGACGAAGCAAAAGAGGCGGATCTCGACCGCGCCAACGCCATGCGCGACCGGGCGCGAAGGCTGTACCTGCGAGCCTGGCGCTATGGGATGCGCGGCCTGGAGGCGCGCCATCGCGGGTTCGGCGCGGCGCTGGATGACGACGCAGCCACGGTACTGGCGCGCACCGACAAGCGCGACGCGCCGATGTTGTATTGGACCGCGGCCGCGCGCGGCCTGGCGATTTCGCTTTCCAAAGACAATCCGGAATTGATCGCCGAACTTCCACTGGTGGAGATGCTGGTTCATCGGGTGGCGGAGTTGGACGAGGGGTTCGAGAATGGCGCGGTGCCGGAGTTCCTCATCACTTTCGAGGCGGCACGAACGGACGTCGGCGCCGAGGAACAGCAGCGGCTCATGCGGCAGCATTTCGAGCGGGCCCTGGTACTCTCGCAGGGAAAGCGCGCCGGGACTTATGTCTCTTTCGCCGAGAACGCGTCTTTGCCCGCGCAGAATGCGGCGGAGTTCAAAACCATGCTCGAACAGGCGCTGGCCATCGACCCCGATTCCGACCCCGAGCACCGGCTGGCGAACCTGGTAGCACAGCGTCGCGCGCGCTGGCTGCTCGGTCGTATGGACGAGCTGTTTCTGGCCACTGGCGCACCGAACTTAGAGGAGGATTCATGCGAAGAGAACTGATGAACGCGGCACTCCTGTGCGCGCTGGCGGCGGCCGCGCACGCCCAGAAAATCGACATGGCGACGCTGGCGCCGGCTGATTCCACGTGGTTCAAGGTGATGGAAAACATGGGCGCGGAGTGGAAGAAGATATCCGGCGGGTCGGTGAACCTGGTGATTCATCCCGGCGGTGTGCTGGGCGATGAACCCGAGTGTGTGCGGCGGCTGGACCATCATTCGATTCAGGCCGCGGGGCTTTCCGGCGCGGGCTTGGGCGACATCGATCCGGGCGTAGGCTGCCTGCAGATACCGATGATGCTCGACTCCTACGAGGAGTTGGATTACGTGCGCGATCGGATCGCACCCAAGCTGGAACAGAGGCTGCTGCAAAAAGGCTACGTGGTGCTGTACTGGAGCGAGGTCGGTTGGGTGCAATTCTTCTCCACCACTCCGGTGCGGCGGCTGGAGGATCTGCGGAAGTTGCGGCTCTTCACCTGGGCGGGAGACGCCACGGCGGAGGAGTTGTGGCGGGCCAACGGGTTTCGCATCGTGCCGCTGCCGGCCACCGATATCGTCACGCAACTCAAAATGCACAATCTGGATGCCGTTCCCGAAACCGCGCTCTATGCGGAGACAACGCAGTTGTACAGCCTCACGCCGTATATGAGCACCGTAAAATGGGCGCCGCTGGTGGGTGCGACGATTGTCGCGAGGCAGGTTTGGGAGTCGATACCGGCGGCGCAGCGCGAAGCCATGCTGGCGGCCGCGCGCCGGTCGGGGGAAGCGGTGAAGCAGGACATCCGCGCCCAGGGCGCCCGCGCCATCGCCGCCATGACGAAGGGGCAGCCGGGACGGAAAGCGGTGAAACTCACGGTAGTAGAGCCCGACGCTGCGGCGCTTGCCGAGTGGCGACGGCAGACCGAAGGCATCTACCCCAAGATGAAGGACAAGATGGTTCCCGCGGATCTTTTCGACGAGGTACGAAGGCTGCGGGACGAGTATCGGGCGCGCCATCCGGCGGGCGGCACGGTGCAATGACCCGCGCTGTCAGAATCTTCGGAAGGCTGGAGCACACGGTCGCGGTGCTGGTAATTTCGCTGGCTTGCCTGCTGCCGCTGATCGCCATGGTGACACGGCTGGCCGGGGTCCGCGGCATACCGGGGTCAGTGGTGTTCGTACAACAACTCACGCTGTGGATGGCGTTTCTGGGCGCGGCAATGGCAGCTTCCGGAGAGCGGCTCTTGGGCATGTCGGCGAATACCTTCGTGCCGTCCGGTTGGGCGCGGCCGGTAAGACTGTTCGGCTGCGGGCTGACAGCCGCGATCGCATCCAGCTTGTGCTGGGCCAGCTACCGGTTTGTCGTGTCCGAGAGATCCATCGGCACTACCCTGGCGCTGGGCGTGGCGAGCTGGGTGCTGGCGCTGGTGATGCCGGCGGGTTTTCTGCTGATTGCGGTGCGCGCCATCCTGGGAGGCGGTCCCCGGCCGGCGGATCGATTGGCCGCGGCGCTGTTTCTGCTGGCTCCGCTGGCATTGTACTTTGCACGGACGGATGCGCCCGTGATCTTAGGGCTCGGGATCGCGACGATTCTGGTGGGCGCCGTGCTCGGGCTGCCGATATTCGCCACCTTGGGCGGCATCGCCCTGCTGCTCCTTTGGAACATCGGGCAACCGGCGGTGGAAGTGCCCGACAATGCGTACTCGTTGATGGTGTCCGAGGTGTTGCCATCGCTGCCGCTGTACACGCTGGCCGGCTATGTATTGGTGGAGGGCGGCGCGAGCAACCGCCTGCTGCGGGTGTATGCGGCGCTCTTCGGATGGCTGCCGGGAGGGCTGGCGATTACCACAGCGGTGGCGTTCGCCATCTTCACCTTCGCGGGGTCGGGAGTGACCATTGTCTCAATGGGCGGTTTGATGTTGCCGATGCTGCGGAAGGCGGGATATTCCGAGACTTTCTCCATCGGGCTGATCAATGGATCCGGCTCGCTGGGGTTGCTGTTTCCGCCCAGTCTTCCTGTGATCCTATATGCCATCTATGCCCGCACGGTGCCGATCGAAACGTTGTTCGCGGGAGGGCTGGCGCCAGGTCTGCTCATGGTGGCGATGGTCTCCGCGTGGGGAGTCTATCGGGGTGTGAAGTGCGGCGCGGCGCGGCAAGCCTTCTCCATCGAAGAGGCGTGGGCTGCCGTGTGGGCGGCCAAGTGGGAACTGGGAATGCCGGTAGTAGTGATCGCCGGTCTGTTTGGAGGCATCGGAACGCTGGTGGAAGGGGGCGCCATCGCGGTTGCCTACGCGGTGATTACGGAGTGTTTTATCCTGCGCGAATTTTCGCTGCGGCGCGATTTCCCTCGGGTGGCCGTGGAGTGCGTCACGGTGGTGGGCGGGGTGTTGCTGATTATAGGCATGGCCAAAGGACTGACTTACTTCCTGGCGATTCAGAGCGTGCCGGAAATACTAACCGGCTGGGTGAATCTGCATATCCATTCCAAGTACCTGTTCCTGCTGCTGGTGAATGTGGTCCTGCTGATCAAAGGATCGTTCATGGACGTCTTCTCGGCAATTATCGTAATGGTGCCGCTGATCCAGCCGATTGCCGCGCGGTTCGGCATTGACCCGGTGCAGATGGGAGTAATCTTCCTGGCCAACCTGGAATTGGGTTACCTGACGCCGCCGATCGGCATGAACTTGTGCCTTTCGGCGTACCGCTTCCGGAAGCCCTTGACGACGGTTTACCGCGCTACCCTGCCGTTCTACCTGATTCTATTAGTGGGCGTCCTACTGATCACGTATGTGCCGGCGCTGACCACGCTGCCGGTCACCTGGTTCGGGCTATAGAGGGGCAGGTACGAACCGAATGGACGGCGCCGGTAAGTCTGGCATATTATACCCATAGCCATTGCGAGGGGTTTCCACTTGGCGCCTGACAAAGCGACAGAGCACGCTTCCCGACGCTTTCCTACTACTTCCTGGAGCCTGATTGCCACAGCTGGGGACGATTCGTCCCGCTCGGCGGAAGCTTTGAGTGAGTTGTGCACTACCTACTGGATGCCGGTTTATGCTTTCATCCGGCGCAAGCGATACTCGCCCGAAGAATCGGAGGACTTGAGCCAGGCGTTCTTTGCTCGCATGCTGGAGCATGGCACGCTGCTGGAAGCGCGGCGCGAACGCGGCCGATTCCGGTCTTTCCTGTTGGCCTCGGTCACCCATTTTCTGGCGAACGAGTGGGACCGCTCGCAAACCCGCAAGCGCGGAGGCGAGTACACTACTCTCTCTTTCGACTTTCAATCCGGCGAGGAGACCTATCATCGCGAGCCCTACCACGAGCTCACGCCGGAGGCCCTGTTCGCGCAACAGTGGGCCACGGCCTTGCTCGCCAGGGTGCTGGGTGGCTTGGGCGACGAATACTCGAAAAAGGGTAGAAGCGCCCAGTTCGAAGCATTGAAGGCGTTTCTCACTGGCGACCAGGATCGCGGGGAATATCGCCAGGTGGGGGAGCAACTCGGCATGAGCGATGCGGCCGTGCGGACCGCCGTCCACCGCCTGCGTCACCGGTACGGCGAATTGCTGCGACAGGAGATTGGCGCCACGGTGGTCCATTCCGAAGAAGTTGACGATGAGATTCGCTTTCTGTTGGCGGCCTTATCGTAACACTCGCGGCCGATTGCTTTAATCTCTCGTAAGAGCAGGCTGATGACGAACAGTTGCCCGCAATGCGGCGGACCCCTGATGGCCGGAGCGCAAGCGGGCATGTGCGCGCGCTGTCTCCTGGCGGCGGCCTTGCGTCATCCGGCTGGCTCCGACGGCGCCGCTGGCCTCCCCAAACCAGGCGACTGGATCGGCAGCTACCGGGTAGTGCGCTTGCTTGGAGAAGGCGGCATGGGCATGGTGTACCTGGCGGAGCAGGAAGAGCCAATGGCTCGCCAGGTGGCTTTAAAGATCATCAAGCTGGGGATGGATACACGCGCGGTGCTGGGACGGTTCCAATCGGAACAACAGGCGATGGCGCTGATGGAGCATCCCAACATCGCGCAGGTGTATGAAGCCGGACTGAGCGACAACGGCCGGCCGTTTTTCGTCATGGAGTACGTGCCCGGGATTCCGATCACGGAATACTGCGACCGCAATCACTTGCGCACCAGGCTGCGGCTGGAGTTGTTTTTGCTAGTAGTCTCAGGCATGCAGCATGCGCACCAGAAGGGCGTGCTGCATCGCGACCTGAAACCATCCAACATCCTGGTGATGGAACGCGACGGAGAAGCGGTGCCGAAGATCATCGACTTCGGACTGGCCAAAGCGACGGAGAAAGCCCACGTCGAGGAGACCCTGTTTACCGAGGCCGGCGTGATGGTGGGGACGCCTGAGTATATGAGCCCAGAGCAGGCGTCGGTGAGCGGCCTCGATGTCGATACCCGTACCGATATTTATTCGCTGGGAGTGCTGCTGTACGAGTTGCTGGTAGGCGAGGTGCCTTTTGATTCGAAATACCTGCGGCGCGAAGGTTACGACGAGATCCGGCGGATCATTCGCGAGGACGAACCGCCAGCGCCGGCCACCCGCCTGAATTCGCTGGGGCCGCGCGCCGCGGCAATTGCCGGGTGTCGCGATACCGATGCCGACGGACTGCGCAGGCAGGTGCGCGGCGACCTGGACTGGATCACCATGACGGCCATGGCCAAGGACCGCGACCGGCGGTATGCTTCGGCGTCGGAACTGGCGGCCGACATCGTCCGGCATTTGCGGGACGAGCCGGTGATGGCCAGCCCGCCGAGCGCGTCGTACCGCCTGGGTAAGTTCATCCGCAAGAACCGCGGTCCGGTGATGGCTTTGGCTGCGGTATTCGCCTCCCTGGTGCTCGGGTTGGGCGCGAGCACGGTGCTGTACTTCCGCGCCGAGCGGCAGCGGCAGGAAGCGGAAGTCCAGAGGGCTGAAGCCGTCCGGCAGCGGTCTGAAGCGGAGAAGCAGCGCGCTGAAGCGGAGGATCAACGCGCGGAAGCCCGCCGGCAGGGAGAGCGCGCTGAAAGCCAGCGAAGTCTGGCCGAACAGGCGCGCGAAACCGCGGACCAGCAGCGCCGGGAAGCGGAGGCGCAACATGCCGAAGCCGAGCGGCAACGTGCGCTGGCCGACCAGCAGAGTGTCGAGGCGCAAAAGAAGGGCGCGGAAGCGATCGCCGAACGTTCGGCCGCCGAGAAGCAGCGCGAAGTCGCCGACCAGCAGAGCGCGGAAGCGCGGCGGAAAGGCGCGGAAGCAATCGCCGCACAGGCCGCGGCGGAGAAGCAGCGCGAGGTTGCGGAGCGGCAAAGTTACGCAGCGAACCTGGCCGCCGCCGATCTTCATATCCGCGCCAACGAAATCGGCGAGGCGCACCGTCGGCTGTTGCAATGTCCCGCGACATTGCGCGGCTGGGAGTGGCGCTACCTTTTGTGGAAGACCGACACCAGCATCGCCACCCTGCTTACGGCCAATGGAGATTTGGGTTCGATTCTGGCGGCGGATGGCCACGGGGCGTGGATTCTCGCGCGGTCCAGCCGCGTCGCGGGTTCCGGCCTGCGCCTGTACGATGCTGCGTCCGGCAAGGTTCTGGCGAGCCTGGGTACGGACGCGGATGTAACGGCCGCGGCATTCGATGCGGCTGGCCGCCGGATCGTCGCCGCCGGCAAAGACGGCGCAGTGACGATCTGGGATGCCGCCTCCGGGCAGCCGGTTGCGAAAATGAGCCGCCCAAAAGGCAGTGTATGGGCTGTGGCCGTGAGCGCGGATGGGGAACGAATCGTGACGGGCGGCGAGGACGCGATGGTGCGCATCTGGGATGCGGCTTCGGGGCAGGCGATGTACGCCGCGGCGGGCCATTCGGGGGCAGTGCGGGCAGTGGCGTTCAGTTCGGACCGGCGATGGATGGTTTCGGGATCAGCGGATAAATCGGCGCGCATCTGGGACGCGGCTACGGGAAAGGCGCTGCACACATTGAACGGGCACGAGTGTGGCGTGCAAGCAGTGGCAATCAGCCCGGATGCGGGCACGGTTGCGACGGCATCCTGCGCCACACTCCGACTATGGTTCGCGGAATCCGGAAAGCTGGCGGCAACTTTGGCGGGCGAGTGGCGGGAGGGGATTACGGCGATCGTCTTCAGCCCCGACGGCGCGCAGGTCGCTGCGGTTGGCGGGTCGGGCGAAGTGAGAGTGTGGAATGCCCTGACTTATGGTGGCGCTATTCTTAGGCGCGCGTCCGCCGACGTCACCCGGGTAGCGATCAGCCCCAACGGGGCGCGGTTGGCGCTCTACCGGACGAAGACGCAATCGATTGAGGTTGAGGACAGCCACAGGAAGGCCCTCTGGAATTGGCAGGCCGATGCGCCGGTGACGGCACTGTCTTTCAGTCCCGATGGCAGCCGCCTGGCGGCGGGCTGGCCGGATGGCACGGTGCGTATGTGGAATGCGGCCACGGGACAGGCAGCCGGCGATGTGGGCAAATTCGGGGCAGCGGCATCGTGGCTTGGCTTTACGGTAGATGGCTCGCGCCTGGTGGTGGGCACGGGCGCACTCAAGCGGAATCTCAATGGCGCGCCGGCCACGACTATATCGGTGGCATATAGCCCCGACCGCAAGCGCATCGCGGAAGGGCAGGCTTCCGGAGAGATCGCCATTTGCGATGCCGGATCGAGGCAGAATCTGGC
>DATJMA010000082.1:0-18769 GCA_035509055.1 Bryobacteraceae bacterium | reverse complement strand
GATCTCCGTCCTCGTCGGTAATTTTGCCGGCAACCACACCGTGAGGCGTGAGGCGGAAATCGACTCCGGTCATGGACTGGGCGCGGGTCAGATCGAGGGGCGTACCGGGACCTTGTGGACGGCGCGCGTTGTACTGCATATTCAGGAATCCGGTGTGGTTGGCGTTGACACGATAGGTGCCGGGCTCGATGCCCTTGATGACGAAGTGGCCGGCGGCGTCGGTGGTGGTGGAATAGTTGCTGCGGGCGCCGGGCGCTATCGGGCCGCCGCCCTGACGGTTGATGGTGATCGAAGTTTTGCGCAGCGGGGTTCCGCTAAGGGCGTTGAAGACCGTGCCTTCGAGGCTGGCGAGATCGGCCGCGGGGGTGGGTGGAGGCGGAGGCGTGGTAGCGTTAGAGCCGGGGTTGCCCGGCTGCGGACTTCCCGCGCGGCCGGCGCGGGCCGGCTGCTGCGCGGGCAGGCTGAGCGGCAAAAGCAGGAGAAAGGCGCAGTAGCGCATAGTGATTCAGGAGTTAGACGTAGATCACCGGTTCATCGTTGGCTTGGTTTTTCGGCCGGCACGCTATTTCAGGTACGCTCGCCAGGCGTCGGCAGCGCGCAGCACGATTTCGCGCCTGGCGCAACGGTATCGAGCGAAGAGAACAACCTGCCGGCGACTGCCCGATCGGCACACCATCGTAGATCGCGGCGATATGTTCGAAGTCCAGCGGCGGTTCCATTTGGACAAGTGCGCCGGGGTGGTCCGGCTGCTCTTTTTGAATCATACCGGTTCCGGAAGCCATGGTGCGGCGCTTCAGCTTGCCAGCCGGACCCGGACAACCCCCGGTGTGAATCCGGTGCTGCGCGCCGGTTGAGTGAAATACGGCCTGGCGCCGAGCGGACTTTCCGGCGGCACACGCCCGCTTGTTGGAACGCCATATGAGCCATCGAGTCGCGCTGGACGTCGGGCCTCGCAAACACATCCGGTTCGAATAGCTCACGGAATTCCTTCCAACCGCGAGGATCTGGCGCGCGGCGGGCTCGGCTTCAGCATCGGCGAGGGCGGCCTGAATTACGCGCCGGAATATGTGTGGGATAACTGTTACAACGCCCGGATCTTCCCGCGGGTTTTTTGCGACACTGGACGTACAGCGCGTAGTGATCCCGGCCTATAACCAGGATCGCGGGCCGGTCTGGATTCCCTCACTCCGTTCGCACATCGCGCTCGACAAGGACATGTTTCAGCACCAGGCGAGAAACCGATGACGCTCACACTACTGGATTTTCTCTGGCGGCTCGGCGCGGCGCTGCTCATGGGAGCGGCGGTTGGGCTGGAGCGGCAATGGCGGCAGCGGATGGCCGGCATGCGCACCAATGCGCTGGTGGCGGCGGGAGCGTCGGCTTTCGTGATGTGCGCCTTCATGGTGCGCGACACCTCCCGTAGCGAAGCGCAGATCGTCTCGTATGTGGTTTCCGGAGTGGGATTCCTGGGAGCGGGCGTCATCTTTAAGGACGCCGGCAGTGTTCGCGGGCTCAATACCGCGGCAACCATCTGGTGCTCCGCCGCCATCGGTGCGATCTCGGGATTGGGGCAGCCGCTGCACGCCCTGATTCTCGCCGCCGCGGTGCTGGCGACGAACCTGGTGTTGCGGCCGATCGCGTATCGCTTCCATCCGGTGCAAGCCGCCGGCGGGGACCAGGAGACCGCTTACGCATTCGAGCTGATCTGCCGTCCCGACGATGAGGCGCACATGCGGGCGCTGATGGTGCAGGGGATGTCGCGGAGCGGGCTTACGCTCACGGCATTGCGCAGCGAGGATATCGAGGGGACGAACAAGATGAAGGTGACGGCGCGAATCGCGGGGGTTGGCCGGCAGGACGAATCGTTGGAGCAGCTTGTGGTGCGCTTATCGCTGGAAGCGGGGGTGAGCTCGGTGAGCTGGGCGGTGCAAGGGGAAGCGCTGGAGTGAGTCGGGAGCCACGGGGAGATTCGCGGCACGAACAACCCATCCACCGGAGCCAGCCGACCCATTTTTGCCTCCTCACCCACTGAAGCCACGCCGTCATCACCTGGTCGACCGAACTGTGCCATGCCGGCCTGCAAAAACCAGCGGCGTAGTTTCTGAAGCCAGTTCTTAGGGATTTGCCTGGCAGAGAACTGCTATCCCCATTCCACGGTCTTCAGCATGCGTGGCGGACGGCGGGCTTTCGTAGCCTGCTCGAAGGAATATGCCATGCGGAGCAGGACCGGCTCGCTCCAGGCCGTTCCGAAGAACGAGATTCCGATCGGCAGGCCGTGGACGAAGCCCGCGGGTACCGTAATGTGCGGGTAGCCGGCTACCGCGGCGGGAGTGGAGCAGCCGCCGGTATCGTGATCGCCGGCGATCCAATCGATGAGCCAGGACGGCCCGGTAGTGGGCGCGACGATGGCATCCACTTTGAACTTCTTGAGCACCGCATCGATGCCTTCGGCGCGCGCGAGGCGGTGATTTCCGGATAACGCCGAGAGGTAGGCGGCATCGTTCAAGGTGCCGCGCTTCTCCGCTTCGACGAAGATCTCCTGCTCGAAATAAGGCATCTCCTCGCGCTGATGCTCCTGGTTGAAAGCGATGAGTTTCTCCAAGGTCAGGCCGGTCTTGCGCGCGGCGAGGTATGCGTTCAGGTCGTTCTTGAACTCGTATTGCAGCACCAGATTTTCATTGGTGTCGTACTTGCCGAAGGAGGGCAGATCGGCGGGGTCCACCAGAGTCGCACCCATTTGTTTCATCCGCGCCAGGCAGTTCTCCATCAGCTTCTGCACGTCGGGCGCGAGATCGAAAAACTTGCGCGCGATCCCCAGGCGCACGCCGCGCAGGCCGTCGGCATCGAGGAATCTGGTGTAATCGGCCTGCGCATGCGGACCGCCGGCGAGCCCGCCCAATAGCATCGCGGCATCGCGCACGGTGCGCGCCATCGGCCCGGCGGTATCCTGGCTTTGCGAGATGGGGATGATTCCAGTGCCGCTCACCAGACCCACGGTCGGCTTGATGCCGACGATGCCATTCATGGAAGACGGGCAGACGATGGAGCCATCGGTCTCAGTGCCCACAGCCGCGGCGCAGAGGTTGGCGGCCACCGCCGCGCCCGATCCGGAACTCGATCCGCAGGGACTGCGATCGAGCGCGTAGGGATTGCGGGTCTGCCCGCCGCGCCCGCTCCATCCGCTCACCGACCGCGTCGAGCGGTAATTGGCCCATTCGCTCAAATTCGTTTTGCCCAGGATGACGGCACCAGCCGCGCGCAATCGTTCTACGAGGCCGGCATCGCGCGGCGTGGGCGAGTCCACGAGGGCGAGCGATCCCGCGGTGGTGTGCATGCGATCCGCGGTGTCGATATTGTCCTTGATGAGCACGGGCATGCCGTGTAGCGGCCCCCGTTTCGGACCGCGATCCAGCTCGGCGGCGATGCTCACGGCGTCGGGATTGATCTCGATCACTGAGCGCAGGGCGGGATCGATCTCGTGGATGCGCGCCAGGTAGCGCTCGGTCAACTCGCGGGCCGAGAAATGCGCCAGATCGGCCATGCTGGCTTCTTCCAACTCGAAGGTCTGGCCCGGCGCCATGCCGGCGAACACGGCGGCAGCCGCGCCTTCGAGAAACAGGCGGCGATTCATGCCCCTGATTATCGCTCCATTGCGTCTGCATTACGCTGGGAATTACATGATTACCGATTTGGTGCAGATCCGCCTGCTGGGAGAAAAGAAAAGGCCGGAGAACGAACGCTTCCGGCGCTTTTTGAAGACTCACAGTCATAATGACCGCAACCTGCGCCACCTTGCCGAGGAAATCGAGGAGCAGATCGATTGCACACAGTGCGCCAACTGCTGCAAGGTGGCTACGGTCACGGTTGCGGAGCGCGATATAGAGCGCCTGGCGCGCTATCTGCGGACCACGCCGGCGAAGTTCCTTGCGGAATACACCCAAGAAACCCTGGAAGAGGGACGGATTCTGCGGCGGTCGGAGGAGTCGGGCTGCGTGTTCCTCGATGGCGCGCTTTGCTCGGTCTACGATGCCCGTCCCGATACCTGCCAGCGCTTTCCGCACCTGGTGCGGGGACACGGATCGCTGGCCAGCCGCATGTGGCAGTTCATCGACCGCGCCTGCTATTGCCCCATCGTCTACAATTCGCTGGAGGCGTTTAAGCAGGCACTCCGATACCCTCATTAAGGGGACCCACAAAAGATCTCCATCGAAATCCTTGCCAACCTAGCTTGTCCCGGCTATAGTCGAGGAAACTTAGCGATGGAATTCTCAGCAGTCAGGGGAACATCATGGCGGCACTGGCCGAGTTAGTCCTTCTTCCCGCTGGCTCTGGCGATCTTCCGGAAGCGAGTGGACAGGATTTGGTTCCATCGCCAACGATCGCGCCGGAGACGGCGCCGGTGGCCGCTGTCACAACGGGCGACATATACAGACCGCTCACGTGTCACGAGCGCTGGCATGGGTATCTGCATGAGACATTCCTGGGTACCCAGCCGGCGCTCCATATTTTCGGCACGGCGCTGTTGGATCACATCGGGCATGCGCCCACCCGGTGGGGAGTGGGATTTCACGGGTATACCCATCGTCTGGAGACCCGCTTTTACAGCGCCATGATCGATGGCAGCATCCACTACTCGGTGGCCGCGATGCTGCATCACGACACCCGCTACCTGGCGTCGCACGACCGCCCCGCGGTAGGGCGCCTAGGTCACGCGATCGAGCGCACGATCTTTACTTACGATGAGTCCGGCGTGTTGTGCGCCAGAAGCGAATGTTGCGCCGGCGCCTCGGCCCGTCGTCTTGCCCAACAACACCCAGCTGGCCGCGCCGAGGCGTTGCTTCAACCTCGTTTAGTCCAACGGTAGTGGATGGGAGACGGCATACACGCCGTGTTGCCGAGACCGTTCGGCCGCAGCCTGCCATAGCGATTCCGGCAGCTTCGTCCGCCCCGGCTGACTGCTTCGAAACTGCTCCAACTGTCGCTACAGTTGCGCGACTGGTTCCGGAATAGGTGTAGTTTTCACGATTCATTATCAGCCGCCCCACGCATACTTGCCGGAAACTCACCGATCGCTTGCCTCGTGGCTCTGTTGCCGCTCGCCGCCCAGACTTCCGATGAGAAGGACGTGCGCGCGGTCGTGCAAAAGACTTTCGCCGGAATGGCCGCCAACAACGTCGCCGGAATCCTGGCTACGATGACCGCCGACGCGCGGCCTTTCGGCGTCCGCAACGGCGCCGCCTACGCCCTGCCGGCGGAGCAGTGGGCCAACCGCATCGGGCGCCCACGGTCGCGATTCACGGGACGATTGCCAACGTCTGGGGCGAGTACGAATTCCTGCGCGCCGGCAAATTCACCCACTGCGGTGTGGACTCATTCAACCTGGTGAACGCGGCCGATGGTGGGAAAGTGGCGGCGGTTCTCGATACCGAGGAGACAACGGGCTGCCCAACGGCGCACTGACGTTACTGTTTGTAGATGGTGCCGCTTTTCATCACCAGTTTGACTTTGCGAATGGCGGAGATGTCCTGAGTGGGGTCGCCATCCACCGCGATCAGGTCGGCGAACATTCCCTGTTTCACTCGACCGATGTCCAGGTGGAAGACATCGCCGGCGGTTGATGTCGCAGCCTTCAGGGCGTTCACGGCAGGCATGCCGTAAGCTACCAGCATTTCCACTTCGCGCGCGTTATCGCCGTGGGCGAACACGCCTACGTCGCTGCCGTTCAGAATGGTGACGCCGGCGTCGAGCGCGGCCTTAAAGCTGGCTTTCTTGCGGGTGATGCCCGCCGGCTCGGGCGATTCCCCCTTCTTCCAGCCGGCGTACTGCGCGGTAGCATCGCCCGCGGCCAGGGTGGGACACAGCACCACATGATGCTCGGCCATCAGCTTGAAGATCTCCGGCGTGCCGCCATCGCCGTGTTCGATGGTATCGACACCCGCGAGCGTGGCGCGCCGCATGCCTTCTGGCGTGGTGGTGTGGACCGCGACGGGCACGCCCGCGCTGTGCGCCGTTTCGACGGCCAGCTTCATCTCTTCGAGCGAAAACGTGGGGTGGGAACCGGGGTTCGGCCCCCAACGATAATCGCCATAGAGTTTGATCCAATCGGCTCCATGGCCGATCTGGTCCCGCACCACGTGGATGAGGCTATCGACGCCGTCGGCCTCTTCCGCGCCCTGCGGCACGTGCCATTCGAGCGCGAAGCCTTTGGGGGCGTAGCTGCCGGTGGCGACGATGGCGCGGGTAGCGGCGAGGATGCGCGGTCCGGGAATAATGCCCTGGTTGACGGCTTGCTTCAGTTCGACGTCGGCGTAGGCGGCGCCTTCGGTACCAAGATCGCGCATGGTGGTGAAGCCGGCCATCAAGGTATCGCGCAGATGATTGGTGGCTCGGGCAACGCGCAGCGCCAGCCCCTCATGCGCCACCTGATCGTTCCACGGCGTCTCGTTGTAGGGATGGAGCATCATGTGGGAGTGGCCCTCGACCAACCCCGGCATCACCGTCAGACCGGGAAGATCGATGACCTTGGCATTGGCGGTATCGATGCCCGCCGCAGGGCCCGCCGCCTCTATGCGGTCGCCGCGAACGCGTACGGCCCAGCCTTCCTGCATCGCCTCGCCATCGAACACGCGCGCCGGCCGGAGGACGGTGATGGCGCCGGAGTTGCCGCCGCGCCTTCCGCCGCGCTGCGCAGATACTGGTGTGCCGAAGACCAGGAAGAGTGAAAGGGTACCGGCTGCGATTCGCATGGAGCTTATGATAACTCCCGCGCGGCAGCCGCGGATTCATTTAGGCCGATCCAGCCCAAACCGCGTCGCCATCACACAGGTGTCGTCGATTACCTGGTCGAGCACCGCGGCGTCTCGCTCCGATACGCCTCGATACGACACACTTTCCGCCCAATGCCCTAAAACGCGCCAGCGAGTACCGTCCGCGCTTCTGCCCCGTGCATCTGTAATCATGCCTCCGTCGTGGTCCTGGTAGGAGTTCTCACGGTACTCCGTAGAGGCCCAAACGACGTCGTCCAGAGGCCAGCCGGAACCCCACATAGCTCCAGAGCAGTGCTCGCCGGCGGCTTTGCCAACCGGCGTGGCGATCCAGAAGGCTCGACAGCCGTAATCCACATCGTTACTTTGTTTACCAATGCTCACGCCACGTATTTTCGGTATGCCAAACGCACTGCCGAAGTAGCGGAGGGATAGCTGATGCGACTCGGCGAGGCATGCTTTCATTTGAGGCGGCGGACCAGCGAGAACAATGGTGAGCGGGTTCTCGTTGCCGTCAGCGACCCGCAGGTATTTGCTTTGGGACCCTCCCTTTCGAAAGACAATCGCGGGCGCGCGGGTCCGGAGGTCAAACCGTCCGCGGGAGTCTGTTTTGGTGTTCGCAAGGGTAAGCCCGCTATGGCAGATCCATACGTCCGGCACGGGTTGACCCGCGGAATCCGTCACAATTCCCGCTAGCCGTACGGGCGACGGCAGTAGAGCCGGCGTCGTCTGCGCCGCAGCGATCCAGGCACCCGTCGCCATAGCGCATAGCGTGGGGGCTAGCCAACGCATCCTAGACCGAGATTAGCAGCCTGGGGGTCAGTGCGCGTGGCAGACGATGTCGATCTGTCCGCTCACCGATTGTGGCAGGGGATCGAAAGTCCACTTCCTGATCGAGTCCATGATGGCGTGATTGAGGGACGAATTGCTGCTGCCGCTTACCAGCCGCGCATCTCGCGCGCTTCCGTCGGAATCTACGGTCAGAGACAAGGTCAGTTTCCCGTCGGATTTGCACTTTGGCGGCGTTGGCACATCCCGCAGCACTGGTTGGGGGGCTCCAACAGCGGTGGGAAACGCCTCACGCGTGATCGACCAACCCTGGCCTAACAGCCGGAAATTGACTTCGACGGTGGCTTCGACTGTGACCGGCTTGTCCTGCTTCAAGCCGGGTTTGAACTGCCACCTGGCGACTGCTTCCATGGCCTTCTCGTCCAATCCAAGACCGAGTCGCCTGACCACCTTGATGTTTGTGGCTTGCCCCAAGGGATCGATCTGTACGTAGAGCATCGCCGTTCCCTCAAATTTGGCCTTGCGCGCTGCCTCGGAGTACTCGGGCTCCGTCTTGGAGATAAGAACCGGCGGTGTTACTCCCCCTCCCACGCGAAAAACTTTTGCTCCGGCCGCGTCTGGTTGCTGACTTTGAGTAGCTTGGTTAGTAATTAGCGCCAAGGCGATAACCGCTCCGTAGAAGATATCCATCTGAACCTCGACGCGGTTATTCTAACTCCGTTACTTCAGGTGCGCTTTCAGGAACCGGCCGGTGTGCGACGCTTTGCAGGCGGCGATCTCTTCGGGGGTGCCTGTAGCGACCACCTGTCCTCCCGCATGCCCGCCTTCCGGGCCGAGATCGATGACGTGGTCGGCGGTCTTGATGACGTCGAGGTGGTGTTCGATCAGGATGACGGTGTGGCCGGCATCCACCAGGCGGTTGAGCGATTCCAGCAGGCGGACCACGTCAGCCAGGTGCAGTCCGGTGGTGGGCTCGTCGAGGATGTAGACGGTGTGCTTCGAGCGCTGGAGCTTGCTGAGCTCGGCGGCGATCTTGATGCGCTGCGCTTCGCCGCCCGATAACGTGGTGGCGGACTGGCCGAGCGTGAGGTAGCCGAGGCCGAGATCGTTGAGCACTTCGATTTTCTTGCCCACCGCGGGCTCGGAGGCAAAGAACGCGACGCCTTCTTCCACCGGCATGCTCAGGATGTCGGTGATGGTCTTGCCGCGCAGGGTGACGTCGAGTGTTTCGCTGTTGAAACGTGCGCCCTTGCAGGCGCCGCAGGTCACTTCCACGTCGGGCATGAAGTAGAGTTGCGTGGTGATCACGCCTTCTCCCTGGCACTCCTCGCAGCGCCCGCCCTTGACGTTGAAGCTGAAGCGGCCGGCTTTATATCCCCGTTCGGCCGAGAGTGGCGCGGCGGTGAACAGGTCGCGGATGGTGTCGTAGAAGCCGATGTAAGTGGCGGGATTGGAGCGGCTGTTACGGCCGATGGCGGTCTGGTCGATGTTTACGACTTTGTGGACGTGGTCGGCGCCCTCGATGGAGTCGTGGTCGCCGGGCAGGATGCGGGTATCGACGAGGCGCTTCCATAAAGCTTTGTAGAGGACCTCATTAATGAGGCTGCTCTTGCCGGAGCCGGAAGCGCCGGTGACGGCGATGAGCTTGCCGAGCGGGAACGCCACATCGACGTTCTGCAGATTGTTTTCACGCGCGCCGCGCAGTGTGAGCACGCGGCCATTGCCCTTGCGGCGGACAGCAGGAGCCGCGATGCGGCGCCTCCCGGAAAGGAACTGGCCGGTGGGCGACGCCTTGCATTTAAGGACGTCGTTGAGGGTCCCCTGGACGACCACTTCGCCGCCGTGAATGCCGGGCCCGGGGCCCATCTCGACGATGTGATCGGCCGCGCGGATGGTATCCTCATCGTGCTCGACGACGATGACGGTGTTGCCGATGTCGCGCAGGCTTTCGAGCGTGGCGATCATCTTCACGTTGTCCTTGGGATGCAGGCCGATGCTGGGCTCATCGAGCACGTAGAGCATGCCCATCAGGCCCGAGCCGATTTGGGTGGAGAGGCGGATGCGCTGCGCTTCGCCGCCGGAGAGCGTGCTGGAGCGACGGTTGAAACTGAGATAGTCGAGGCCGATGCCGAGGAGGAGATCGACGCGGGCGCGGACATCGGCGAGCACGTGGCGGCCGGCATCGGCGCCTCGGCCAGTGGGCTTCAACGTGTCGAGAAAGGTGGAAAGCTCGTCGAAGTGGAGCTGGCCCATGTCGTAGATAGTCTTGCCGCCGACGGTGAAGCAGAGCCGGGTGGCGCGGACGCGGGCACCTTTGCAATCGGGGCAGGTATGTTCCACCATCACCTTGTCGAGCCAGGCTTCCATGCCGGAGTTAGCCTCGCCGCGCTGGCGGTAGCGGCGATAGTGGCGCTCGATGCGGCGGGCGATGCCGCCAAAGCCGACCTCCCTGCCCTGCGCCTCTTCGCGCTTCACCTTGGCCTCGGGCGGGACGGTGAGCACAAGCTTGCGCGGGATGCCTTCGAGGATGGCGCGGCGCACGGATTCGGACAGCTTTTCCCACGGCGTATCGAGCGAGAAGTTGAGCGACTTCGAGAGGCTGTACATCACGCGGCCGTCCCAGGTGTCGGGGTTGTACTTGAAGGCCTCTTTGACGAAACAGCCGCCGGCGATGCTGCGGCGCGGGTCGGGAACCAGCAGTTCCGGGTGGGTGAGCTTGTGAACCCCGAGTCCGCCGCAGGTGCGGCAGGCGCTCTCGGGGTTATTGAACATGAAATATTCGGGCTCGATGTCGCCGTAGGTCAGGTGGTGAGTGCGGCTGGCCAACGCGCGGTAGAAGCGCTCGGTTTCCGCTCTTCCGACGCCCTTGAGCACCTCTACCTGGAGCAAACCATCGCCCACCAGGAGCGTGGCGGCGATGCCGGCCTTGATGGCCTTTTCGTGTTTGCGGCCGACGATGAAGCGGTCCACCACCGCGTCCATCGACTGGATTTTGGATTCATCGAGATCGATTTCGGCGGAAAGGTCGACGAGTTTGCCGTCCACGATGACGGTGCGGCAGCCTTTCTTGCGGATTTCGGTCCAGACGAAATCCAGGTCCTCGCCGTACTGCGGGAAGACCGGAGCGCGGAGCTCGATTTGGGCGCCCTCGGGCAGGGCGAGGATCGCTTCGAGAATCTGGCTGGAGGTGCGGCTGAGGACCGATTCGCCGGTGCGCGGGCAGTGGGGCTCGCCGATGGTGGCGTAGAGCAGGTTCAGATAGCTCGCTATGTCGGTCATGGTGCCGACGGTGGAGCGCGGGTTGCTGCCGATGGTTTTCTGCTCGATGGAGATGACGGGCGAGAGGCCGTAGACGAAATCGACATCGGGTTTGGCCACCTGCGCGACAAATCGCTTGGCGTACGTGGAGAGCGATTCCATATAGCGCCGCTGTCCTTCGGCGTAGATGGTGTCGAACGCAAGGCTGGACTTGCCCGAGCCCGAAAGGCCGGTCACCACGATCAGCTTGTCGCGCGGGATTTCGAGCGAGATGTTTTTGAGATTGTGGACGCGCGCGCCGTGGACGGCGACGGTGGTGCGGGCCGCGACGCGCACCGCTTTAGAACTCATCGGGCGCATCTCCCAAATGGACGAAGGCAAGTTCCTGCACCTGCACGGTGCTGCGCCGGGTGAGGTGGACGGGAACGGAAGCATTGCCGATGAGCTTGCGGCCGGCGAGATATTCGCAGGCCATGGTAACGCCTTCGATATTAAAATTGCGTTTGAAATGATCTTCCAGTTCGGTGGCGGAGCGGGCTTCGCCAACCTCGCGCAGATGATCGAGCACGGGCGCGAACAACCTCGGCGCGCGGTCGGCGAGATATTCGTCGACCGCATAGAGCGCTCCCTCGACGCTCTTGCGGGTCTTCTTCTTGTTCAGCATACCGGTGTAGACAGTGTCGAAGAATTGGGGATTGAGGCGAAGCGCCTGAGGGATGACTTCGCGGTCCACAAGCCCGCCAGCGTCGATGATTTCGATGCGCGCGAGAGGCGAGGCGGCGTAGAGAATCCACAGCGCGGTGTAGTGGAGATCGCCGCGCGTGAGGAGCCACTTGTGCGCCTTGTCGGCGCAGTAAACCGCCTGGGAGGCGGCGGAGAGAAGCTGCACCTGGTTATCGCGCTGGCCGATTTCGTGCAGGCGGGCGCAGAGAGCGGCGATGGTCTCGTCATGCGTATAGAGCAGCCGGCCCTTGGCCAGCAGGGAATGCATGAACGAGTTACGGATTGCGCCCTCGGCGGTTTTGCGGAACTCCGCGCGCGGCATGAGCGAGGCATGGACATTGACGCCGGAGGCGCAGATGGCAAGCGAACTGCGCGGGACGGCCTTGTCGTCGATAGTGATCAGCACGAGGTCGATGTCGGATTTTTGCCAGACGCGGTCGTGGGAGAGGCTGCCGCAGAGGACGGCGGCGAGAATGGCGCGGTCGAGCTTCACCTGCGCGATCAGCCCGTCGAGAGCCAGGTTAAATTTTCTTTCGATGGCCGCGGCGATCGTACCCACCCCCGGAGTGCCCTTACATCAGCTTAGCGTTTTCGCAGCGGTCTGGGTCGCGAGGGGTTGCGATCGCGTTCAAGGAGGGTCGCCGGCCCGGCACTCGTATATACTGGGGAGCGACCGCCGCCCTGCATTCGATACGGAAGCGGCAACGAGGGAGGGGAACTTAATGGCCACATCCGCACACGTTTCCGTCACACCGGATCGCATCATGCAATTTGCCTGGGGATATACCGTCCCGTTGATGATCGAGAGTGCCGTACGGTGCGGTTTGTTCGATGCCCTGGAGAGTGGAGCGAAAACCGCCGCCGAGCTTGCCGCGCAGGCGTCCATTTCGGAGCGCGGCACGCGCGCCGTTCTCAACGCACTGACCAGCATCGAACTGCTCCGCAAGGATGCCGGCGGACGCTACTCACTGATGCCCGAAAGCGCGGCGTTCCTGGTGAGCACAAAACCGGGATTCATGGGCGGAATGTTCAAGCACACCAGCAGCCAGTTGCTGCCCCGCTGGATGAATCTCCGGCAAGTGGTGGAAACCGGCAAGCCGGTGCAGGCGGTGAATGACGAAACCGGCGGCGCGGCTTTTTTCCATGAGTTTGTGGAAGATATATTTCCCATGAGCTTACCTTCGGCGCAAGTTCTGGCCGAGACTCTGGCGCTGGACGATGCCGCGGCGCCGGTGCGCGTCCTGGACATCGCAGCCGGCTCGGGAGTGTGGGGGATTGTGCTGGCGCAGCGGTACTCGCAGGTCAGAGTGACCGCGGTCGATTGGCCCGGTGTGCTGGACGTGACGCGCCGCGTCGCCGGACGGTTCGGTGTCGGCGACCGGCTGGAGACGGTGGCGGGGGATTTGGCGGAAGCCGATTTCGGAAGCGATTACCAGGTGGCAACGCTGGGCCACATTCTCCATAGCGAAGGCGAAACCCGTTCGCGGCAGCTGCTCTCAAAGGTGTTCAACGCGCTGGCTCCCGGCGGCACGATCGCCATTGCCGAATTCCTGGTGGATGACGCGCGCGCCGCCAATACCCGCGGGCTGATCTTCGCGGTCAATATGTTAGTGAACACGGATGATGGCGATACCTTCAGCTTCAACGAAATCGCGGGCTGGCTGCGGCTGGCGGGTTTCGAAAATGCGCGCACAGTGGAATCTCCTGGCCCTTCGCCGCTGATTCTGGCCAACCGTCCGAAATGACGGTGGGGCGCTGATATCATCCCGAAAAGTAGCAATCGCCAAAATACCCGGCTGCCCACTCGCCAAAACGCCAGTGCGACCGAATGAAGAGGTGAGTGTTCCTGGCTAAAGGAAGCGCTTGACGCGAGCGAGGAGTTCGGGCGGATTGAACGGTTTGACGACGTAATCGTCGGCGCCGAGAGTGAATCCGCGGGTGATGTCGGATTCCTGCTGGCGGGCGGTCAGCAGAATGACCCGCACCGGCAGCATTTCATGGCGGACCGCGGCGAGCACTTCGTAGCCGTCCATGCCGGGCATATTGATGTCGATGATGGCTGCCGCGGGGCGGCAATCGCGGATGGCTTGCAGGGCTTCGTTGCCGTCGCAGGCCATGCGGCACTTGATGCCGGCATTCTGCATCAAAGTACGGGTGACCATGCGGACGGTGAGGTCGTCATCGGCGAGCAGAACTTCGGTCTCGCGCGTGATTTCACGCGGCATGGGGATTCCGTAATGAACCGGCCTGGGGACTTCGACGGGCGCAGCCGCGGCTGGAGCTTTTACCGGCGAGACGCGGGAGAGCGCATGCCCGAAACGGAGCAGAGCTTCCTCGGGCTGCCAGCCATCGATGAGCAGATCGACGGCGCGCGGCAGCACGCTCGGATCGAGATCGAGCATGTGGTCGCGAATGCCCATCAGCACCACTGGCTGTTTCCATTCCGCGATGGTGAGCGGGTGAAGGCATGAGGTGCCGAGTGTGGCAGTGCGGACGTGGATCACGATCAGGTGGCTGGCGGCGATGACGTCGGCGGAGAGGCGATCGGTTGGATCGAACCGCCGTGGCTTGGCGCCGACGCGTTCAAGGGCTGACATGAGGCGTTCCGCGTCCTCGTCGGCCACCCCAATCAGAGCTACGCTCTTGCCTTTGAGGGCAGCTTCGACGGCGGCAGGAATCGGACTCAGGGCAGCTTCGGGCGGTTCGACAAAGCCGACGTTGAGGTTGGAAAGCGCCTCGCACAGCAGGACGCGATCGGGATTGGGTTCGCGCAACAACTTCTCCACTTCGCCTGCGAGGATGGCCAGGACGGGATAATCCAGCGCCTGCGCAGCATCGATCCAGCCGCGAACCGTGCGGCGGGTCGACGCAACATCAAGCTGGTATTCCAGGTTTCCGAGCAACTGCCGGCAATGGCCGGCACCCTCCTCCAGAAAGCGGCGGCGGATGCTTTCCAGTTCGCTGGGGGTGAGCGTGATGCCACCGGGAAAGCCCCGCGGATCGTTTTCCACGGGTTCCATCTCAAGTGCGGGCGCGGCCGAGCGGTGCGCCAGATACTCGCGCACCTTGGCGGCGAGAGTCAAAGTCTCGATAGGCTTGGTAATATAACCGTCGCAGCCGGCTTGGAAAGCGCGGTCGTCGTCGCCCTTCATGGCGCAGGCGGTGAGGGCGACGATGACGATGTCGCGCGTGCGGGCGTCCTGCTTGACGCGACGGGTCAATTCCAGGCCATTCATGCCGGGGAGCTGGATATCGACGAGCATCATGTCCGGATGCAGCGAATACAGCATGGACAGGGCCTGTTCGGCGTCGGTCGTGGAGTGAACTTTGTAACCCTCCTTGCGCAGGAGGATGTCAGTCAGTTTCAGACTGACGGGGGCGTCGTCGACAATGAGGATTGTCTCATTGGCCATTGTGCGGGGAGCCATCCATTCCGGACCCGCGGGCGGCGAACACGCTGCGAACCTCATCGAAACTGCGCACGGCGGCGCTGAGAAGAGGAGCGAGGTCGGCTGGATCAGGCTTACGAGCTTCCAGTTCCATCTGGCGGCAAAAGTCCGCGAAACGTACGGCTCCCACCTGTAGAGCGCTACCTTTGATGGTGTGGGCTTCCTGCCGCGCGACGGCATAGTCGGAGGCGGCGACGGCGCGGGCGAGGGTTTCGAGGCGGGCGGCGGTGTCGGTTTGAAAAATGGCGATCAGCTCTTCCACTAAAGCGGTCTCCCCGCATTCCTGTAATTGCCGGAGAGCGGCAGGCAAAATCCACGCGTCATGAACGTCGCTGTCGGTATTGCTTTCCATCGGTTTATCAAGCTGCATATTGAGACTCGGACCTGGTGGCGGACACTTCGCGCGCCATTGATAGCATACGGTCGGGGCGGGTGTAGGACAATATAGCGTTTCGTTAGCGTCCGGAGTTAGCAGAGGTATATGGGAGTTGGCTGCGGTTGGAGAAAGCCTGCACCTGCCAAAGTCCCTCTCAGGTCCAGAAATGACCGAGCCGGGCCTTCTGGTAATGTCTGAAAGCGCCGATAGTGCGCCGTCAGCCTGAAAGAAAGGCGGCCCCACCAAAACACGATGTTAGAATGAGAAATCGTCCCATGCCCAAATCCATAGAGGAATTACAAGCTGTCGCCCGAAAAATCAGGCGGGAAATCGTGCAAATGACCGGTGCGGCGAAGTCCGGCCATCCGGGAGGGTCGCTCTCGGCGGTCGAGATCCTGGTGGAACTTTATTTCAACCGGATGCACATCGATCCCAAGAACCCATCGCTTGCCGGCCGCGACCGGTTCATTCTCTCCAAAGGTCACGCGGCCCCCGTGCTCTACGCCGTGATGGCGGAAGCGGGATACGACGAAACGCCGGCGGACAAGCTGAATACGCTGCGAAAATTGGGTTCGGTGTACCAGGGTCATCCCGACGTGCGATTCATTCATGCGCTCGAAGCGTCGACGGGATCTCTGGGAGAAGGAATTTCGCTCGGGCTCGGAATGGCGCTCGCGGCTCGGATGGACGGAAGCAAATCGCGCACCTACGTGATGGTGGGCGACGGCGAGAGCCAGGAGGGCCAGATTTGGGAAGCCGCCATGGCCGCTGCTTTTCACAAAGTCGACAATTTGGTGGCGATCGTGGATTACAACGGGATTCAACTCGATGGCTTCGTGAAGGACATCATGGATATCGCGCCGTTGGCGGATAAGTGGCGCGCGTTCGGATGGCACACCATCGAGATCGACGGGCACGATCTTCACGCAATTCAAGCGGCGCTGACGGATGCCGAAGCGACGAAGGGGAAACCTACCTGCCTCGTGGCTCACACCATCAAAGGCAAGGGCGTGTCGTTCATGGAAAACAATCCGAAGTTCCATGGGACCGCGCCGAGCGCGGACGAAGTTAAACTAGCCTTGCAGGAGCTGCAATAAGATGCCGGCGAAGACGAAATTCGAAATCAAATTGGGAGCAGCGACCCGGGAAGCGTTTGGACGGGCGATTGTGGAACTCGGACGCGAAAACAAAGACGTCGTGGTGTGCGATGCCGATCTTTCGAAATCGACCATGACTACCTACTTTCAGAAGGAATTTCCGGAACGGTTCATCTCCCTTGGCATCGCCGAGGCCAACATGTGCGCCGTGGGCGCGGGTTTGGCGCTGGGCGGCAAGATTCCGTTTGTGTCCAGCTTCTCCGCGTTCGCGATGAACAAGGGCTTCGAACAATTGCGCTGTTGCGCGGCGTATCCACATGCGAACTTGAAGGTCGTGGGCACCCACAGCGGCATTTCGATTGGGGAAGACGGCCCTTCGCAGATGAGCATAGAGGAAATCGGGCTGGCCTGCTCGCTGGCAGGGTTCGTGGTGATCGCACCGGCCGACGAAGCTTCGACCAAGGCGCTGGTGAAGGCGTCCGCCGCCCATTTTGGGCCGGTCTTCATTCGCACCGGCAGGCCGAAGGCGCCGATCATCTATAACGGCGACCAGAAATTCGTCATCGGAAAGGCCGTCGAAGTGGCGGAAGGCAGAGACGTCACGATTATCGCCAACGGTCTGCTGGTGGCGCAGGCGCTGCTGGCGGCGGACGCGTTGGAGGGCGAGGGGATTTCGGCGCGCGTCATCGACATGCACACGGCGAAACCGCTCGACCGGGAGGCGATCGCGCGCGCGGCCGGAGAAACGCGGGCAATTGTAGTGGCCGAGGAACACCTCGTGGACACGGGGCTGGGAGTGCGGGTAGCGCAGGTGGTGGCGGAGACCCACCCATGTGCGATGGAGTTCGTGGGTATTCAGGATACTTATGCCGAATCGGGCCAGCCGGACGAGTTGCTCGACAAGTACGGGCTGGTGGCGCGCGATGTCGTGGCGGCGGCTCGCAAAGCGATTGCGCGGAAGAGTTGACGGAACGCATGCCAGAGAGCGAGTCCCTGTCCGATACTCTTCTGGAACAAAGTCCGGCGTGTCTTTGGATGGTGCGCGAGGACCTCTCGTTCGCGCGCTTTTACGGGTCGCCGGGCACGATATTCGGTAAATCGTCCGAGGAACTGACCGGCAGTTGCGCGCTGGATGCGCTGGGAGCGGAAGCTCCCGCCTGGTGCAGCCGGTTCGCGCGGGCGCTGGCGGGCGAAACGTTGTACCTGCGGGAGCGAATCGGCGGCGCTACGTGGTACATCACGGTCTTTCCGGTGCGCGGGAAGGACGGGGCGCGCTACGCCGGCGGAATGGCGCGCGAGATCACTCCCTGGAACACGGCTGAGCAGGAACTCCGCAATACTGTGCTGGGGGCGCTGAAAGCGCAGGAATTTGAGCGTAATACGCTTTCGAAATTTCTGCACGATATCGTGGGCCAGAATCTCACCGCTCTGGGGCTGCAGCTCGATCTGGCGCGCATGGACGTGGAGAGCATATCCCCCGAGACTTGCGTACGCCTCGGCGACATTCAGAAGGTGCTGGAAAGCATCATGGAACAGGTGCGGGAGTACAGCTACCATTTGAATCCCTCGGCGGTGGAACGGGCGGGCTTGCGGTCGGCGCTCGACCGGCTCGTTACGCACATCCGCGAACGCTTCCCGGGCAGCTTGCGGGTGAACGTGGACCCGAGCTTGAAGATCGACCCTCGGATTGCCTCGGCGTTCTACCATATTGCTCAGGAGGCGGTGGAGAACGCCGTGCAACACTCCAGTTGTTCGTCCATCGAAATCGCGGTAAGGCCCACCAGGGCCGGCGCTTCGATGGAAGTTCGCGACAATGGGAAGGGGTTCGACCCGGCGGACATCCTGGGCGGGTCGAGAGGGTTGGGATTGTTGAGCATGGAGCATTACGCCGCGCAGGCGGGTCTGGATCTTTCGATTACGAGCGATAAAAAAACGGGTACAGCCGTTCGGGCCGCGGTAGTGGAGGCCTCATAAGGAATCGATATGCCGTTCGATATTGTTCTTGTCGATGATCACAAACTGGTTCGTGACGGAGTGAAGACCATTTTGGAGCGCGGCGCGGAATTCCGTGTGGTGGGAGAAGCTGAAAACGGCGCCGACGCGGTACAGCTATGCAAGAAAACCGAACCGGACCTGGTGCTGATGGATATTGGTTTGCCCGGGATGAACGGCATCGAAGCGACCACCGAGCTCTTGCGCCATTGCCCCGGCGTCAAGGTAGTGATCCTTTCGATGTACGACGATGAGAATTCGGTGGTCACGGCTATCCGCTCCGGCGCGCGGGCATTCGTGCTGAAGAAAGCGTCGTCCATG
>DATJMA010000081.1:0-95594 GCA_035509055.1 Bryobacteraceae bacterium | reverse complement strand
GTGCGCGGCTCCTGGATCATTCGGGTGGATGACGGCCTTCCAAGGTTGACAAGCTGTTATGTACTATAGAAAGGAGGGCGCATGGCTGATCTCGAACTCCTCTCCGTTGTCGCTTTGATGCGCGACCTGCCCGAAGCCGGTCTGGCCCGCGGACAGGTGGGGACCGTTGTTGAGGTCCTTGGTCCTGAAGTTTTCGAAGTGGAATTCAGCGATGACACTGGTCGGACCTACGCCGCCCTCGCCCTCAAGGCGCATGACCTTCTCCGACTGCATCACGAGCCCCTCCACGAGGCGGCTTAACCTTCCAGCATTCGGGAATTCCGCAGCGGCCCCGACAGGGCGTAAGCCCAATGAGCGCCGTGGGCAATGGTGGGCAATGCGGCACGGCATTCCTGGCATTTATGGCAGCGGCGGCAACGAGGAATCTGCAACTTGCAGATCCTATTGACGCATCGAGGGTTCGAATCCCTCTCTCTCCGCCATACTATTGATAACAATAGTGTTGGAACTCTCTCCGCAGTTTCCCCATCGTTTGAGGGCCGAATCTGACCGGCATCGATCCCGACACTAGCGCCATCGTGGCGCTGTTCAGTCCTCGCCGGAGGCTTGGGGCGATCACTTCGCGGTTCGTGGCGGACACATCACCGGCTTGACGCCGGAGGGACGCGCCACGGTCCGCCTGCTCCATGTGAACGCGCCGCGGCGCGTCGAATTGCGCCAGGCATGGCTGGAAATACGCTGGAGAATCGAGAACACGGAACGGGGCTCGATTAGGCGCCGGGTCGGAGCACCGATCAGGCCAAGCTGGACTGGACCGGCCCGGCCGGCTGTCGCCTCTCGCCCGCTTACGATCTGAACCCGGTCCCTGCCGACATAAAGCCGCGGATGCTGACAACCGCCATCGATCTGGAGGACAGCACCGCTTCCCTCGATCTGGCTCTCGAAGTAGCCGGCTATTTCGAGCTCGCTCCGCCGAAGCCAGACGCATCGCGGGCGAGGTCGCAAAAGCGGTCGCCACGTGGCGCCAGGTCGCCGCGAAGCTGGGCCTCAGTTCGGCGGAGATCGGCCGTATGGCTTCCGCCTTTGAACACGAAGACTTGCGCCTGGCCAAACGGCGTCCTACTTCAAATTCTCGTTGAACCACGCGATCATGCGCATCAGCACGTCCTTCTGGTGCGCCGGCGAGTGGAACGAGTGGCCTTCGTTCGGATAGACCACCATTTCCGTCTTCACCCCCATCGTCTTCAGCGCGTGGTAGAACTCGTACGACTGCGGCGCGGGACATTCGCCGTCACGATCGCCCACCACCACCAGAGTCGGCGTCTTCACGTTCTTGATGAAATCGATGGCCGACATTTTGGCGTACACCGCCGGGTCGTCGTACACCGATGCGCCGAAGTACGGCAGCATCCAGGTGTCGATGGAGTTCTCCCCGTAGTAGCTTTTCCAGTTGGCGATGCCCGCGCCCGTCACCGCCGCGCGGAAGCGCGTGGTCTGCGTCACCGCGAACATCGTCATGAAGCCGCCGTAGCTCCAGCCGGTGATGCCCACGCGTTCGGGATCGATGGGCGCGGCGCGGATCGCTTCATCCACCCCCGCCAAAATATCGCGCAGGTCGCCGCCGCCGAAATCCTTCACGTTCGCCATGGCGAATTTCTCGCCCTGTCCGTAGCTGCCGCGCGGGTTCGGCATCAGCACGAAATACCCCTGCTGGGAGAGCAGCGCCGGATTGTACCCCGGCCGGGGCCACGTCGGCTTGACGCTCGATGCCGGCCCGCCATGCACCGCTACCACCAGCGGATATTTTTTCGCCGCGTCGAAATGCTCGGGATACAGCAGCCAGCCTTGCACGCGAAATCCGTCGTTCGTCCAGTGCAGGCTCTTGGCTTCGCCCCACAGCGGCTTGCGCCCGGCATTTTCGTGCGTCACCGCTTTCCAATCGCCCACCGGGCCGGCCCAAATCTCCGGCGGCTTCCGCCACGCATGGCGGATCACCACGCTCGCTTTGCCGTCCGCCGACATCGAAATCCCGTTATCGTCGAACGGCGGGTTGATACTCTCGTCGCCCTGCCAGAGGCGTTCGGTCTTCCCGCTCGCCGGATCGAATTCCGAAATGGCGCTGCCGCCGTCGAAATGCTCCGTGAAGTAAAGCTTCCGGCTGTTCCGCGGCCACGTAATGTTACTCGCCGATGAAGAGATCCCTGGCGTGAGATCGCGCGCCGCGCCGCCCGCCGCCGCAACCTCGAACACATCGCCCCCGGTCGACCCTTCATCGCTCATCAACCCGCCGATGAAGACCACCGATTTCCCGTCCGGCGACCACCGCGGCGCCGCGATCTGTTGATCCACCGGCGGTTTGTAAATGCTTTTCATGGCGCCGCCTTCGGCCGGCATCGTATAGAGCTGCGCGATCCACCAGTTGTCGTCGCCCGCGCCCGGCGCGGCGGTGGCCGCGAACGTGCGGCTGTCGGGCGACCAATCGTATTCGTAAATGTATACGTCCTTGGGCGAGATCTGTTTTACCGCGCCAGTGGCCACATCCACCAGCGCCAGCCGCTGTTCGTAAATTTGCGATCCCAACACGCCGGAATCCGGCGGCACCGGATCGAGCGGTCCCGCCGCGTGCGGCAAATTCTCTGTGAACAGGATGGCGATGCGCTTCCCGTCCGGCGACCATTTCGGTTCGGCCAGCAACCCCTCGAGGTGCGTCAAACGGCGCGCCGGGCCGCCGTCCGCCGGCGCCACGTACAATTGCAACTGTTCCTTCTTCTCGTGGTCCGAGAGGAACGCGAGATGCTTCGAATCCGGCGACCAGGCGATGGCCGATTCGTCACTCGCGCTCTTGCCGTCGCCCGCCGTCACGCGCGTGCGCGGCGCCAGGTAGATCGCCGATTGGTTCGGCGCGCCCAGCGCTTCCACATACGCCACATGCGCGCCGTCCGGCGAGACCGCCGCCTGCAAGAAACGGTGTGTGGCGGCAATCTCGGCCAGCGCGGGGTCCACCGGCACGGCCGTCTGTGCGTAAGCGGCCGCGGCAACGAGCATTAGGGCACATCTCATACGTTGTGAGCTTACCAGATAGGCCGCCGCCGCCGCGAAATCCGCGCCTTTCAGGGGTACACTAAAATTGCGTTATGGCCGTCGAAGAGACTCCTGCTCCCATCATCGAAGAAGCCCTGTCTGAAGCCTCGCCTGAAGAAATTCTGGAAGAACTGCCCATCCTCACGGTGCGGGATACCGTAATTTTTCCCGGCGCCATGCTCCCCATCACGGTAGGCCGGCCCAGTTCCGTTGCGCTAGTGAATTCGCTCGGAGAGAACCGCCTGCTCGCCGTCGTCTCCCAGCTTGATCCGCGCGTGGACACGCCGCGGCCGGAAGATCTCTACCAGGTAGGTACGGTGTGCGTAATGCACAAGGCTATCCGCGTGCCCAAAGACAACCTGCTGCTCTTCTGCGAAGGCTTGGGCCGTCTGCGTACGCGCGATTTCACCGCGACCGACCCGTTCCTCAAGGCCCGCGTCGAGCGCATTACCGACCTCGAGCCTGAAATCACGCCCGAAATCACCGCGCTGCGGCAAAACGTAGTGAGCCTGTTCCAGCAAATCGTCAGCGCTTCGCCGAATCTCTCCGACGATCTTTCGTCCACCGCCGAAGGCATCGCCGCGGCCGGCGTGCTGGCCGATTTCGTTGCCGGCAACCTGCCATCCTTGAGCCCCACCGAGCGGCAGAAACTGCTCGAACAGCCCGACGGGCGCATACGCCTCAACGAAATCAACCGCCAGCTCACGCGCGAACTCGAGCTCGTGGAATTGCGCGGGCGCATTCAGTCCGCCGTGCAGGGCCAGCTGTCGCAAAACCAGCGCGAGTTCTATCTGCGCGAGCAGTTGAAAGCCATCCAGAAAGAACTGGGCGAGGCCGACGACACCAGCCGCGACGTCGAAGACCTGCGCCAGAAACTCGAAGCGGCCGGGCTGCCGGACGAAGTGAAAACCGAGGCCTTGCGCGAATTGAACCGCCTGACGCGCATTTCTCCCGCATCGCCGGAATATGGCGTGGCGCGCACCTATCTCGAGTGGATGGCCGCGCTGCCGTGGAGCGTTTCATCCGGGTCGCAGGTGGATGTAAAGCGAGCGGCGGAAATCCTCGACGCCGATCACTACGATCTCGAGAAAGTCAAGGAGCGTATCCTCGACTACCTGGCTGTTCTGCAACTGCGTCCGGTCTTGAAAGGCCCCATCCTCTGTTTCGTCGGCCCGCCGGGAGTAGGCAAAACCTCGCTCGGCAAGTCGATCGCCCGCGCGCTCGGGCGCAAATTCGCGCGTGTCTCCATGGGCGGCATGCATGACGAAGCCGAAATCCGCGGCCATCGGCGCACCTACATCGGCGCGCTGCCGGGTCAGATCATTCAGGCCATCAAACGCGCCGGAGCCAACGATCCGGTCTTCATGCTGGATGAAGTCGACAAGCTGGGCCGCGACTTCCGCGGCGATCCGGCATCGGCGCTGCTCGAAGTGCTCGATCCCGAGCAGAATTCCACCTTCCGCGACAACTATCTCGACGTGCCGTTCGATCTTTCGAAGGTCCTCTTCATCACCACGGCAAACGTTCTCGACCCCGTCCCCGATGCGCTGCGCGACCGCATGGAAATCATCCCGCTCGAAGGCTACACCGAGCACGAGAAGGTGATCATCGCGTTCCGCTACCTGATTCCGCGGCAGACCAGGGAAAACGGGCTCGACGAGGAGAGCGATCTCCATTTCGAAGACGAGGCCGTGCGCTTTCTGATCCGCCGCTACACCCGCGAAGCAGGAGTTCGCAACCTGGAGCGCGAGATCGGCACCATTTGCCGCAAGCAGGCGCGGCGCATTGCCGAGGGTACGCGCGAAAAGATGGTGGTGACGCCCGAACTCGTGGAAAAAGATCTCGGCGCGCCGCGCTTCCGCACCGACGTGGAAGTGGCGGAGCGCACCAGCCGTCCGGGCGTCGTCGTGGGGCTGGCGTGGACGCCGGTTGGCGGCGACGTTCTGTTCGTCGAGGCCGGCCGCATGCCGGGCGGCAACAAGGGCCTGATCATGACCGGCCAACTCGGCCCCGTCATGCAGGAGTCGGTGCAGGCGGCACTCACCTGGGTGCGCGGAAACGCCTCCAAATTCGGCATCGACCCCGAATTATTCAAGAGCAGCGACATCCATATTCATGTGCCGGCGGGAGCGATCCCGAAAGACGGCCCGTCGGCGGGCATCACCATGGGATCGGCGCTGCTCTCCATGCTCACAGACCGCCGCGTGCGCCCGAACCTGGCGATGACAGGCGAGATCACTCTCATCGGCCAGGTGCTGCCGGTGGGCGGCATCAAGGAGAAGGTGCTGGCCGCCAAGCGCAGCGGCGTGAAGGAAGTGATTCTGCCCTTCGAAAATGAGGTCAACGTACGCGAAGACCTGAAAAGCGAGCAGATCGGCGATATGAAGATCCACTACGTGAAAACCATGGAAGAAGTTGTGGAACTCGCGCTGGAAGCTCGTTAGATGTCGGGCGGGAATCCTTACCCGTGGGCGGGCAGAGTTGGGCGCCCACAAAACCGGCTACAGCAACTGCGGCAGAACCTCGCCCGAGGGTCCGCGCAGAACACAATCTACCATTCCCGTGGCAGCCGTTTCTTCGGTATTCACCTCGATGATTCTGGCGCCGGCTTTCTTGGCGTAAGGAACCAGGTTCGCGGCAGGCACCACCATCGCCGACGTGCCCACCACCAGGAACACGCTCGCCGAAGTGGCGGCGTGTTCCGCCTCCTTCATCATCCCCTCGGGCAGCGGCTCGCCGAACCAGACCACGTTGGGGCGGGTCAGACCGCCGCACTGGCAGTGAGGCGGAAGTTTCGGCAGCGGCACGCGCCGGTCCGGCCAGTTCGCGCCGCAGACGGTGCATCGCATGCGCCAGATATCGCCGTGGAGCTTGAGAATTTTGCCGCTGCCGGCGCGGTCATGAAGGCCGTCGACATTCTGCGTGATGAGCGTGAAGCGCGCGATGCGCTTTTCGAATTCCACCAGCGTGCGATGCCCGGCATTGGGCAGCGCCTTCGAAATCGCTTCCCGCCGCCAGTTGTACCACTCCCAAACGAGCTTGGGGTTTTTGGCGAACGCTTCGGGGTTCGCGAGCTCCTCGGGCTTGTAGTCTTTCCAGAGTCCCCCCGCGCCGCGAAAAGTCGGAACACCGCTCTCGGCTGAAATCCCCGCTCCCGTCAAAACGGCCAGAGACGCGGCCTGCGCGAGCCACTCGCGAGCCTGTTCGATAGCTCCCATCGTGCTCAGTTTACAACGGCTCACAGAGCCAAGAGAGCCGGATCTGTTAGCCTTCGGGAATGGATCACGCCGCCCCTCTGTTTCCCGAGAATTGGGCGCCGCCCCGGGAACTCGCCGGTCCGCCCCCGCGAAAGACGCGCCTGACGGGCTTTGGCCGGTTCGCCAATGTTCTCGCGCTGGCGCTGTTGCCGCTCGCGATCTTCACCGGCTTTGCATTTCATATGGCGCGGCGGCAGACGAACGAGACCAACGAGAAATTGCGGCTGGATGGTCGCGGCGCGACGGCGCGGATCGTCCGGCTCTGGCACACCAGCGGGAGAAATTCGACGGACGTGGTGACGTATGTTTTTTCCGCCGGCAACGCGCGCGTGGAGAGCGATTGCGCCGTGCCGGTCCGCGCCTGGGACCATCTTCGCATCGGCGGCGATCTTCCCGTGCGCTATCTTCCCGCCCGTCCGTCGGTGAATCTCCCGGTGGGATGGGAGGAAGACCCGGTCCCACTCTGGTTGGCGCTCGGGGTGCCGGGATTGTGCGCGGCGATTAGTTTCTACCTTTTTTTTATGATCCGGAGCCGCGGAGAAATTGCCTCGCGCGGTGTACCGGCGCCGGGAGTGATCACGCGATGCATCGAAGTCAAGACCGGATGGTCCGTCCAATATCGATTCCGCGCGGCCGACGGAACCGTACTCGGCGGCAGCGATCAGACCAATCGCCCTTGCCGGGAAAGCGATGCCGTGTGCGTGCTCTACCTGCCGGGGAATCCACGTCGAAATTCGCTCTATCCTTGTGCCTGGCATCGAATTTGACACCAGGCCATGTCGCGACATAATATGCAAACACCAGCAAGTCTGAGAGCGGGGAACCGGGGATTGCGTCTTTTGACAAAACCTTTGGGTGGAACCATATGCCTCTCAGGCACGAGTATTGGTGTGACGGCCCGCGGTTCTCCGGCGGCCGCCGATGATTCGGGCGCTGGTCGACTTCGCGCTCGCGAACCGCTTCATCGTCCTCACGGCCGCGATTCTGCTGTCCGTTTGGGGCGGAATTTCCTTTCATAATCTTCCGGTCGAAGCCTATCCCGATGTGGCGAATAACTATGTCACCGTGATCACGCAATGGCCCGGGCGGGCAGCGGAAGAAGTGGAGCAGCAGGTGTCGATCCCCATCGAGATCGTCATGAACGGAATCCCGCACCTGCAGAATCTCCGGTCCGTTTCGCTTGCCGGCCTCTCCAGCGTGACCATGATCTTCGACGATCAATCCACCAACGACTGGAACCGCGTGAAAGTCGTCGAGCGATTGACGCAGGTAGTGCTGCCGCCGGGATTGCAACCGCAAATCGGCACCGACTGGAGTCCGGTCGGCCAGATTTTCTTCTTCACTCTGCACAGCACCAATCCGCAGTTCGACGTCATGGATCTCAAGTCAATCGAAGACTGGACCATCGAGAAAGCGTTCAAGTCCGTGCCGAACGTGGTGGACGTGGCCAGCTTCGGAGGTCCCACGCGCGAATATCAGGTCCGCCTCGACCCGGACCAGCTGATCTCCTATGGAATCGGCATCGGCCAGGTGGAGCAGCAACTCACCAGCAACAACGTGAACGGCGGGGGCAATTTCATTCAGGCCGGAGCGCAGCAGGTCAACGTTCGCGAGGTCGGCCTGGTGACCGATGTCCACGACATTGCCAGCACCGTCATCACCACCAAAAACGGCACCGCCATCCGCATTCGCGACCTTGCGACGGTGGAACAGGGAGCCAAGGTCCGCCTGGGCCAGTTTGGGCGGGCGAGACACCTGGCAAACGGCAACATCATCGATAACGACGATGTGGTTTCGGGGATTGTGCTCCTCCGCAAGGGCGCGGAGTCCGACAGCACCCTGACTTTGGTTCACCAAAAAGTGGAAGAGTTGAACCATGGTATCCTCCCGCCCGGTGTGCAGGTGGTCCCGTTCCTCGACCGCAGCGACCTGGTGCATCTGACCACCCACACGGTGCTGCACAACCTGACGGAAGGCATCATTCTGGTTTCCGTGATTCTGCTTGTCTTCCTCGGCAACGTCCGCGGCGCCCTCATCGTTACCCTGACTATTCCCTTCGCCCTGCTGTTTGCCTCCATCTGCCTTCAGCTCTCCGGCATCCCGGCGAACCTTCTGTCGCTCGGTGCCCTGGATTTCGGCATGATCGTGGAAGGCGCGGTGGTGATGATCGAGAACATCGTGCGCCTCCTGTCCCATGCCACGGAGAATTCGGAGGACACGGTGGCTGTGAAGATTCAGAAGGCGGCCCATGAGGTGCAGCGCCCGGTTTTCTACTCCATCGCCATCATCATCACGGCGTATTTGCCGATTTTCACTTTGCAGGCGGTTGAAGGCCGCCTGTTCAAACCGATGGCATGGACCGTCGCGTTCGCGCTGCTCGGGGCGCTGATCTTTTCGATGCTGATCGGACCGGTGCTGGCGTCGGTGGTGTTTCCCAAAGGCACCCGCGAATGGCGCAATCCGGGAGTGGTCTGGTTGACGCGCATGTACGACCGCACGCTTCGCGTGGCCATCCGGATGCGATGGGTTACGGTCGGCGCGGCAGTCGCCACGCTGGCCGCGACGATCATGCTGGCGCGCGGGATCGGATCGGAATTCCTGCCTCACCTCGATGAAGGCGCCATTTGGGTGCGCGGCACCCTCGCGCCTTCCACCGGCCAAACCGAAGGCGTCGCTTTGGCAAACCGGGCGCGCATTCTGCTGTGCTCATTTCCGGAGGTGCCGCAGTGCACCAGCCAGGTGGGAAGGCCTGACGATGGCACCGACACCACGGGATTTTTCAATACCGAGTATTTCGTCGACCTGAAGCCCAAGGAGCAATGGCGGCCGGCGTTTCATCAGAATAAGGATGCGCTGATCGCGGCCATGGATAAAGAACTGGAGAAGATTCCCGGCGTAGTCTGGAACTTTTCCCAGCCGATTGCCGACAACATGGAGGAAGCCGTCAGCGGCGTGAAAGGCGAACTCGCGGTCAAACTTTACGGCATCGATCTGCGGAAGCTGGAAAGCACCGCGGAGCAGATTATCGACGTGATGCGCACAGTGCGCGGAGTGCAGGATTTGGGCCTCTTCCGCGTGATCGGGCAGCCGAATCTGAACGTGGTTTTGAATCGCGAAAAGGCCGCGCGCTACGGCATCAATGCCACCGATGTGCAGGACGCCATCCAGACGGCCGTCGGAGGCAACGCGCTCACGCAGGTTCTACAAGGCGAGCAGCGCTACGACCTGGTGCTCCGCTACCTTCCGCAATTTCGGGACACCAGGGAGGCGATCGAAAACATCCGCCTGCTGGCGCCCGGCGGAGAGCGCGTTTCGCTGGCGCAACTTACGGACGTCAGAATGGAAGATGGCGCGGCGGAGATCTATCGCGAGGGCAGCCGGCGCTACGTCGCCATCAAGTACGGCGTGCGCGGGCGCGACCTGGGCAGCACCGTGGAAGAAGCCATGCGGAAGGTGAATGCGCAGGTGAAACTGCCCACCGGGTACACCATCGATTGGGCGGGCGAATACGCCAGCCAGCAGCGCGCGCAGCGGCGCCTGGCGATGATCATCCCGCTGACGCTCCTGCTGATTTTCTTCATCCTCTATACGATGTTCGCGTCCGGGAAATGGGCCGGACTGGTGCTGATGAACGTGGCAATGGCGCCTGTGGGAGGGTTGTTGGCCCTGCTTTGGACCCACACCAATTTCAGCGTGTCGTCCGGCGTGGGATTCCTGGCATTGTTTGGGGTCTCGGTGCAGACCGGCGTCATCATGGTGGAGTACATGAATCAACTGCGCTCGCGCGGACTTCCCATTTTGGAAGCAGCGCGCGAAGGCGCGGTACGGCGATTCCGCCCCATTTTGATGACCATGCTGGTGGCTTCGCTGGGGCTGGTTCCGGCGGCCACCTCGCACGGCATCGGATCGGACTCGCAGCGGCCCTTCGCCATCGTGATCGTGGGCGGTCTGATGGCGGTACTGGTGATGAGTGTTTACCTGCTTCCGGTGCTGTATGTCTGGTTCGCCGGCGAAGACCAGCGGACCTTACAATCGGCGGAAGAGATTGCCGAGTAGACTACTCGGGCTTGCGTGTGTTATCTCGCCCGGAGAGCCGTTTGCGCAGGCCTGGCCAGGAACATTGAAACCATTCAGGCTCGTGTAGTTCTACAAGGATTGCGCGGGTCGCCGCGCTCGCATCACTTGACTTCGATATTCAAGGTTGAACTCGCCATCTTCCCTTCCACTGTTTCCTGGACCACGGTTCGCAGCCGGTATGTGCCCGACGGCACATCCAAATTCAGCCCGGCATTGATGCCGTTGGCCGACAGACGAGCGTAGGTTGCGCCGGCCATGGCGAAATCCATTGTCCCCACTTTCGCCGCAACGATATTTCCCTTCCCGTCGAGCAGTGCCGCCACTACCTTCAGGCGTTGCACCCGCCGTCCATCGCGGACCGGGAACTGCAACTTGTCAATAGTGATATGGATCTGAGCCATCACCGTCTTGATACCCGCGGATGGCGCGCCACCCAAGCGGAACGCGACCGTGGCCGGTAGGTCGGCGCGCAGCGACGTGCCGCTGACTTCGCGATCCAACTCGGCTTCACGGTTGACGGCTTTCCCGGAGGCGCCTGGCGGGTTTGCAAAATAGCCCGGCCGGGCTTGAACGACGTACGAATTCAACCCCTTCAGGGTCACTTTCAGTTTGTGGTATTTCCCATTTCCCGCTTCGGTGGGCGTAAACCCGAGCAGGTAACTCACCTCCGGGATTGAACCTAATTGGCTGAACCCATAAGGCAGGTCATTATTGTTATGGAAGAACAATCCCCCGGTCGCCTGCGCCAAATCGGACATCACCTGGTTATCGGCGAACCCCTCGCCACCGATTGAGCCGGTCTCAAAACGAAAAGTCTCCACCGGAAGCGGCCTATCGGTGTTGATCTCTTCATTGGGGCCGCGGGAAGGAACCGCCGCGTACAACCCCTTGGCATCCACCGAACTGATCACGATCCCGGAGCGCAGAGCCTGACTAATCAGCTGGTCTCGCTCCGTTTCGAGCGTGGCGGAATTGAAGCCCGAAGAGACCAGCAGGAATAAACGCTGTCCGGGCATCGCTTGAAGGGATGCCATCGCGCGCCCGATGGCATCGAGAGTGGCTTGCGATGCAGTGCGGACCTGGCCCCAGGTAATCTCCGCCTGTTCCAGAATTGCATGGGACGCAATCTTCGCCTGTGCCCCGCCATACGCAGAATCGTCGCCGGAAGAAGCGCACGTTCCCGCCTCCTTGGCCGCCGCGTCCATCGCACCCGGATCGGACATCACGGTGATCAAGTAAGCCTGGTACGGGGTGATGCGAGGACACCCGCCAAGTCCAGACTCGGAAAACTTCGGATGCGGCCTCAGCTTGCCGATCGCCGCGATCAGCTTCGGTTTCTCGTTCGTGTAGTCGAGGAAGTCCCCCGAGCTGGAAAACACCGCGACCCGGTCGTTGTTATCCAGCCCCTCGGTGACAAATCGCCGTCCCGCCAACTGGGCGCGCTTCAAATCCCCGCCGTTCGTGCCGAAGTCTTCAAAATAAAGCGCAATAAAGCGAGGCCGGGCGGCAACGCTGCTCTGCTCAGGCGGCTGTGCCGGGGAACCAGCCGCAGTCTTCGCCATGCCTCCAGATGCAATCTCCGTGGGCGGACCTCGACGAACGGCTCCCGGCGTCTCGACCGCGAAATAGCTCAGTTCCCGCCGCGAACCTTGATCGCTAACCACAAAGTTCTCCTGCTTCAGCCCCGAAATGGCCTTCCCGTCGTGGCCGCGTACCACCACTCCCACTTCGACCAACTCAGTCTCGACGCGCATGGCGAGGGGCGCGGGCGCGTAGGGCTGGGCGCTCACTTGAACTTCCTGCGCCGGCTTGCGCTCCTGTGCCTCCGCAGCGATCAGCAGAATACTCAAGAGGGTTGGCAGATAATACGACCGGCTGACTAGCATTCGGGGCGTTCCCATCGCCTGGGGGTCATTGTACGCGAACGCTTATGCCGGTGCTATGCCGATTCGATTCGTGAGGGGCGGCAGACGTCTTCCGTAGGCCTCGGGCTTCCCGAGACCACCGCGCGCACATGAGCAAGAACTTCCACGGGGTTGGGGTTGTCCACGCGGATGACGTTACCTTGGGGGCGCCAGCGGTGGAACATGCGGAGTGTGGGGAATCCGGCGAAGATGCTGATGAGGGGCACTCCGGCGGCGGCGGCGACGTGCTGGCCGGCGGAGTCGTAGCCGGCATAAAGGCGGGCGGCAGCGATGATGGCGGCAAATCCGGCAAAGCTGCCTTCCCAGAATGTGGCGCGGATGCCGGAACGGGAGACGGCGCGTTGGACGCGGTCTGCTTCTTCGCCGCCGGCTCCCTTGTCGATGCAGATTTCGGCGCCCGATTCAGCGAGCAGCGCGAGGAGATTCTCTTCGAACGGATCGGCAATGCGCTTGCCGGGATTCTCGCCGACGCCCAGACTGACGGCAATCACTCCGCGGTGCGCCGGTTCGCCGGCGAGCGCGAGGTACGGCTTCGCCCCCGCAATACCGAACGTTTCTTCGGCCCACGCGGCGGCCAGCGGCGGCAGCGAGGCATGGCTCGCGCCGCCATAGGCACGGCTTTCGAAGAGGTGATAGCGATCTTCGGAGCAGATGGGCAGCAGGCCGAGCTGCGTCAGGCGCGAATCGGAATCGATGACGAGCGCGTCCGGCGGGGCGGCCAGCGATTCGAGATCGTGGCGGACGGCGAGACGGTCGGCCAGAGTGCCGCGGCGATAGGAAACCGGAGCGTGCGCGATGCGTGGATCAGCAGCGAAGAGCTCGTAATTCTTGGATGGTCCGGCGAAGACAATTTGAGCGCGTGGGAAGCGCCTCTTGGCGGCGTCGAGGAGCACGCTCGTGACGGCGACATCGGCGCCGAGCGTCACGCGGGAAAGCACGACGACGGTGCGCGGCTCGAACCCGACGGGGCGCGGAGTGCGGATGCGGCGGTAGCGCGCGGGGTCGGCGCCGGGGATGGCACGCGCGAAGAGATCGGCATAGATATCGCAGAGCGCAGGCTCGAAGCGGTCGGCGAGCCCTTCGGCGAGGATGCCGAAGAGCGCCTGCCCACAGGAATCTTCCAGAAGCTCGCGCGGCAACCCGGCGGGCGGGTTGCCGTCGATGGCGCGGGCGAGCAGTTCGCGCGCGATGTCGCTACACGAAGTACTTGTCAACGAGGAGTCCTAGCTTCTGGCGGGTGGCGGGCGGAACGGCGGTTTTATCGGTCAGGATGGCGTGCGCGAGGGCCGACCCGCATGTGCAGGTGCGCCCAGCGGGCATGGCGGCGACGGCCGCGGCCACTACGGCGCAGGCGTTTTCGGCGTTCTTCACCAGGTTGCCGATGATGTCGTTGACCGTCACGGCATCGTGATGCGGATGCCAGCAATCGTAATCGGTGACCATGGCGACGGTGACGTAGCAGATCTCGGCTTCGCGCGCGAGCTTGGCTTCCTGGAGGTTGGTCATGCCGATGACGTCCATGCCCCAGCTCCGGTAGATATTGGACTCGGCCTTGGTGGAAAACGCCGGCCCTTCCATGCAGAGATACGTGCCGCCCTTTTTGGTATTGACGCCGGCGTGCCGGCACGCGGCGGCGACCACCTCGGCGAGCTGCGGGCAGATCGGATCGGCGAAGCTGATGTGCGCCACAAGCCCTTCGCCGAAAAAAGTGGAGATACGGCCGCGGGTGCGGTCGAAGAACTGGTCGGGGATGACGAAATCCAGCGGATGATGCTCTTCCTTCAACGATCCGACGGCGCTGAGGGAGATGATGCGCTCGACGCCGACCGATTTCATGCCGTAAATGTTGGCGCGAAAGTTGAGCTCCGAGGGCGAGATACGGTGGCCCCGTCCGTGGCGCGTGAGGAACGCGACGCGCTTTCCCGCGAGCGTGCCCAGGACGTAATTGTCCGAGGGATCGCCGAAGGGAGTCTTGATGACGATCTCTTCGGACGCTTCAAATCCGGGCATGGAGTAGAGCCCGCTACCGCCGATGATGCCGATTTCTGCTTTCATGGTGAGCTGTCAGCCTTCGGAAGTTCCCTTCTCCTGTATGAGTTCTAATGATACGCCGGGCGGGGGCTGGATGACGATGCGGCCATCGCCGTTTGGTTGGATTTGAGCTCCCGCCGATCGCAGAATCGCGATCGCTTCGTCCAGATTGGTGACTCGGAGTGCAACAGGATGCGCGGCAGATACAGGCGACCGCGGACCAGCGGTCCGGATAGCCTCCAGCAGTTGGTCCACGCCTTCACCCGTAGTGGCGACGGTCTTCACGACGGGGCACGTCAAGTCGTTGGCATGCAGTTCGATCTCGACGCGGCCGGCGCCAGGCTGATCGGCTTTGTTGATGGCGAAGATATCGGCAATTTCGAGAATGCCGGCTTTGATGGTCTGGACGTCGTCGCCCATACCGGGGACGAGAACGACCACCGTCACCTGTGCGAGGCCGGCGATGGCGATTTCGGCCTGTCCGACTCCCACCGTCTCGATCAGGACGTAATCCTTCCCGGCAGCGTCCATCAGTTTCGCCAGGTCGGCCGTGGCGCCGGCGAGTCCGCCGAGGCTGCCGCGGGTGGCCATGGAGCGGATGAAGATGCCGGGATCGGCATAATGCCGCTGCATGCGGATGCGATCGCCAAGGATAGCGCCCCCGCTGATGCCGCTCGAAGGATCGACGGCGAGGATGGCCACGGTTTTGCCTTCGCGGCGAATGGCCGAAGCGATCGCGTCGACCAGCGTGCTCTTACCGGCGCCGGGAGGTCCCGTGATGCCGACAATGAGGGCATGCCCGGGCGCGAGAGTGCGCAACGTGGCGAGCGCCCGGGGATCGCGATTCTCGACGCCCGTGGCCATCCGGGCCAGTGTTCGTTCGTCGAAGTTCATTTGGTTTTCAGAAGCTGGCGCGCGATGACCAGGCGCTGGATCTCGCTTGTGCCTTCGCCGATGGTGCAGAGCTTCACGTCGCGGTAGAACTTTTCGACCGGGTAATCCTTGATGAAGCCATAACCGCCATGGATCTGGACGGCCTCCCCGGCGATGCGCACGGCAGCTTCGGAGGCAAAGAGCTTCGCCATGGACGATTCGCGGGTGACGCGCCGGCCGTGGTCGAGCATCCACGCGGCGCGGTAATTGAGCAGGCGGGCGGCGTCGATATCGATGGCCATATCGACGAGCTTGTGCTGGATGGCTTGAAATTCGGAGATGGGGCGGCCGAATTGTTTGCGCATTTTGGAATAGGCCAGGGAGGCGTCGTAGGCGCCTTGCGCCATGCCGATGGAGAGCGCGGCGATGGAAATGCGGCCGCCATCGAGAATCTTGAGGCTGTCGACAAAGCCGTCGTTCTTGCGGCCGAGGAGCTGGCTTTCGCCAAGGCGGCAGTTCTCGAAGATCACTTCACCGGTAGCGCTGGCGCGGAGTCCGAGCTTGTTTTCCTTCTTGCCCGGCCGAAAGCCGGGTGTGCCGCGCTCGATGATGAAAGCGGAGATACCATGCTGAGCGGCGGCGCGATCGGTAACGGCCATCGCGACGCAGGCATCGGCATAGTGGGCGTTGGTAGTAAAAGTTTTTGATCCATTGAGCACCCAGCATTCGCCATCGAGCGCGGCGGTGGTCCGGGTGCCGGCGGCATCGGATCCGGCCTCGGGTTCGGTGAGCGACCAACAGCCGATCCATTCGCCGGATGCCAACTTCGGAAGATAGCGCTCGCGCTGTTCCTGCGTGCCGGACTTGAAGATATGGTTGGAACAGAGCGAGGTGTGGGCGGCGACGATGATGCCGACCGAGCCATCGACGCGAGAAAGCTCTTCGATAATGATGGAGTACTCGATGTAGCCGAGGCCCGCGCCGCCGAGTTCCTCGGGGAAGATGGCGCCCATGTATCCGAGTTGGCCGAGTTTGCGGATGGTTTCGAGGGGGAAAGTCTGCGCCTCGTCCCACTCCATGACGTGGGGCGCAATTTCACCTTCGGCGAATTCGCGAACCGCCTTGCGCAGCGCGATTTGTTCTGCTGTGTATTCGAAGTCCACGGGTTCCTAGGGCAAAGGTACCGCTTCCGCGCTCGCCAAAACACGAGTGCGGCCGCGGCTCAGCAGAGTCGGTGAGGGGTTCGTTGACGGCGTTTGCATAGGTCAGACGATTTCTTCGCGCGCGGGATCCCAGCGGACGGTGCGCTGGCGGCGGTAGCTTTCGACGGCCATGCGGCAAGCGATGGAGACCCGGTAGCCGAGATCGAATGGGCAATTGAGCTCGCGGTTGGAGCGGATGGCGTCGAGAAAGTTGGCGACGTGCGCCTTCGGATCGGTGCGCGTGACGCCGTTCATTTCGTTCCCGCCGGGACGGTTCTTTTTTTCGGGCGTGTAGCGGATGGTCTGGGGCGTGCGCGAAATAGTTCCGGCGGTGCCGAGCACGTCTTCCGTGATGCCAAGGCGCTCGTTGCCAAAACCGCAATCCCAGGTGAACAGAAGCTCTTCGTCGTGCTCCATGGAGACGTTCATGGTGTCGGGGACTTCGCGGCCATCCTTCCAGATGTAGATGCCGCCGGTCATGGTTACGGCGCGGGGAATGCGCAGCCCCATTGCCCGGTACCAGAAGGCGAGCTGGTGGCTCATGTTTTCGAAGACGCTACCGCCGGAATAGTCCCAAAAATAGCGCCAGTTCACGAAGCGATGGGCATCGAAGCCGATTTCCGGAGCGCTGCCCAGAAAAGACTGCCACTGGATGCTTTCAGGCGTCATGTCGGGGTAGACGGGGCGGGCCCACTGAGGCTTACCGGCCGGGGTGTTGCGATACATGCGTGCCTGAATAAAAGTGATTTTGCCCATGAGATCGGGCTGGAGGAAGCGCGCGGCATCGGCGGCATGGCCGCTGGAGTTGAATTGATGGCCGATCTGGACGGCCCGGCGGTTGCCGGCACGCTCGAAAGCAGCGCGCATTTGTTTGGCATCGTCCACCGTGAAAGCCATGGTCTTTTCGAGATAAACGTGCTTTCCAGCATCGAGCGCGGCGATGAAGTGTTCAGCGTGGAGGTGCTGCGGGGTGGCGATAAAAACGGCGTCCACGGCCGGGTCCTCGAGCAAGCGCCGGTATTCGGCATGGAGGTGCGCCGCGGGAGCGATGGCACGGACTTCTTCGAGGCGGCGAGAATAGATGTCCGCCACGCCGACGCATTCGGTGTTGGCGCAGGCTAGGGAGTCGCGCAGGAGTTCGGCGCCACGGGCACCAGCGCCGATAATTCCGAAACGAACCCGATTCTGGGCGCCAAGGACGTTCGGCGCGGCGAGAGTGCCGGCGAGTCCGGTAGCCATATTGCCGATGAAATTACGGCGAGACTGCATGTTACTCCTTGCGGTTGGTTTCCAGGGGTGGCTAATAAGATTATCGCATGGCTTCAGAGGCCCCAAGAAGATTTACCAAACGAACCCAATTTTCGAGATAAGCCTTTCCATTTCAGCAACTTTAGAAGGGTGACGATGAAACCTTCCGGCGTTCGGCCGGGGTGCATGACTTCGCCGGTGGAGCGGGTGAGGAACGAACCCAATCAGGCCGGTGCGGCTCATATGGAAAGAATGGCACACGGGGCGGCCGGTCTACCCGATAGCCACGGGCAAACCCTTGAACCGAGAAAAGATATTTTCCGTCGCTGGCTGCAATTTTGCGCGTAGCTGCCGCCAACCATTTCAAGAACCTTCCGGCGTTCGGCCGGAGTATATGACTTCGCCGGTGGAGCGGGTGAGGAACGAACCCAATCAGGCCGGTACGGCTCCTATGGAAAGAATGGCTCACGGGCGGCCGGTCTACACGATAGCGACTGGCAAACCCTTGAACTGAGAAAAGATATTTTCCATCGCTGGCTGCAATTTTGCGCGCAGCTGCCGCCAACATGGTGCCTCAGGCCTTATAGATTCCTCTTGCGTGAGCCTGTGAACATTGGTTGACCACTTGCCATTATTGCCTGGATGTCAGAGTTGTAATCAACCAAGAGGAGATCGCGTAATGGGTAAGATCGGTTTGTTTCTGGCCCTGCTCGTTACTTTGCGCGCATTTGGCCAGCAAGCCGTGCCGCCAGCCCAGGTTCCAGTCAGCTCGTCCGTAGCCCAGGATCCTTCGGATTCACAGCAACAGCCGGCGCCGGAAACTCCGTCCACGGCCCAACAGCCCAATGCCGCCAATCCCACACCGCCGCCGGCGCGCGATGTACGCTTCACCATCCCCAGCTTCGCGCGCAATTTCTTCAGCGACCAGAAGAAAATCTGGACGTTTCCGGCCCAGGTTGTCACCGGCCATCACATCGTGCCGGTGGTGGTGATCTCGGCGGCCACGGCGGCTTTGGTATGGGGCGTCGATCCGGTCGAAGGACGCTATTTCCGCCGCCATGCCGATACTTTTGCGCCCTTTAACGATACCTTCAGTGAGCACCGGACGACGGCAGGCACGCTCCTGATCCCGGCGGGGATTGCCGGCGCGGGCTTGATTAGCCGGCATCATTACCTCGCCGCCACCGGGTTACTGGCTCTCGAATCGTGGGTAGATGTCGACATCACCGCCGAAGTGATGCGTAATATTGCCGATCGCGAGCGGCCGCTCGACATTCCTTTGAACGGGAATTATTCGAAAACCTGGTTCAAGACTGCCAGCAGTCCGCTCAACGCCGACGGCAGCTTTCCCTCCGGCCACACCGCCTGGGGATTTGCGGTAGCCAGCACCATTTCGCGCCGCTACCCGCATCACAAATGGGTTCGCGACCTGGCGTACGGCCTGGCCTTCGTGGATTTCAGTTCCCGGATCATGGACAGTAAGCACTTCGCGTCCGATGCGGTTTTCGGCGCCATATTGGGCTACAGCGTGGGCCGCTTCGTCGTGGTGCGCCAGTAAGAGCCGGCAAGAATCCGCGCGATGTGGCTGGCCCCGTAACGGTGCGTGGGCCGAGCCGGATCCCATTGCCGGAAAATGCCAACGGAATCAGTATGGCCTCTGTGTCGGCCATGGCGTGTGCGGAGACCCAAGAACTGCCAGGCGTTCGTGAGGAATTTCAGGGAGAGCCTTTCTTTCGGCTGTTCGAACTGGCGCGCCGCGGAGGGCAGGCAATCCTGCGGCGAGCAGGACAAGCCGTCTGTAGGCAAGGTTGCCTTTCATCCCGGCGCGCCGCGGCCAAGCCGGGTACCCGACCGCGTGAAAATCTTCGTGATGGCCATCCAGAGGCGAGGTCTTGCGAGGGCAATTCCTTCGAGACGCGATTGATCATGCGGTCGCGGTACTAGTGGAAGTTCTGCCAGGAGAATTTCATCCAGGTGTTGTGGCCGGAGATGGCACTGACGGTCGACAAGATGTCGTTATCCGGCTGGGGCGTGTATTTCTCTTCCATGGTGGTTTGCTCGTTCTGAGCGCTGCTGTAGGAGATCGATGTGGTCCCGGTAGCGGTCAGAACGCTGGCACCCGTCATCTCACAGGTGGCGTAGTTGGCGAGTTCAGGGTACGTGCCTAACGAGGTTATGTAGGGCCTCTCCATAATCCACTCGGCGCTATTGCCGTTGAAGCCGTAGCCAGATCCCATCTTGGTCGAGATATTTCCGCCCATCCCGGCGTCCGCGTCATAGACGTTGAACCATGCGTAATCACCAGAGGGGTTGACATTCCCCTTCGAATCGCCGACATAGACCGTGACGTCGATCCCGTCACCGGGACTCACGCTGAAAGCCTCGGTTATGGACTGCAGCCCGTAGACCTCGGTCCAGGCGTAGTAGTTGGTGGCTGTTCCAAACAACAGTAGAAAACGGGCATCCTGTTCGGTGCCGGCCTGTACCAGATCGTTCGTGGTATTGCCATCGAGCCCAACCCAGAGAGCCGAGTAAGTGGGCGGACCGGGAAGGATGGTAATAAGGCGACTCTCATAGACGATGTCGGCTTCGCCAGTGACCGCGGGGACGTTCCACTCACCGCCAACCATGCGATAGCTGCCGGGCGAGCTCTGCGCCACGAAACCGCTCCAGTTTTCGGAAGTGTTCGGTCCCGCGGTGCTGATTCGCGGGGAGTGCAAAACGTCAGAACGCTGCGCAAAATGCGGGGGCAGGATCGAAATAGGGCGGGAAACCAGGACGAGCCATCTGGCATAAGCCTCCTGCGATTCGGCAGGGTTGGGGCGCGGAGGGTACCCCTGGGCGACGATGTCTTCGTCGGATAGCTGCCGCGCGGCCTCGTCCGTGAGTGCGGGCCGGATCCGGGAGCCCGCAGGCAGCGGCACGAAAGCTAACGGCGCAGGCATGTCCGCAGTGGGAGATGCGGCGATCCGCAAATGGAGAGGGTGGGTGGTTACCGACTGTTGAGTGGCGCAATCGAGTTGGAGGTACGCATCCTGGGTGCCCGGCATCGGGGTGAAATGAAACCGGACGTAGCCCTCGAGGTTGGCATTGAGTCTGAGGGTGTATGAAGGGTCGTTGACGCCCGTGGCGTGTAAATCGCAAGCCGCACCAGGTTCGGTCATGACGACCAAAGGGGTGGCTACGGCAGGGGGAATGGTGAAATGCTTTTCCGGTGCGACCCGGTTCTGGGCCGAGAGCGGAAGCGCCAGGCCACCCAGAAGAAGCGCGGCCAACGACGGCAGACCGCCGCGGCGAGTGCGCGAAGTCGCGGCCAAACGGATGTTCAAAATCGACGGATGTTTCGACATACAATTCTCCTCTGTTTTTTTCGATCCCAGGTTCGACTCTGGCCTCGTTCACCGTTCGGGCCGATCGAAGTCAGGCCAATTGGGGCGATGAGCGGGCTCCCGGCTAGCCAGCAGGCTCATTTAGCTGCCGGAGCCCCTCCGTGGGAACCGCTCGTTTCCGCCCTCACTTGGTAAAGCGGAGGATTCGTCGGAAAACCCAACCATTGCAAAAAGAATTTTCGCGGAGATCTCGGGCAACGTGCGGCCCGAGATGGCATTCGGAAGGTGGTACGCTTAACTCTAAAAAGGGCTCGGGACGGCGACAATGGCTCCAAGGGGACATGAGGTCACGCAACTGCTTCGCGCCTGGAGCGAGGGCGACCAGGGGGCGCTCGACCGGTTGATGCCCATGGTCTATGACGAGTTGTACCGGCTTGCCCGCCACTATATGGCGGTGGAGCGTCCCGGGCACACGCTGCAAGCTACCGCCTTGGTGAACGAAGCTTATCTGCGGCTGGCCAGCGCGGGGCCCGACTTCAAAGGCAGGAGCCATTTCTTCGCCATTGCCGCCCGCGTAATGCGCCGGATCCTGGTGGACTGGGCGCGCTCCCGCGGAGCCCAGAAGCGTGGCGGTGACCTACCCATGGTGGAGTTGGACCAAAACGTAGCGCCCGATGGATGCGGCGCTCCCTGGGGCACATCGAGCGAGGATTTGATCGCGATCGACGACGCGCTGAAAACACTGGCGAAGCTCGATGCGCGGAAAAGCGAAATCGTGGAATTGCGTTTTTTCGGCGGCCTGAGCATGAAGGAGACGGCTGAGGTTCTCAGGGTCTCCGAAGAGACGATCCGCAAGGACTGGAACATCACGAAGAGCTGGCTGAAGCGCGAATTGAGCCGGGGACAGGCGTATGGAGGTTGAGCGCTGGCGAAAAGTCCAGCAGGTGTATCATTCGGTCCTGGAGCAGCCGGCGGATTCGCGGCCCGCGTTCCTTGTCAAGGCTTGCGGCGGCGACGAGGAACTGAGGCAGGAGGTCGAATCGCTGCTGGCTCAAAGCGCGACCGGCGACGCTTTCCTGGAAACGCCCGCCATCCACGTAGCCGCCAAACAGCAGGCACGGGACGAGGCGAAATGGAGCATAGCCGGGAAGACCATGTCGCACTACCGCGTAATCCAGGAACTGGGCGCCGGCGGTATGGGGGTAGTCTATCTCGCGCACGACGAGACGCTGAGCCGAAATGTTGCGTTGAAAGTGCTGCCCGCCGGCAGTCTGGCGGATGAAACGGCGCGCAGGCGTTTGCGCAAGGAAGCCCTGGCGCTGGCGAAACTGAGTCACCCCAACATCGAAACCATCTACGAAATGGACAGCCAGGATGGAGTCGACTTTCTGGTTACCGAGTACGTTGCCGGTATCACGCTGGCGGACCGGATCGAGAATGGCCCGCTGGCGGAATCGGAGTTGCTGGATATCGGCGCACAGATCGTTTCCGCCCTGGAGGAGGCCGCCGGGAACGGCCTGGTGCACCTGGACCTGAAGCCGCGCAACATCATGTTGACGCCGAAAGGGCAAGTCAAATTGCTCGATTTCGGTCTCGCGAGGATTGTGAAGCGGAAGGAAGGAGATGCCGCCTGGTCGTCGACTAGCATGGCGGTTCCCTCCGGAACGCCGCTTTACATGGCGCCCGAACAGTTGATGGGCGGAGCTCTCGATGAGCGGACCGATATTTATGCCGTGGGCACTTCCCTGTATGAACTGGCGACGGGCCGGACTCCGTTTCGCGGGGCCAGCCTTCCCGAATTGATCGTGGCGGTGCTCCACAATCCACCGGAGCCGCCCTCGGCCATTCGGCCCGGGATTTCGGCGGGGCTGGAAAAAGCGATTCTGAAGTGCCTGCAAAAAACACCGGAGCAGCGCTATCAGAGCGTGGGCGAATTGCTGGCCGATCTGCACTCCCTGGAAACGGCGCAACCGGTACCCGCGCCGGCGTCGCCACGGCCGCCGCAGGCAAGGGCGTGGCGGCGCTTTTGGAAACCGGGACTTGTGTTCCTGGGCCTAGGTGTCGCGATTCTCGCTGGTCTTTTATATTTGAGACGGCCGGCATTGTCGTTCGCGGCCCGGGACTGGGTGCTGGTAGCGGACTTCGACAACCAGACCGGCGATGCGATCTTCGATCAATCCCTGCTCACGGCGTTCAGCGTCAGCCTGGAACAATCCCGTTATGCCAACATCTATCCCCGCTCCAGGGTCCGTGAGGTTCTGGCCCGGATGAAGAGGGATCCGGCCACCAGGATCGACGAGGCTGTGGCGCGGGAGATCGCGATCAGGGAGGGTATTCGGGCGCTAATCCTACCGAGCATCAGCGGGGTGGGTGAAGATTACCGGCTGGCTTCTCGAATCCGCGACGTGAAGTCCGGAATGGACGTGAAGACTACGGTGGTCAAAGCGAAGGGAAAACAGCGGATTTTGGACGCCCTCGACGAGCTGGCCGCCAAAGTGCGCGAGGATCTGGGAGAGTCCCTGCCGGCGGTCTCGCGCAGCGGCCGTCCCCTGCCCGCGGTGACCACGGCTTCGCTCGACGCGCTGAAACAGTACTCCATCGGCGCCGAGAAACGGACCGAAGGATTGAACCTGGCGGAAGCCAAGCTGTATTTCGAGAATGCCCTGAAGATCGACCCGGCATTCACCGCGGCGCGCACCTCGTTGGGGATCCTTAACTATGAGCACTTCGACCGCAAGGAAGGAAAGAGGCTGCTCTCGGAAGCAGTGCGCTCCGCCGACAGTCTCACCGACCCTGAAAAGTATGGGCTCCTGGCGTTTTATGCGCGCGCCGTAGAGGGCAACCTGGAGAAAGCAGCGGGGTACGACCGGATGTTAATCAGCCTCTATCCGGACTTCGCATTGGGCCACAATAATCTAGGCATCGAGTACGTGGAAATGGGTCGCTACCAGGAAGCCGCCGCCGAGTTCAAGGAATGTCTGAGGATTGCCCCGCGGGAAAGGCTGGCGTTCTTCAATCTGGCACAAACTTACATCTCACGCATGGGCGATCTGGACGCCGGTATTGAGGCTTGTCGAGCCGAGATCGCGAAAGACGAAAAGAGTTACACCCCATATTGCTGGAGCGGCTACGCGTACCTGGCTAAGGGCAATCTCCACGAGGCGGTGAGAGACCTCGAGCAGGCGGTGGAGCTCGAACCCACGGCAGACACATGCCTGTACGATCTTGCCCAAGCCTACTCGCTCTCCGGCCAGCCGGAAAAAGCCATCAAGATCATGGGGCGAATCCTGTCGCTCGATGGGCGGCATTGCTCAGCGTACTACGATCTGGGGGTTTTCTACGATTCCATAGGGGAGAAGGCTGCCGCGCGGCGGGGGTGGCTGCAATCTGTGACGTGCCGGGAGGAGGAATTGAAGTCGCAGCCCAGTGAGGCCTCAGACTATGTAGAGATCGCCATCGCCCGGACCCGTCTGGGCGACTCCGCGGGGGCACAAAATGCCGAGGCCAAAGGACGTTCGATGGATCCGAAGTTATTTTTCGACACCGCCCGGTTGCGCGCCGTGCAAGGGCAAACCGGAGCGGCCCTGACGTTGTTGGAGCGCGCGGAGTCCGCCGGGCTGTATGACTTTGCCTGGGTGAAATTGAATCCCGATCTGCGGAGCTTATCGAATCAACCCCGATTCATGGCACTGCTCCATCGCCATCTCAAAGGGTTGCCACCGAGTTAAGAAAGTTTGCCTACGCCATAGCCGAAACCAAGGGAACATCGCACGACTTTAACCCGTAGGAATCATTTTGGGCTACATATGTCGATCCTGGTGAACGATGTTCGATACGCCTTGCGGACCCTGGCGCACAATCCAGGGTTCACATCCATCGCGGTGGTTGCGCTCGCGCTGGGTATCGGCGCGAATACGGCGATTTTCAGCGTGGTGAATGGAGTGCTGCTGGCACCGCTCCCCTACCACGACCCCGGCCGCCTGGTGCGGCTTGGGGAGAGCAGTCCCGATTTCAGCAGCATGTCGGTCTCCTACCCGGATTTTAAGGATTGGCGGGAGCGAAGCACATCGTTTTCGTCGATGGCCGCGATTCGATGGGAAGATTACGACGTCACCGGCGGCGGCCAGCCGGAACATCTGAACGGCCGGATGGTATCGGCCGAATTCTTTCCGGTACTGGGTATTCACCCCGTGCTGGGCCGGGACTTCGACACGCGCGAAGACCGCCTGGGTACGACTCCCGTGGCGATAATCAGCGGCGGCCTCTGGAAGCGGCGTTTCGGAGCGGACAGGGGCGTTATCGGCCGCAAGATGAAGCTGAACGGCGCGGATTACACCATCGTGGGGGTAGTGCCCGCCAACTTCGAGTATCAGGGGCAGTATGACCTGTATACGCTGATCGGGCAGTGGGACGATCCCATCGCGCGGGCGCGCGACATGCATCCCGGCTTGTACGTGGTGGCCCGGCTCAAGCCGGGAGTGACGCTGGCGCGGGCGCAATCGGAGATGACGGCGGTGGCGTCGCGGCTGGCGGAAATTTATCCGAAGTCCAACGCGAAACACGGCGTCAACCTGACGCCGCTGGCGCAGGTGCTGGTGGGCGATGTCGGTTCCACACTGCTGGTGCTGATGGGCGCGGTGGGGTTCGTTCTGCTGATCGCCTGCGCAAACGTGGCGAACCTGCTGCTGGCGCGGTCGACCGGGCGGCGGAGGGAGATGGCCATTCGGACCGCGCTGGGCGCTAGCCGCGGGCGCGTGATGCTGCAATTGATGACGGAAAGCCTGGTGCTCTCGCTGGCGGGCGGGGTGGCGGGCCTGGGGATTGCGGCTTGGGGCACGCGGGCGGTGACGGCAGCGATCCCGGGCGGCCTCCCACGCATGGGGAATATCGCCATGGACGGCTGGGTGCTCGCGTTCACGCTGGGTGTTTCGCTGATCACGGGCGCGATCTTCGGCCTGGCGCCGGCGCTGGAATCTTCCAGCACGCGGGTTCACGAAACGCTCAAAGAAGGGAGCCGCGGGTCTACGGCGGGTCCGCACCGGCTGCGCAGCCTGCTGGTGATCTCGGAGGTTTCGGCGGCGCTGGTTTTATTGATCGGCGCGGGCCTGATGCTGCGGACGATGCGGCAACTGGCGTCGGTCAAGCCGGGATTCGACGCGGATAAAATCCTGACCTTCTCCGCGGGCATGGCGCCAGAGGACACGGCTTCATCCGATCGGATTCTCGAGAGCTTCGACCGGACGCTGGGTCAGATTCGCGCCGTGCCGGGAGTGGCGGACGCATCGCTCACAACGCTCATTCCGATGGGCGGCAACGACAACGAGATCCCGTTCTTCGTGACCGGGCGCCCGCGGCCAACTTCGCAGGGCGACATGAACTGGGCGCTGATGTACACCACCGGTCCGGACTACCTGAAATCGATGGGAATTCCGCTGCTGCGGGGGCGTTACCTGGCGCGGAGCGATTCGCGCGGAGCACCGATGGCGGTGGCCATCGACGAAGTGGTGGCGCGCACTGTCTTCCACGGGGAAGATCCGATCGGGAAGAGCATTTCCATTCCGCTGGGCGGCGAACTCGGTCCGGACCCGACGATGGAGATCGTGGGCGTGGTGGCGCACGTGAATCACTGGGGGCTCGACAAGGATGGGACAGCGCGCGTTCGCGGCGAGGTGTACACCGCGATCGCGCAGCTTCCCGAACCGTTCATGAAGGAAATGGCCACCGGCGCCAGCTTCGTGGTGCGGGCGGCGGGCGACCCGCGAACCATCGCCGCCGATGTACGGCGGGCAGTTGTGGGAACGGGGAGCGGACAGCCAATCTACGACGTCCGGACGATGAACGAGATTGTCTCGGCATCAGTGGCAGGGCGGCGATTCTCGATGCTGCTGCTGGGAATCTTCGCGGCGCTGGCGCTGGCGCTGGCGGCGGTGGGAATCTACGGAGTGATTTCTTATACGGTGGCGCAGAGGACGCACGAGATCGGCATCCGCATGGCTCTGGGGGCTAGCGCCGCGAGCGTATGGCGCGCGGTGGCGGCGGAGAGCATGATGCCGGTGCTGGCGGGAGTGGGCACCGGACTGGCGCTGGCGCTGGCTCTGACGCGGCTGATGGCGCACATGCTATACGGAGTGAAAGCGAGCGACCCGGCGACGTTCGGCGCGGTTGCGGTGGTGCTGTGCGCGGTGGCTGCCGGCGCCAGCATCGTTCCGGCGCGCCGGGCGACGCGAGTGGACCCGGTCACGGCTTTGCGACACGACTAACGTGAAGGTCTACACGATGCCGGCCAAGGGGCCGCTGATGCCCGCGGCCGGCACGGAGACTTTGTTTCCGGAGACGCTGACCCGAACCGAGAAGGTGGCGATACTGGCGTATTGAGTCCCACCCTTTTTCAGCGCGGCCAAGACAATGTCCTGAACTTTCGCCAGGTCTCCTCCGGCCGAACCCGGCACGGGAAGTTTTTCGATCTCCGCCGTCAGCTTCATCATCCGGCCACCAATGGAGTTCCGACAGCTGGAAAGCAGCTTGCGGATATCGGCGGCGCATTCCGTGCTGAGCCTTTCCAGCTCTTTGTTGTACTTTTGCATCTCGGGCGACATAGATCCCTCTCTTTGTGTTGTTGTGCGGTAGCTACAGGATTGGACCCCGGGGCCGGTTTGTTTCTCTGGCCAGTTTATCGCAGGGGATGCGGGCCGAAGCGCACCGCCGCTTTGGGGCGGCTCAGTTCCTGCCGTGATTCACGGCTTTGTAGATCTCGGAATTCATTTCCCCGCCGATGAGGATGGCGCCGTTGGTGACATAAAGCCACAAAAGCATCATCACGACGCCGTTCAGGTGGCCGTAAGCGCGCGAATAGTCATCCAGGCGGTCGAAATAGATGCGAGCGGCGAACGTGGCGCCGAGCCAGAGGAGGAGCGCGCAGACCGCACCCGGCGTGCTCCAGCGCCATTCTTCGTGTCGCAGGTTGGGCGCGAAGCGGTAGAGGAGCGCAAACGAGAAGGAGAGCCCAACCAGCAGAACCAGCCATTCCAGCGTGGGGAACACGGCGGCGCCCGCGTGGAAGCGAGCCTCGAGATCCGCTCCGGCGAAGATGAGGAACAAGGCGAGGCAGGCGGTGACCGCCAGCGAAAGCGTGAGGCCGGCAATGGTGAGAGTCAATTGCCAGCGGGGCCGGCGTTCCTGAACCTCGTATGCGCGGTTGAGGCCATACACCATAGCCCAGGTGGCATTGCATGCCGCCCATGAGGCGCCGGCGCACACCAGCAGGAAGTGGAAGCCGAGAACGGCGCGGCTGGCGAGCTCGTGCATGACGTTGGCGAGGAGGAGCGCCCCTTCGCCGGGAAGGACCCGGCCGGAAAGATCCCGGAGCAGACGCTGGGGAGAATCGCCGGCGTGCGGCAGTCGCGCGGCGAGGGTGAGCAGAACGAGGAGGGACGGGAATATGGCCAAAAACTGGTAGAACGCCATCCGGCCGCCCTGACCGAACACGCTGTCCTGCCAACTCTCACGAGCGGTGCGGCGAAGCAACTCCCACAGCGAGAGACCCCCGAGACTCCAAAGTTTGACCATGCCCCCTTCTTTCATTTTCGGTTGGAACGGGAAGCACCGGCAGGAGAAAGGCCCGGCGGACGTTAATTTTTGCCCTTCTTTGACGTCCCAATCATTGGGCGCCGGAACAATCGGCGGCCGGAATGCGTCTCTCGAACAGACCCATATCGTGCCCAAAACCAGCCAGCTCCGCCTGAGCGCCTCCTTTTGGGAGGCAGCCCGCATCGCTCTCGATTCGTTACGAAAGAATAAATTACGCAGCTTTTTGACGCTGCTGGGAATTATTCTCGCCACCACCACCCTGATTGCCGTAACGGCGCTGATTCACGGCATGAACCTGTACATCGCCGACAAGGTGTCGAACATGGGTTCGGACGGTTTCCGCGTGGTGCGGATGGCTTTTTTCGGCAATTTCGACCCCAAGAAATTCCTGGAGATGCAGAAACGCAATCCCGAGTTCCGGCCCGACGAATATCAGTTCGTGAAAGACCACGCCACGCTGCTGAAGGACCTCGGGATGATGGTTTCGCGCCAGGCGCGGGTCACCTACAAGGGAGAATCGCAGGAAGCTGTCAATGTCGAGGGAATCACAGAGAATATCCCGCAGATCAACGATATCCAGGTCGAGAGCGGGCGGGCCATCACATATGAGGAGGTTCGCCGCCACGCTGCCGTGATTTTTATCGGCAACGACATCCGCGAGCAGTTTTTTAAGGGCGTGGATCCAATTGGGAAAACGGTGGCAGTGGAGGGCATTCCGTATGAGGTAGTGGGCGTGGCGAAGGAACTGGGAAGCGTGTTCGGCAATTCGCAGGACAACTTCGTGATGATCCCCATCGAGAGCTACTTCAAGACCTATGGCAGCCACAGCGGAATCCGGCTGATTGCGAAAGCCATCGACCAATCGCACCTGATGGAGGCGGAAGACGAGGTGCGGGTGCTGCTGCGAACGTACCGGCACCTGCGCCCGGACCAGGACGACAATTTCAGTATTTTCGCGTCGGATACGATCGTCAGCCTTTGGGAGAGGCTGACGGCGACCATCGCCGGCATGGCGGTGGGAATCGTTTCGGTCTTCATGGTGGTGGGCGGCATCGTCATCATGAATATTATGTTGGCGGTGGTGACCGAGCGAACCCACGAGATCGGCATCCGCAAATCGCTGGGGGCGCGGCGGCGGGACATTCTGAATCAATACCTGGTGGAATCGGCGGTATTGGCGGCGGCGGGAGGGCTGGTGGGAGTCGCGGTGGCGTGGTGCGTGGCGTATGCCGTGCGCAATCTGACATCGGTGCCGATGGCGCTGCCGTGGACCTCGGTGCTGATCGGGGTGGGACTATCGGCGACCGTGGGCCTGTTTTTCGGCATCTACCCGGCGCGGCAGGCGGCTCGCCTCGATCCCATCGAAGCGCTGCGGGTGGAGCGTTAACGATGACGAGGCTGGCGTTCTTCAACGGGCTGGTGCTGGCGATCGAGACCATTCGCACGCACAAGCTGCGGGCTTTCCTGACCGTGCTCGGGGTAATCATTGGGACCGGCACCATCATCGGGGTAGCGGCCATTCTCACGGGGTTCGACGCCAATGTGACGGCCGTGCTGCGCAGCTTCGGACCGAATTCGATTATCGTTTTCAAATTTCCGGTGGGCCCACGGACCACCAACCTCACACCGGAGGAGCGGACGCGCAAGGACCTGACGTACCAGAATGCGGTGGACATACGGGAACGGTGCAAATCGGTACAGGACGTTTCCTCCATGTTGTTTGCCAACGACATGGTCAACCTGCATTACAAGGGCAACGATCTCTACGATGTGAATCTGATGGGAGTGGAGGAAGCGTACGCGCGCGGCGGGCAGGTGGACATGCACCTGGGCCGCTTCTTCACCGACGAAGAGAGCCGGCACCGCATGCCCGTGGCGGTGGTCGGGCAGGACGTGGAGAAAGGGTTGTTCGATCACGTGGATCCCATCGGCAAAGAGATCCTGATCAATGGCCACGAATACCAGGTAATCGGCACCATGCTGCGCCCGGCCGCTTCATTTTTCGGCGACACCGACAACCGCGTACTTCTGCCGTACGGCGCCATGCAGAAGCTGTACCCCAACGCGCACGAGAACGCCATCGTGGTGACGGCGCTGCCAGGCAAACTGACAGAGGCGATGGACGAGGTGCGAACGGTTCTGCGGATCGACCGGCGGGTGCCGTACACCAAGCCGGACAATTTCGCGCTTTCCACGGCGGACCAGATGGTGGACGATTTCCGGCAGATCACCGCGGTCACTTTTCTGGTGATGGTGGTGCTCAGCTCGATCGGGCTGCTGGTGGGCGGAATCGGGGTGATGAACATCATGCTGGTGTCGGTGACGGAACGGACGTACGAGATCGGCATCAGGAAAGCGATCGGGGCGCGGCGGGCGGATATTCTGATTCAGTTCCTGATCGAGGCGGCAGCTCTGACGGGGATGGGAGGGATTGCCGGGATCATTTTCGGGTGGTTGATCTCGCTGCTCGCCCGGCTGATCTTCAGCTCGATTCCCGCCAGTGTTCCGGCTTGGGCGGCGGTGCTGGGGGTCGCGGTTTCGGTGGCGGTGGGATTGTTTTTCGGCATCTGGCCGGCCAATAAGGCGGCGCGGCTGGATCCCGTGGTGGCCCTCCGGTACGAATAGGGGCGGCAGGCTGGAAAGCCTGAAAGCCGGCTGTCTCCCAGACTGGCTCTGCCACGATTTGAGGCGGATAATGAAATTAGCCCCTCCGGGCAACGCGTCCGATGCCGACAGCCCCCGAGAGATCGAATATCGGAGTACCGGACTCCGAGCGACGCCTGCGATGGGTGCTTTTGGGCACGTTTACGGCTCTGCTGGGGCTGATTCTGGTTTCGGGAGCGGCGGCGACACGGACTCTTCGCGAGATGCACCGCCAGGAGCAGGAGGCCCGTCGAGCCCTCTCGCAGCGGGCGCAATCGCTTTCGAAGCTCTACATATCGGTCGAGATCTACAACCAGGATATCGGCCGCTACATGGGAGAGCCTTCGGAGAAGCCCGACCCGGAGGTACGGCAGCAACTGGACCGTCTCACCTCCGAAATCGGATCGGAGCTGAACGGGTATCCTCCGCAGCGGAAGCCGGGGGAAGCGGCGATGCTCAAGTTCATCGACGACTTGTATCGCCAGCATCTGGAGTTGTACGAATCGGCTATCGGCGCGGCAGCCCCTCCGGCGGCGCGCGGCGAAGTTCTGAGGCTGCGGGCGCAACTGCTCGACGGATCGGGCCAACTCGATGCGTGGAACGGCCAGCAGCTTCGCTCGAGCGACGAGACGCTGCTGGCGGAGTTCTCGCGGCTGCAAGCGAGTCTGACGGGGTCGCTGGCGATTGCGCTGGGAGCCGGTCTTTTGCTGGTGATTGCAAGCATGGCCTACATTCTGCGGCTGGAGAGGCAGACGCGGAATCGCTATGAGGAACTGGCGCAGAGCCGGCACGAACTGGAGCAGCTTTCGTCGCGGCTGGTGGATGCGCAGGAGGAAGAACGGCGCTCGATCTCGCGCGAACTGCACGACGAGGTGGGGCAATCCCTGGGCGCGCTGCTGGTGGACCTGGGGCGCATGAGCAGCAACCTGCCCGCCGACGGTTCGGAAATTCGCGAACGTCTGGATCACATGAAGGCGCTTGCCGAGCGGACGGTGGGCACGGTACGGGACATTGCGCTGCTGCTGCGGCCTTCGATGCTCGACGACCTCGGCCTGGTGGCGGCGCTCGAATGGCAGGGGCGGGAAGTGTCGCGGCGGAGCGAAATGGAAGTCGCGGTGGAATCGGCGAATGTTTCCGACGAATTGCCGGACGAGTACAAGATCTGCGTGTACCGCCTGGTGCAGGAAGCGCTGAATAACGCAGTGCGCCATGCCAAGGCGCGGAATGCCAAGGTGCGCGTGCTGGGCAGCGCCAGCGGGATCGAGATCGAAGTGAGCGACGACGGCCGGGGGTTCGACCCGCAGCGCGCCCGGGGCCTCGGGATTTTGGGGATGGAGGAACGCGTCAAACGCCTGGGAGGCTCGCTCACCGTCCAATCCGCTCCGGGTCAAGGCAGCGTGGTGAGAGCCGAACTCCCCTTGCCGGTTCCGGCCGGAAGCACCGCATGAAACAACTCCGCGTGATGTTGGCCGACGATCACACGCTGATCCGGGCCGGCCTGCGCCTGGTGATCGATCGGGAGCCCGAGTTCACGGTGGTTGGGGAAGCGGCGGACGGCCGTCAGGCGGTGGCGCTGGCTCAGTCGCTCGCGCCCGACATCGTGGTGATGGATGTCGGCATGCCGGGCCTGAACGGGATCGAGGCGTGCCGTCAGATCCGCGAGAGCATGCCGGAGGTGCAGGTGGTCATGCTGAGCATGCACTCCGACGAAGGGTACGTGCTGCGCGCGCTGAAGGCCGGCGCGCGCGCATACCTGCTGAAAGATTCGGCGGAGGCCGATCTGGCGCGCGCCATCCGCGCGGCATCAGAGGGCAAGTCTTTTTTCAGTCCGGCGGTGGGAAAAGTACTGCTGGAAGATTACATGCGCACGCTGGAGCGCACCGGAGGAGAAGATTCCTACGAGTTGCTGTCGCCGCGCGAGCGGGAGATTCTGCAGCTCGTGGCGGAGGGAAAATCGAGCAAGGAGATTGCGAATCTGCTGAATCTGAGCGTCCACACCGTGGAGACGCACCGCGCGCGAGTGATGCAGAAACTCAATCTGCGCGGCATTCCGGAGCTCATTTTGTACGCCGTGCGCAAAGGGATCATTTCCTAATCTGCGGTAAACTGGAGAGCAAGCAGATTCTCATCATGAAAGCCTTTTTCTTACTAGCAGTGCTCTGTGCGCCCGCTGGCTGGGCGCAGTCGACAGCACCGGCCGCGGCGCCGAAACCCGACGCCGTGATCGTTACCTTCGGAGATGGCACCACCATGACGCAGGCGGAACTGGCCGCGTTGATTCCCACGCTGCCGTTGAACTATCAGGAAATGGCACAGCAGGACCCGCAGCATTTCCTGACGGTGTATGCGAAGTTCAAGAAGCTGGCGGAGATGGCGGAGGAGCAGAAGCTGGTCGAAAAGACGCCTTATAAGCAAGGAGTGGCCTTTTGGAATACGGCCGGTCTAGCGCAAGCGGAGTTCATGGAAGTCACCAGCGGGTTCAACATTACTTCCGAGGAAATCGAGAAATATTATAACGATCACAAAGGACCATACCGGCGGATGAAAGTGAGCGGGCTCAAAGTCGCGTTCGGCGATCCCACGGCCGAAACGGCCGCGGCTCCGGCAAACGCCAGCCGAGTTCCCAAAAAAGCGCTGACGGAAGAGGAAGCCAAAGCCAAGGCGGAGAAACTGGTGAGTGAGATCCGCGCGGGCGCCGATTTCGCCAAACTGGTGCAACTCGAATCCGACGACGAGGCCAGCAAGGCCAAGGGCGGCGATCTGGGAGTTTGGAAGATGACCGACAATGTGCCGGACGACCTGCGTACCGGCGTGATGAGTTTGGAAGAGGGCCAGGTCAGCGATCCAATCCGGCAGGCGGGGGGATTTTTCATTATGCACGTCGACGCCGTGACATACGCGCCTCTCGACGAAGTGAAGGACGCCGTTTTCGATCAACTGAAACAGGAAAAAGCGAGGCAGTGGCTGGCCCAACTCGACAAGAGCATCAAGGTGGAGTTTCCAAAGAACGATCCCCCTCCGGCGGCACCGGACACGAAGAAATAGGCTGTCCGTTTACCGCACCAGAACGTTGATGCGGATGGCCTCGCCAGTGGGCAGCACGCGCAGGGAGTAGGATCCCGGACGCGGGTCCTTGCCCGCGGTCAGGGTCAGCGTGGCCTTTCCGCCGCCAGCCACATCGGTACGATCCAGTTTGGCCTCGACGCCGCCCAAAGGGTAGCCATATTCCAGCGTAATAGGTCCGGAGGAAGAGTTCATGATGGTGATCGTCTCCGTGCCACCGGCCGAGAGTTTCACCTCCGTCTTATCGGCGCGGACCTTCCCGAAGACGAACCCCGCATCCTTCGGCAGATCCCTGAAGTCTGGCGGCGGAGGGACCGCCTCCGTCGGAAGCGCGGCGCCGGCTGGGCGCGGGAGCACGGGCACACTCCGTAATCCACTGGGATTCCGTATCTTGTCTGGGCTCTCGTAGACGGACCAATTGCCGTTCTCGAGTTTCCAGAAAGTGGGGACGTTGACGGTGACGTTACCGGGAGGAAAGCCCGCCATCACGATGGGTTCGATGCAGCGCGTAATCACTCGAGCGTGAGTATCATCGGAAAACTCGACCTTCAGAACTTCGAACTGGTGGATCTCGGGCTTCGGCCCGGCATAATAGTAATCCTTGGTATCTTCGGCGACATAAGCCTCGGCCTGGCGGTATTTTTGCTGCACCAAAAGGCCGTAGAATTCGTTCGCGCGAGCCCTGACGGCTTGCTCCAATACGCCGGGCGGGTTTTCGGCCGCAGGAGCTTTCGTCTGAGCGAACGCCATGCTTCCCGCGAAGGCCAAGAGGACAATGCGATACATTCCTTTCATTATAAGGTTACAGACGCGGTGCGCCCGCGCTGGTAACGCCGCCTACAGTTTTGCCGTCGCGCGCCGATATTCCAACTGAGAGTGGGAGCGATGATTTCGATCCAAGAAAGCCTCGCCGAACTGGAAAAGATTCATCAACTACGACGAGTGGTGCTCGATTGTTATATCGCGGCCATCAACAATATCGCGCATTATGCGGTCGAACTTGACGCCTCTATCACGGTTCCTCATCGCCAATACCTGTCCAGCCTCGCCGGAGAACTGGCCGATGCCAGTTCTTTGACGCTATCGGAAAGCCGGTCCACGCTGCGGGGCCTGCTGCGCGACTATCGCGACAAGGCCGCGAGTTATTTGGCGGAGTTGCGCAGTCAACTGGGCTCGACGGCTCAAGCGCTCCGGGAAATGGTAGATGGGCTGTCGCAATACGACGAAGAGCATAATGACAGGCTGCGCAGCGCGCTGGTGCGCCTGCGGGAGGTTGCCAACTCGCCCGAAGGACGGGCGGTAGGCGCTGTAGTGAGAGCGGCAGCCGATGCCATCGAGCAGAGCCTGGAACAAATGAGGAAGCAGCACAAGTTTACGATCGCGCAAATGCAAACCGAAATGCGCCTGCTCCACAGCCGGATCGATACGCTGGAAGCCGCGGCGGCCACCGACGAAGCCAGCAAAATGTCCAACCGCCGGTTCCTGGCCGAGTACCTCGGGTCCACACCGGCGGAAGGCGCGTGTTTCCTGATTCTGAAGATGCGCGGGCTGGGTGAGGCAAGGGCCCGGTTCGGACCGGCGATTGCAAATGAGGTGGTGGGAACGTTTGGCCGGCGTCTACGCAACACCGTTCCAAAAGATGCGGTAATCGGGCGCTGGAGCGAACAGGATTTTCTGGCGATCGTCCCGGCGGCGGCCAAGCCGGCGGACGAGAGTTTGATCAAACGGTTCGCGGAGCACCTTTCGATGCCATACGCGTGTATGATCGGCGGAAAGGTGGTGCGTGTGCCGATTACGGTGACTGCCACCTGCCTGGGCTTCCCTGCCGGGACGGCAGCCGAGCAGATACAAGCACGGGTGACGGAGGTTTTCAAGGAATAGACCGGGGCAGAGCGACAATTCGGGGAGGCCTACGGTGCCGCGCTTCCTCAACGCACGCGGTTCCCCTGAAGGATCGGACTGATGTCCAAGCTCTGGATGGGCAGGGCCCGATTACGTCCGGGATCGAGGCGAGTCTCCCGCCGCGGCTTCTCGAGCGACCGGCGCACGTCCGGTCGCGGGCATAATCTAATCCCGCAGGGCGCCTTCCGCGATGAGGGTCTCCAACGCGGCGATATCGCGGTGGTACGGCCGGTCTCCCTCGAGCGGCGGTGAAACGCTCCGAATGCGCCGGCGCAAATGCTCGATGCGCGGGCTCGATTTCAGCGGCGCCAGCAGATCCAGCGCACGGGCCGCTGCCAGCGTCTCGATCGCCAGTACCGCCCGCGTATTGCGCACCACCCTTTGCAATTTGACGGCCGACGTCATTCCCATGCTGACGAAATCTTCTTTGTTCCCGCTCGTGGTAATCGAGCCGGTCGATGCAGGGTGCGCCAGCACGCGATTTTCGCCCACCAGGCTAGCGGCGGTTACCTGCGTCATCATCAATCCCGATTCGAGCCCCGGATGGCCCGCGAGAAATGGCGGCAACTGCTCGTTAAGCGCCGGGTTGACGAGGCGATCCACGCGTCGCTCGGAAAGTCCCGAGAGCGCGCACAGCGCCACCGCCAGGAAATCGAGTTGGAATGCCAAGGGCTCGCCGTGGAAATTGCCGCCCGATAGAATTTCTTCGTCGAAGACGAGGGGGTTGTCGGTAGCCGAGTTCAGTTCGATGGCGAATACGGCCGCAGCGGTTTGCAATGTGTCCCGCACCGCACCGTGCACCTGCGGCGCGCAGCGCAGGGAGTAGGCGTCCTGTACGCGGCGGCAGGTAATATGCGATTGCCGGATCTCGCTCGCTTCGAGCAAGCCAAGCATGCGAGAAGCGCTTTCTATTTGTCCGGCGTGCGGGCGCGCGGCGTGGATGCGCGCGTCAAACGCCCGCGGAGTGCCCCGCAGCGCGTCGAGAGTCATTGCGCAGACGACGTCGGCGGTTTCGGAGAGCACGTGGGCGGCATCCAATTCCAGGCACCCGATGGCCAGCATGGCCTGCGTGCCGTTAATCAGGCTGATGCCTTCCTTGGCGGCGAGAGTCAACGGTTCGATTCCGGCGCGGCGCAGAGCGTCGGCCGCGGGCATCACGGCGCCTTCGAATTCCACTTCGCCTTCGCCCATGAGCGCGAGGGCCATGTGCGCCAGCGGGGCGAGATCGCCTGACGCCCCCACACTGCCCTGCGAAGGCACCACGGGAGTGACGCCGCGGCCGAGGAGCGCGCAGATTTGCTCGGCTACCAAGGGACGAATGCCCGAAAACCCCTTGGCCAGCACGTTGGCGCGAATCAGCATCATGGCCCGGACCACTTCGCGGGCGAGAGGCTCGCCCACGCCGACGCAATGCGAGCGGATGACGTTGCGCTGCAAATGCTCGAGGTCGCCAGCGGGGATGCGCACGTCGGCGAGAAGACCCACGCCGGTATTTACGGCATAAATCGGGGCGTCACCGGCCGCCAGGCGCTCCACCAGGGCGCGCGAAGCTTTCATTTGCGTATACGCCGCCGGCGCGAGCACGACGCTCGCCGTGCGGGCACGCGCGGCCGCGCAGGTGTCCGCGAGAGTGAGATGATTGCCGTCGAGCGCTAGGGTCACGGTGTCAGGCGTGGCGTTTCTGGCGGGCGGAGATCAGCTCATCGATGTTGACCAGCTCCGTCGGATAGTCGCCGGTGTAACAGGCGTAGCAGTATTCGTGTTTTTCGTCGTCGCCCACGGCCTTGCGGAGCGACGGCAGGGACAAGAATCCAAGCGAATCGGCTTCCACGAACCGGCGGATCTCTTCGACGGTGTGATTGGAAGCAATCAGCTCGCTGGCGGTGGGAGTATCGACGCCGTAAAAGCAGGGCGATTTGGTGGGCGGGCAGGAAATGCGCAGATGCACTTCACGCGCGCCGGCCTGGCGGACCATGCGGACGATTTTCCGGCTGGTGGTGCCGCGCACGATGGAATCGTCCACCAGCACCACGCGCTTTCCCTGCAGCAGGAACGGCACCGGGTTGAGCTTCAGCTTGACGCCGAAATCGCGAATGGCCTGGGAAGGCTCGATGAAGGTGCGGCCCACGTAGTGATTGCGGATGAGCGCCTGGCGGAAGGGCAGCCCGCTTTCGGACGAATAGCCGATGGCAGCAGGAACGCCGGAATCGGGCACCGGCACAACCAAATCGGCATCCGCGGGACACTCGCGGGCCAACAGCACGCCCAGATTTTCCCGTGATTCTTCCACCGGGCGGCCGAAAACCAGCGAATCGGGCCGCGCGAAATAAACGTGTTCGAAAACGCACTGGGAGAGCGGCTTTTTCGGCGCCCAGAACTCGCGCGTCATGCCTTCGGGTCCCACGATGACCATCTCACCGGGCTGCACATCGTGCAGATACACCGCACCGATCAGGTCAAACGCGCAGGTCTCGGAAGCGAACACGTAGCATTTGCGGCCACCCGAAAACGCCATCTCGCCGACCGCCAGCGGCCGGAATCCGTTGGGATCGCGCGCTACGATGATGCGGTCCTGCGCCAGAAAAACCAGCGAGAAGGCGCCTTCCAATTGCAGCAGCGCGTCGCGCAGAGCCGCCGCCAGCGTGCGTTCGGACGAATGCGCCACCAGGTGGAGAATCAGCTCCGTGTCGCTGGAGGCCTGGAAAATAGCGCCATGGCGATGGAGTTCGGCGCGCAGTTCGCCGGCATTGGTGATGTTTCCATTGTGGGCGACGGCCACCTGGCCTTTATTGCAGACCACGGAGAACGGCTGAGCGTTCAGCAGCACGGTATCGCCGGCGGTGGAGTAGCGCGTGTGGCCGATGGCCAACTCGCCGGGCAGGCCGGCGAGCACGGGCTTGGTGAAAATATCGGCCACATGCCCCATGGCTTTATGGATATGGATTTCGCCGCCACCGTAGGTGCAGATGCCGGCGCTTTCCTGGCCGCGATGCTGCTGCGCATACAGGCCCAGGTACGCCAGATTGGATGCTTCCGGATGGCCGTAGATGGCCACTACGCCGCATTCGTCGTGGAATTTATCGGACATAGGATTCGAAGGCCTGCATGTACGCCGTCTTCAACGCCGCGATTTCCCAGGCTCCGAGCGTGATGGTGCGCTGCCGGATCTCGAGCCCCTTCTCGATTGTAACCCCGATAATCGGCGCCTCGATGTCATACTTCTCGGCGATGGCCGCCACTTTGTTGGGATGTTCGGTGGAGAGCAGAATGCGCGAGGGGCCCTCGTGATAGGCCAGCATTTCGGGACGCAAATCGGAATCCAGTTCGATCAGGGCGCCGATGGAATTCGGTCCGAAACAGCACTCGGCCAGCGCCACGGCGAGTCCGCCATCGCTCAAATCGTGCGCCGATTCCACCAACCCGTCGGCGATCATCTTGCGGATGGCGAACTGCACGCGCTGTTCGTATTCCATATCGAGCACCGGCGGCAATCCCCAGAGTTGCTTGATGAATTCCTTGGCATATTGTGTGCCGCCGAAGCGGGTATCGTCGCAATCGCCGATACCGCCGAGCAGGACCACCTTGCGCCCGGCGTTCTTGAACGGGATGGTCACCGGCTCGCCGGTCTTGAGCGTGCCGACGACGCCGAGGACGGGCGTGGGATAAATTCCTTCGCCGAGAGTTTCGTTATACAGGCTGACATTGCCGCCAGTAATGGGCGTATCGAAGTAGCTGCACGCCTCGGCGATGCCTTCGATGGCTGCCACGAGTTGCGCCATGATCTCAGGCCGCTCGGGGTTGCCGAAATTCAGGCAATTGGTGGCCGCCACGGGGCGGGCACCCACGGTCGAGAGGTTGCGGCAGCATTCGGCGACAGCGAGTTTGGCGCCTTCGCGGGGCGACAGGAAGCAATAGCGGCCGTTGCCATCGAGCGACATGGCGATCGAGGTGCCGGTTTCCTTGATGCGCAGGATGGCGGCATCGCATCGTTCCGGTCCGGCCACCGTGTTGGTGCGCACCTGGTGGTCGTACTGCTCCCAGATCCCACGCTTGGAGCAGATATCGGGCGCGGAGAGCATGGCTGGAAGCGTGCGCTGCAATTTCGTGGATGGGTAATCGGGAATCAGGCCACCGCGGGGCGGTACGGTATAGGGCCGGCTGTACAGCGGCGCTTCGTCGGCCAGTTCGCGATTGGGAATTTCAGCGACCATCTCGCCATGATGGAGCACGCGCAGCTTGCCATCGCCGGTGACGGTGCCGATTTCGACGGCTTCGAGCCCCCACTTGCGAAACACCTGGAACACTTCTTCTTCGCGGCCCTTATCGGCCACCAGCAGCATGCGCTCCTGCGATTCCGAGAGCATGACCTCGTACGGCGTCATACCGGTTTCGCGCTGGGGAACGCGGTCAAGCTCAATTTCGATGCCGACCTCGCCGCGGCTTCCCATTTCGCATGTGGAGCAGGTGAGGCCGGCGGCGCCCATATCCTGAATTCCGACCACCGCGCCCGTCTGCATGGCCTCCAAGCACGCTTCGAGCAGGAGTTTCTCCATAAACGGGTCGCCCACCTGCACGTTGGGCCGCTTCTGCTTGGATTCCTCGGTAAATTCGGCGCTGGCCATGGACGCGCCATGGATGCCATCGCGGCCGGTGCGCGCGCCCACATAGATCACGGGATTACCCACGCCCGCCGCTTTGGCGTAGAAGATGTCTTCCTTCTTCGCGACCCCAAGCGCGAAGACATTCACCAGCGGATTGCCGTCGTAGCAGGGCTCGAAGATCGTCTCGCCGCCGATGGTCGGAACACCGAAACAATTACCGTAATGGGCGATACCGCTCACCACGCCGCCCAGAATGCGGCGGTTGCGAGGGCCGTTGACGGTGTCGTCGAGGCGCCCGAAGCGCAGGGAATCGAGCACGGCGATGGGGCGCGCGCCCATGGTGAATATGTCGCGGAGGATGCCGCCGACACCGGTGGCCGCCCCCTGGAACGGCTCGATGAAGCTCGGGTGGTTGTGCGATTCGATCTTGAACGCGACTACGTAGCCATTGCCAATATCGATGATGCCGGCGTTTTCGCCAGGTCCCTGCACCACCAGCCGTCCTCGCGTTGGCAGCTTCTTGAGATGCAGGCGTGAGCTTTTGTAGGAGCAGTGCTCGCTCCACATCACGCTGAAAATGCCGAGTTCGGTATAACTCGGTTCGCGCCCCAGGATGTCGACGATCTTAGAGTATTCGGAAGGCGTGAGCTGATGTTGGGCGATCAGTTCGGGAGTGAGGGTAGTCATGCTTTTACTACCGCCTGTAGCACCGAGCGGAATACGGTGAGGCCGTCGGCCGAGCCCATCAAAGGATCGCTGGCCCGTTCGGGATGCGGCATCATGCCCATGACGTTGCGCTCAGGGCTTAAGATGCCGGCGATGTCGTTGAGCGATCCGTTGGGATTGGCAAGGTAGCGGAAAAGGATGCGGTCTTCGGCCGCCAGTTCATCGAGGGTGCGCTGGTCGGCGAAGTAGCAGCCCTCACCGTGCGCGATCGGCACGCGCAAAACCTGCCCTTTGTGCGCGGCATTCGAGAACGGCGAGTTGGTGGTCTCGGTGTGGAGGCGGACTTCGCGGCAGATGAATTTCAGCCCGCGATTGCGGATGAGCGCCCCGGGAAGCAGTCCCGCTTCCACCAGGATCTGGAAACCGTTGCAGATTCCCATGACCAGCCCGCCCGCCGCGGCGAACTGCTTCACGGCGCCCATTACCGGCGAGAACTTGGCGATGGCGCCGCAGCGGAGGTAATCGCCATAGGCGAACCCTCCGGGGAGGATGACGGCGTCCACATCACCGAGCGTATGCGAATCGTGCCAGATGAACTCCGCTTTCTGCCCCAGATTGTGGCTGACGGCGTAAAACGCGTCGTGGTCGCAATTGCTTCCGGGAAAAACAATAACGCCAAATTTCATGAGTTTGAGGTGGGGGACTAAGGTTTATTCTAGCAAAGGCGGGCGGTATCGAGGCCTGACATGGCCAGGGATCGAGACCGCGGGAATGGGTCGCTTTAGACGCAGTCCAAGCCGCCGGCGAGACGGCCAGCGCTTCCGGTGTGGCGGGCCGGCTTGGGAGAGCGCGGGTTTATTTCAGCCGCAGGAAGCGCGCCGCGTTGTTATAGAGGATGTCGCGCTTCTGTTGGGAGGTCAGATACGTCGCACCTTCGATGACGCCAATGGAGGTTGCCATAAGCTTCGGCCAGATCATCTGGTCGGTCCCGAACATCACGCGGTCCTCGAAGCCCGCTTCCACGATGCGCTGAATGTAGCCGTGGACCTCCTTCAGCGGATAACTCCAGATCAGGCCCGCGACGTCCACGTAGACATGGGAATTTGCCTGCAAGAGCGTCAGCAGGTTGTCGATCATGGGGTAGCCCGCGTGCATGATCCAAATCCGAAGTTTGGGATGGCGCGCGAGCACATCCTCGAGCAGCAGCGGATTGCCCATCGATGCGCGGAACTTCGGCATGGCGATATTGGCGCGGCCCGAACCTCCCGTGCCCATGTGGATGCCGACCGGGACGTCCAATTCCTCCGCCAGAGCGAAATACTTGTCCACGCTCATGTCGCTCGGCGACATCCCCTGATATTGCAGTCCGACTTCGCCCATCACCTGCATGCCGCCCTTGGTGAATTCCGCGCGCAGGTCATCCACCGGCACAAAACCGGCGCCGCCCATGGCATTGTCGAAGGAAGTGCCCATGATGATGCGGGAGGGAGCGGCGGCCTTCCACTTCTTCACTTCCTTGGGGTCGCCCATCACCACGGCCGTCACGTTCAACTCCTCATACTGAGCGAGCATGGACTGCATGTAGTCTTCGGGTGACTTCGCGGCTTCCAGTTGCAAGGTACAGGGCTGCGGCGCCCACCCCGTCTGGCTTTCCTGCGATTTCGGATCCGAGGCCAGGAATTGCGGGTTGAATGGGCACATCGGGCCGACGCCGGGAATCCCGCCGAAGGTGTGCACGTGGATGTCGATAATGGGGGGCCGTTTGGCGCCGGGGGCGGTCTGTGCCTGCGCAACGAGCGATGCGGAGACAGCAAGAAGCACGAGGATTCTCATCGAGATTATTATTTCAGCTTTCGCGATACGGGATTCGTGCTATTTGCTGGTCCGAATGGCGTCGATCAACGCCAGCGTGTCCCGCACCTTCGCGGTGATGCCGGCATAATCGCCCCCTTTGATCATATCTTTGGTGATGAGATTCGATCCCATGCCGACGCAGACCACCCCGGCGTCGAACCAACCTTTAAGCGATGCATCGGTGGGTTCCACGCCGCCGGTGGGCATGACCGAAACCCACGGGCACGGGCCCTTAATAGCCTTCACGAACCCCGGTCCGCCAACTTCCTTGCCGGGGAAAATCTTCAGAATCTCGCAGCCCAATTCCTCCGCCTGCGAGATCTCGGAAGCACTGCCGCAGCCGGGCGAATACGGAATCTTGCGCCGGTTGCAGGCGCGCGCCACGTCGGCATTCAGCAGCGGTCCGACCACGAAATTCGCGCCACAGTTGATATACAGCGACGCGGTCCCGGAGTCGACCACCGACCCCACGCCGAGGATCATATCGGGCAGTTCGCGCGCGCAGTATTTTTCCAGCTGGCTGAAAACTTCCCACGCGTGATCGCCGCGATTGGTGAATTCGAGCAGCCGGCATCCTCCGGCCAGACAAGCCGCGGCGACATCGCGCGCGACATCGAAATCGGGATGGTAGAAAACCGGTACCATCCCGGTATCGACCATGGTGTTCAGGACTTTTAATCGGGAATAACGTGCCATCGATGGTTCCGAACGTCCAGGCTAACGCTTCTTGGCCTGAAGCGGGTATCCCTGCCACAAATATTCCAGCGCTTCGGGGAGGGTTTGCTCACGGGCGCCGCGATCGACGTGAACGGCGTTGCGCGCGAAAACGAACTGATAGTGGTATCCTTTCGCCGCGAGCACTTTCGCCATGTCCTCGTTGGCCACGACCCAGTCGTGCATGTTATCGCGCATGCTGTTGGGGTTGAAAAGGTCCTTGTCGCCGACCTCCATCCAGAGGCGGATCGGCTTTTTCGCGCTCTCGGGGATCAAATGCTCGTGGAATTCCCACGCGCCGTGCGGCAGCTTGGGATCCTGCGGCCATTGCTGGTTTACGAACGTGCCGGAATAAGTGAGCACGCGGTGATACCACTCGGGGTGATACCACGCCATGGCCAGCGCGCACGATCCGCCGGAACTGTTGCCGGTAGTAGCGCGGCCATCGGGATTTTTGGTGAGCTTGACGTTGGCCTCTTTTTCCACGCGCGGGAGCACTTCTTTTTGCACCCATTCGGCGTACAAACCGGACATGGTGTCATATTCGAGACCGCGCTCGCTGCCTTGGGCATCTCCCGTGCCGTTGTGGATCGAGATGGCGATCATCACCGGCACCTTGTGCTCGGCAATCAGGTTGTCGAGAACCGTGAACAGGAGTTTGTCCGTCCCATCCGCACCGACGATGAAGGGAGCTTCCGTCCCCGGCACGTATTGTTTGGGCACGTAGACGGCTACCGGGCGCACGTAGGGCGCGGGATGGCTGGTGGTGACGATGAGTTTGGCGGGATCGTTGGGGTCCGGAGTGCCGAAGGTACCTTCGTCGCGCTTGATGCCGGGGTAAATCTTGCTGTCTTCCGAATGCATGTCGAAGGTGATCACCGCGCCCTGGGGCACGCCTTCGTGCACTTCGGCCTCGGGCGCGGGTTTGTGCGTGGGGCCGATGATGAAGTTGCCGTCGGCGTTCGGCGGGGGCACCTCGCCATCCGGCAGTTCTTTGGCAGCGACGTATCCGGGAGTGTGCGGGTCGCGTGTGGGCGGCGTGGGCCGTTGGGCCACTAATACGGCGGCGAGGCAGGCGAAGCAAAGGATTCTAAAGAGAGGGTTGCGCATAGCTTCGCCCATATTATCGGATTCCCAGGGAGGGCGGAAAACAGATGGCCGCGGCGTTGTTTCCCGCTAAGATAGTCTCTTGGAGATGCCCGCTTGAAGAAGCTGCTGCTCGTGCTGCTGCTCGTAGTGGTGGCAGTGATCGCCTGGGGAGTTTTTCGCCGAACAACGCCGCCTTCGGTGACTTTCGCTCGCGTGAAACGCGAGACCCTGGTAAGCACCTTGCCGACCAACGGCAAGGCTGAGCCGTTCGAGTGGCAGCCGGTGCGTTCGGAAACGGAAGGGCTGGTAAGCCGTCTCAACGTGGCAGAAGGCCAGGCGGTGACGAAGGGCGCCGTGATGGCCGTGCTGTCCGATCCCGCAAAGCAGGCCGATGTGGACACCGCGCAGGCGAAACTCTCAGAGGCCGAGGCGAACCTGGCGTCGCTCGAAGCGGGTCCGAAGCCGGCTGAATTGACGGAAATCGACAACGCCGCCGCCCGCGCCAGCCTCGACTTGCAGGCGGCGGATCGTGAGCTGGCAACTTCGCAGCGGCTCGCCGAAAAGCAGGCCGCCACCACTGCGGAAGTGACGGCCGCGCGCGATAAGGTGAACCAGATCAAAGCACTGATTGCGGGACTCGACAAGCGCCGGCGCGACGCCACTCCGCAGACCGATATTGCGGCGGCCCGAGCGCGGGTCGAAGACGCCCGCGTGGCGTTGAAGCTGGCCCAACAGCAGGCGGCGCAGGGCGAGATCCACGCCCCGCTTAGCGGGGTAGTGTATGGCCTCGCGGTACGGCCGGGCGCGTACCTCAATCCCGGCGACCTGGTGGCAAACGTCGGCGAACTCGATCGCCTGCGTGTTCGTGTTTACGTGGATGAGCCGGAACTGGGCCGAATCGCGCTGGGCCAACCGGTCACCATCACCTGGCAGGGTCTTCCCGACAAGCAATGGAACGGTACCGTGGAGAGAAAGCCTTCCGATATCGAGGCGCTCGGCTCGCGGCAGGTCGGGCAGGTGATCTGCGTGATCGAGAATCCCGGCCATCTGCTGATTCCCGGCACGAACGTGGATGCCACTATCCGCACCGCGGTGGTAGAAAACGCTCTCACAATCCCCAAAGAGGCGGTGCGCCACGATCCCGGCGGCGACTACGTCTTCGTGCTGAAAGGCGACACCTTCGAGCGATGCGGGGTGAAAGCCGGGGCGTCGAGCATTACGCGGCTTCAGATCCTCACTGGCCTTTCGGAAGGCGATGCCGTGGCGATGCCTTCGGACGTAGCGCTCAAGCCGGGAATGAAGATTACGCCGGCCATCGAGGCGCGCTAGCCATGTTGTTCGCGCGGGTGGTGGAGACGTCGGAGCGCGTGACGGCAACCACGAAGCGGCTGGCGAAAATCGACCTGCTGGCCGCGCTTCTAAAGCAGCTCAACGGCGACGAGTGCGAGATGGCGGTGGCATATCTGTGCGGGTTCGCGCGGCAGGGGCGGACCGGCGTGGGATATGCGGCGATCCGGGCTTCCACCGCCCGGCCCGCGGAAGCGGCCGCGCTTGAAATCGCCGACGTGGATCGCGAATTCGCGACGCTTGCGGGTATCGAGGGGCGCGGCGCCGACGCCCAACGGCGCGAAGTACTCCACGGATTGATGGCGCGCGCCACAGTGCCGGAACAGCGGTTCCTCAGCGCGCTTCTGTTCGGCGAAATCCGGCAGGGAGCGCTCGAAGGAATCATGGTGGAAGCGTTGGCGCGCGCTTCGGGAGCTTCGGCCGCCGACGTGCGCCGCGCCGTGATGCTCGCCGGCGATATCGCGCGGGTGGCGCGGTCGGTGTTGACTAGGGGTCCGGCGGGGCTCGCGGAGTATTCGATTCAGCTTTTCCGGCCGGTCCAGCCCATGCTCGCGCAAACCGCCGAGGATGTGGAAGGCGCGCTCGGCGAACTGGGCGAGGCGGCGCTGGAGTACAAATTCGATGGCGCGCGGGTGCAAGTGCATCGTTCCGGCGAGGATGTCGTCATTTTTTCGCGCGCCTTGAACGACGTCACGGCGGCAGTGCCGGAAGTGGTGGAGGCGGTGCGCGCGCTTCCTGGCCGCGATCTCATACTCGATGGCGAGATCATCAGCCTCACGCCGGATGGACGTCCGCAGCCGTTCCAGGTGACCGCACGCCGCTTCGGGCGCAAGCTGGGTCTCGATCGCATGCGCGCCGAACTGCCGCTCACGCCGTATTGGTTCGACTTGTTGTACCTCGATGGGCAGCCGCTCATCGACGAAGCGCAGGCGCGGCGATTTTCGGCGCTCTCGTCGCTGGCGCCGGCGGAAAGCCTGGTGCCGCACCTGGTGACAGCCGATCCCGAGAAAGGAGCGGAATTTCTGCGGGGGGCGCTCGACCGCGGCAACGAGGGCCTTATGGCGAAAGCCATCGGCGCTTCGTACTCGGCGGGATCGCGCGGGCAGAGCTGGCTGAAGATCAAGAAGGCGCACACGCTCGATTTGGTGATCCTGGCGGCGGAATGGGGCAGCGGCCGCCGCAAAGGCTGGCTGAGCAATCTGCATTTAGGCGCGCGGGACACCGAAAAGGGCGGCTTCGTCATGCTCGGCAAGACGTTCAAGGGACTCACCGACGAAATGCTGGCCTGGCAGACGGAACAGTTCCTGAAGCTCGCAATCGGCCGCGACGATTACACCGTGTATGTCGAGCCGAAGATCGTGGCGGAGATCGCGTTCAGCGACATTCAGGCGAGCACGCGGTATCCCAGTGGAATGGCGCTGCGGTTCGCGCGGGTGAAGCGGTACCGGACCGATAAGACAGCCACGGAAGCGGACACCGTGGAGACGGTGCGCAAGCTGGCAGGCTGAGCATACAATAACAACTCATGCCGAAATACGCGTGGTATCGGGACCTGACCCGATACCAATGGTTTGTCCTCGCGGTCTGCTGCATCGGCTGGATGTTCGACACGATGGCGCAGCAGATTTTCAATCTGGCGCGCAAGCCGGCCATCCACGACCTGATGGGCGCACGCGCGACCGATGCCATGGGCGCGTACGCGACCGCGATCTTCATGTTGGGGTGGGCGGCCGGCGGAGTTATCTTCGGTATCCTTGGCGACCGCATCGGCCGCGTCCGCACCATGGTATGGACTATTCTCTGCTACACGCTGTTCACCGGACTGAGCATGTTCGCCACCGGAATCTGGGATTTCAACGGCTATCGATTTCTGTGCGGACTCGGCGTGGGCGGGCAGTTCGCCGTCGGCGTCGCGCTGGTGGCGGAGGTGGTGCCGGAGCGCGCGCGGCCTTATGCGCTCGGCACGCTGCAATCGTTCTCTTCGATCGGCAACATGGTCGCCGCCACCGTCGGGATTATGCTCGGCTTGCTGGAACGCTCGGGGGCGATTCATGGGGCGTGGCGCTGGGAGTTTCTGTCCGGCGCGATCCCGGCGCCGCTCGCGTTCCTTGTCTTCCGCAAGCTAAAGGAGCCGGAGCAATGGCTCAAGGCGCGCGCGGAAAAGAGGCGGCTGGGGTCGTACCGCGAACTGCTCTCCGACGCGCGGTGGGGACGGAATTCGGCCATCGGGCTGATGCTTTCGGTGGCGGGAGTCGTGGGACTCTGGGGCATCGGATATTTCAGCTACGATCTGTTCCAGCCGGTGCTCATGCGCACGTTCGCCGCGCAAGGGCTGTCCGGCGCGGAACTCGCCGGCAAGACCACGTCGTGGATCGGCATCACGTCGATGTTCCAAAATCTGGGCGGATTTTTCGGCGTTTACGCGTTCACTTATTTGACCCACTACACCGGCCGGCGCACGGCGTTCGCGGTGAGCTTTCTGACTGCCATGGGGATGACCGCGTACACATTCTGGCACCTGCGCGCCGTCGGCGATATTTTCTGGATGGTCCCGCTGATGGGGTTCTCGCAGATGACGCTCTTCGGCGGCTATGCCATCTACCTGCCCGAACTTTTCCCCACGCGACTGCGCAGCACGGGCACGAGTTTCTGCTATAACGTGGGCCGCGGGTTGGCCGCGCTCGGTCCGTTCACGTTCGGGTATCTCACCGGCAACGTTTTCGCCGGGCACGCCGAGCCGATGCGATATGCGGGTGTGACCATGAGCCTGGTGTTTCTGATCGGTCTCGCCGCGCTTCCGTTCGCGCCGGAGACTAAGGGGAGGCCACTGCCGGATTGATTCCTCCCGGCGATGCTATGCGGTGACGGCCCAAAAGCACCAGTAACTTGCATCCGTCCGAGCGGCAAGCACATACTACGTACTACGTAGGCTCGCCTGCTTCGCTCCAGTATGACGGATGGGTTAACCGGTCAGGCAGATCTCGACGCTCTGTTCGCTGCGACTTACGAGGAGCTGCGCCGTCTGGCAGTTCTCGTCAAGCGCGCCCACAAAAACGCGACTCTGAGCCCGACCGCGCTGGTGCACGAAGCGTGGATCAAGCTCTCCGCCTCGGATGGAGTCAACGCAGTCTCGCGATTGCATTTCAAACGGATCGCCGCCCGCGCAATGCGGCAGGTACTGATCGACGATATCCGGCGGCGGAAAGCAGGCAAGCGCGGCGGGGGCAACGACGTTCTGGTCACGATGAGTTTATCTCCCGAGCCCGCGATCGTCGCCGAGGACGAATTGATCGCGCTCGACGATTCGCTCGATAAGCTGGCCAAAATGAACCCGCGGCAGGCGGCCATGGTCGAGGGCCGGTTTTTCGGTGGGCTGGATATCCCCGAAATCGCTGAGTTGCTCGGGATATCGGAAGCCACAGTGCTACGGGACTGGCGCGCCGCGAAAGCCTGGCTGGCGCAGGAGGTTCGCAGAAGCTGATGGACCCCGAGCGCTGGGAGCGTGTGCAGGAATTGTTCCATCGCGCCGTGGAACTGAGCGGCGACGAACGCTCGGCATTCGTGCGTGAGGCTTGCGGCGAAGATCGCTCGCTCGCACTGGAGGTTGAGCGCATGCTCGCGGAAGACGGCCGCGAATGGCTGTTGGATCACCACGCGGTGGACATCGCGGAGGCCGTTTCCGAAGACCGGCTATCGATGTCCTTCGAGGAATTCAGCTCCTATCGTTTGCTGCGCGTGGTGGGCGAAGGTGGAATGGGTGTAGTTTACCTGGCGGAGCGAAGGGACCTGGGCAACCTGGTGGCCATCAAGCTCCTGCGCGATGCCTGGCTTTCTCCGGCGCGCCGCGAGCGATTCACGGCGGAACAGCGCACGCTGGCGCAATTCAATCACCCTTCGATCGCACGCCTCTACGATGCCAGCACGCTCCCGGACGGGACTCCGTGGTTCGTGATGGAGTACGTGGACGGCGTGCCAATCACGGAGTATTGCCAGAACCATAAGTGCTCCGTGGAGGAACGGCTGAGGCTGGTGCGACTGGTCGCGGAAGCCGTGCAATACGCCCACCAGCACGGCGTGATTCACCGCGATCTGAAGCCCTCGAACATTCTGGTGAAAAGGGATGGTTCGGTCCGGCTGGTAGATTTCGGAATCGCGAAGCAACTCGATGCCGTGGGGCAGGAGGCGACACACACCCGCACGGCTTTCCGCCAAATGACGACGGCATACGCTTCGCCGGAGCAGCTTCGCGGAGAAGCTGTGAGCACATTGACGGATGTGTATTCGCTCGGGGTGGTCCTGTACGAATTGCTGGCGGAGCGGCTTCCGTTCGATCTCGCCGGCAAGAGCGTCGCCGAAGCAGAACGGTTGATCGTCACCGGCGAGCCGCCCAGGCTTTCGTCCGTCGCGCCGCGTACCGGCGCGCGGACTTGGTGGGCGAACCTCGATTCAATGTGCCTCACCGCCATGGAGAAGGACCCAGCGCGGCGATATTCGTCGGTGGCCGCCATGATTCGCGATATCGATCATTACTTGAATCGCGAGCCGGTGGAAGCCCGCGGCGATTCCTGGATGACCCGGCTCGCGAGGTTCAGCCGCCGAAATTTCCGGAGGATCTCGATTGCCGCCACGGCGGCGGTATTGGTCGCGGCAACTGCCGCGGTCACGGTGCTCCTGACGCGAAAGACGCAGGCGGCCCGGCAACAGTCGAAGACCGTAGCGGTGCTTCCATTCCAGAATCCCGCAGGGGACCGCAGCCTCGATTATTTATCCGCCGCGCTCCCGGAGGAGATTACGCGGATTCTGGATTACGGCCGCCACCTGACCGTGCGGACCGCGCAATCCGCGCGCAAGTATAACGCCGCGGGTGTGGACCTGCAAAAAGCGGGGCGCCAATTGGGGGTGGACACGATCGTGTCCGGACGGCTGATGAGGGCCGGCGATCAGGTGCAGATGACGCTGGAACTGACCGACGTAGAGAGCAATCGCCTGGTATGGAGCGACGTCTTCGAGGTTCCCAGCGGAAACATCGTGGCCATGCAGGCGCAAGTTGCCGCCAAGACCCGGCGGACCATGGCCCCGGTACTGGGCGTCTCTGAGTTCGTCAGCGACGATCCGCCGCAACCCAAAAATGAGGAAGCGTACAAGCTGTATCTGGAAGTGCTCGCGGAGCCGGACCTTGTCTCGCTCGATCCGGCGCTGCGGAAGCGGACGATGAACAAGCTGGAACGGTCGGTTCAACTAGACCCCTCTTTCGGTCCCGCGTGGCGGATTCTCTCGGGGATGTACAGCGGCCTCTTTTGGTTCGGAAACGGAGGGGAGGAAGCACGGCGGAAGTCGAGCGCCGCACTGGCCAAGGCGGTGGAAGCGGAGCCGGACAACGTCATCTATAAGGCCGACCTGTTATTAGATCTCTCCGGCCGTCCAGTGAGCGAAGGGCGTATTACGCAAGCGCAGGCTTATCGCGGGGTACAGGATCTGCTGCGCCAGCGGCCGGACCGCGCGCGGCTTCACTTCCTGCTGAGCTGGATTCTGCGCGATGCCGGACTACTGGACGAATCGGCGCGCGAGTGCGAGGCATCGATGATCATCGACGCCCGGGACGCGGGCTCGCGGTCGTGCGGGATCACGTTCCTGCTGCGGGGGGATTATTCGCGCGCGCAGGATTTTTTGCGATTGGACCCGGAGGCCGAAATCTCGCAGGCTACCTTGATCGATGTTCTGGTAGACGAGGGGAAAACGAAGGAAGTTCTCGAGCGAAAGCCGCCGCAGTGGAGCGGCTATCCCATGTTGCTGGCTTATTTGCGGCATCGGCCGGCCGAGGAGATCGACGCCATGGCGGCCCAAGTCGAGCCAGTGTCCGATCCGGAACCGAACTACTTGTCGGCGGCGCACCTTTCTTATGTAGGCCAAGGCGAGCGGGCGCTGCCGCTACTCAAACGGGCGGTCGAGACCGGCTATTGCGCCTACCCGGGGATGGATTCCGACCCCATGCTGGCCAACGCACGGTCGCGGCCGGGATTCGCGGAAATTCGGGCGGAGGGGTTGGCGTGCCAGGAGAAATTCCTGAGGGAACGCGAGCGCCCGCCGGTTCCGAAGCCGGATGGGAGCAAAAAGCACCCATAATGGCGCGCCGATGATGAGCCGCGACCACGGGTGGGCGGCGATTTTTGTTGCCCGGCCGAAAGCTGCATTCCGATCGCAGCTCGCCGCCATTGATACACTAAATGCACGGCATGGCGGCGAACGCGACGGCTGGGTTCAATATCGGCGAGTTGGCGGACGACCGGGGTGTGCGCGAATGCCTCCAGTGGTTCACGCGCGAAAAGCAGTGGATCAACGAGACGCATCTGGCGCTCTGCCGCGTTCCCGCACCGACCTTCCTCGAACAGGAACGCGCGGCGTGGTTTCTGGAGCAGTTCAAATCGATGGGATGGTCCGCCTCCATCGATCGCGCCGGCAATGTGATCGCGGCGCAGGGCGATGGGCCATACGTCGCGCTCACGGCGCACCTCGATACCGTCATTGCGCCGCGCAATAAAGAAGATATCTCAGTGGACGCCGACGGGCGATTCTGCGGGCCGGGCGTATCGGACAACGGCGCGGGGTTGGCGGCGCTTCTGGCCATGGCGCGCGTCTGGAAGAACGGCGCGAAACTGCCGGAATCGCCGCTCCGTTTACTGCTGGTGGCCAATGTCGGCGAGGAGGGCGAAGGCAATCTGCTGGGCATGCGGCACCTGTGCAAGCAGGCGCCGCTGGCGCGCAAGATCGAAACCATGCTGGTGGTCGATGGCGCCAGCACCGACCATATCACCAATCGGGCGCTTGGCAGCCGGCGGTTCGAGGTCGCTTTTTCGGGTCCGGGCGGGCACAGTTGGAGCGATTACGGCGTAGGAAATCCGCTGCATGCGTTGTGCCGGGCGGTGGCGCTGTTCGCGGAAACCCGCATTGATGGCACGCCGAAATCGGCCATCAATGTGGGCTTGATCGAAGGCGGGTCGAGCGTCAACGCCATTCCGCAATCGGCGCGCGCCAAGGTGGATATCCGGTCGGAAAACAACGCCCGCATGGACGAATTGGTGGAGGTTTTGTCGGCCGCGGTCGACCGGGCGCGCGAGACGGAGAACCAGCGCGCGATAGGCGGGAAGGTGACGGCGAGACTGAAGGAAATCGGCTCGCGGCCGGCGGCGGCACTGCCCGAGAACGCGCCAATCCTGCAATGCGTGCGCGCGGTGGATGCTCACCTCGGCATCCGATCGCATCTCGATTGCTCGTCTACTGACGCTAACATCCCGCTTTCGCTGGGAATTCCGGCGGTGGCCATCGGGGCCGGCGGGCTGGGCGGCGGCGCCCATACGACGCAGGAGTGGTTCCGTCCCGAGGGCCGCGATTTGGGGTTAAAACGCATTTTCCTGGTCCTGCTGCACCTCATGCGTGGAATGCCGCCCGATGCCGCGGGGGGCGCGGGGAAGTGAATCGCCGCCGCGCGGCCGAAGCGGCGCTCATCTTCAATGTCACTATCTGGGGAGCGACGTTCGTCCTCATCAAAGCAGCCCTGACGGATCTTTCGCCGGTATTGTTTCTGGCACTGCGATTCACGCTGGCGACGATTGCTCTGGTGGTCGCGTTCCGCGGCGCGGGCATGCCCTGGCGGTCGTGGAAGACGGCGGGCGCGGGCGCGATGGCGGGCACATTTCTTTTCTTCGCCTACCTGTTTCAGACGGTGGGACTGCGGTTTACCACGGCGCCGCGGTCGGCATTCATTACCGGTTTAACATCGGTGGCGGTACCTTTGCTCGCGGCCAGCGTCTATCGTGTGAAACCGAATCGATCCGAGGTAATGGGAGTGCTGATCGCGACTGGCGGGTTGGCGCTGATGACTCTGCCGGGCGGCAAAGGTCCCGTGGGAACTGGCGACCTGCTGACGGTGTGCGGTGCGATTGGTTTCGCGGCATATATCGTCATGCTGGACCACTATCGCAACAAAATGGGCTACGAACTGCTAGCGGTCAGCCAGATCGCCATTTCGGCGGTATGGGCGTGGGCGCTGGTTTGGCTGGTGGAGACGCCCCGGTTAGCGTGGCGCCCGGCGGTGGTATGGGCGATACTGATAACGGGATTGTTGTGTACCGCCCTGGCGTTCGCCATATTGGCCTGGGCGCAACGATACACATCGGCCACCAGGACGGCCTTGATTTTCATGCTCGAACCGGTAGTTGCGTGGATCACCTCGTATGTAACGGTTGGCGAGGGTCTTTCCGGGCGCGCGGCGGCGGGCGCGGCGCTGATTCTGGGAGGCGTGGCGATGGTCGAGCTGAAACCCTTGAACCCTAAGCCACATCGATTCCTATAAGTGCGAGGAGCAGGAAGTTCCATGAGTTTCATCGATCGAATGCGTACGCAGAAGTTGCTGTCGTTCACCCTGTTGCTGTTTACCCTTTGCCTCGGGATCGTGATCGGCACCCTCATCAGCACGGGGGTGAAGGCCGCCCGCGACAACAATCTGGCGCCGGGCGCCACATCTCTGGCGATTCCGAACCCGGTGGAGCTCTCGAATGCATTCACGCAGATCGCCAAGCAGGTGGAACCCTCGGTGGTGAATATTTCGGTAACTTATCCGGTGAGAACATCGCGCCGTTCCTCCCGGCGCCAGGCCGGACCGGACGATGGCGAGAACAACGGCAACAATGGCGGCATGGACGACTTCTTCCGCCGGTTCATGAATCCGTTCGGCGGCGAAAGTCCCGAGATGCCGGGCGGCGAGGGCAAGGCGCTGGGTTCGGGCGTGGTGGTGGACGCTGCCGGCTACATACTGACCAACAACCACGTGGTGGATCAGTCCGCGCGCTTGCAGGTGAAATTCTCCGGCGACACCAACGAGTACGACGCGAAGATCGTGGGAACGGACAAGGCCACGGATCTCGCCGTGATTCGCGTACAGGGAAAGCGCAACCTGACGCCGGCGAAGATCGGCAATTCCGATGCGGTGCAGGTGGGCGATTGGGCCCTGGCGATCGGGTCGCCCTTCGGATTCGACGCCACCGTGACAGCCGGCATCATCAGCGCCAAAGAGCGCACCATGAACGACGACAGCACCATGCAGTTCCAACATTTTTTGCAGACGGATGCGGCGATTAATCCCGGAAACAGCGGCGGACCGCTGCTCAATATGCGCGGCGAGGTAGTAGGGATCAACACCGCGATCGCTTCGCGGACGGGTGGCTATCAGGGCATCGGTTTCGCTTTGCCGATCAATACGGCAGCCGGCGTCTACAACGAGATCATCAAGAACGGGAAAGTAATTCGCGGATCGATCGGCATTAAGTTCGCGATTTCGGACCTGCCGGAGACGGTTGCCGCCATCAAGGCGAGCGGCGCCAGCGAGGGAGTTTTTGTCGACGAGGTAGAACCCGGCGGACCCGCGGACAAGGCCAAACTCAGGGAAGGCGACGTTATCGTGGCGATCAACGGAAAAGCCGTCCATGGGGGCGACTCGCTGGTAGATACCGTCACGGCGACCCCCGTGGGCGACAGCGTGAACCTTACGGTGTTGCGGGACGGCAAACGGGAGAACGTCAAGGTGGTTGTCGGGAACATGGCGCAGATCTTTCCCGAAACGGTGGGGGCGGACGAGACGAATCCGGCCAACAAGCCGCAGGCCACGAGCGTGAGTTTTGGCATGACCATCGTGCCGCTTACCGACCGGCTGCGCGAAAGCCTCGATCTCAAAGGGAATGGCGGCGTCCGGGTGCAGGACGTGGAACCCAACTCGTTCGCGGACGATCTGAAGTTATCGCCGGGGGACGTAATTCTTTCCATCGGGTTCGTACAGAAAGGCGTCCCTGTAACGCAGGAGATCACGTCGGTGGACGACCTGAAACGGGTGCAGGCGATGCTTAAGCCAGGAGATTCGGTCAAGCTGCGCACGATGCACCGCGATAATCCGCGGGGCGGCCAGTGGTATTCGGTTTACCGGGCGGGAGTGGTGCCGGAAGTCTCAAGGTAAACGCGAAACCGTCTCACGCAGAGCCGTAGAGTACGAAGAGAAGAACCAGGCGACGCGGGTTCATCCGCAAGGAAAATTCGCCGGCTTTTCCTTTGCGGCTTTGATTTTCCTCTGTGTCCTCCGCGCCTCTGAGTGAAAAGCCGGGCTTCACCTTTCCGGCGCGGTCCATTGTTATCCTGGAAAGACATGTCTCCATCGGGTTCCGGGTCTTCCCGTCCCTGGCGTCAGTTTAAAAGCGCCTTTTCGTTGGCCGCTGATTCGTTGCGCGCGCACAAGCTGAGAAGCTTTTTGACTCTGCTTGGCGTGATTATCGGGGTCGCCAGCGTCATCCTGGTGGGCGCGGCGATTGCCGGACTGGGCGTGTACGCGGAGGAGAGTACGGCGAAGGCTTTCGGCTCGGAGTCGTTCATGGTGGCGCAGATCGCCGCCACCGGCCGCCTCAGCCGGCGGCAGTATTTCGACAAGATGCGGCGTAACAAGGCGATTTATAACGCCGACGCGCAATTTCTGGAATCGGTCAACGGCGACCGCGTGCTCTACAGCCCTTACCGGAACCACGCCTCGGACGTGAAGCACGGCAGCCTCACGTGCGAGCAGACGACCATTATCGGCGCCTCGGCCGACCTGGCCAGCATTCGCGACATCGGCGTCTCCGATGGCCGATTCTTTACCGTGCAGGAAGATCGCACGCGGGCATTCGTGGCCGTAATCGGGGAGACGGTGCGGAACACGCTGTTTCCAGGAGAATCGTCGCCGCTCGGACAGATCGTGAAGGTCGAGGGCATGGAATTCACCGTGATCGGTCTGGAGGAAAAACTGGGGTCGGCGTTCGGGCGCGATCAGGACAACTCCATTTACATTCCCATCAGCGCGTTCGACCGTCTCTACGGTCCCGGCACGGGATTCTCGCTGTTCGGGCGGCCGAAACCGGGCAGCGGGCTGAGTCTGGGAGAGGCTCTCGATCTCACCCGCGTCGCCCTGCGCACGCGCTTTCACACGCCGCCGGGCCAGGACGATAATTTCGATAACCTCACGCCAGACGCGATCCGCGGCTTCATCGACCAGCTGCTCTCGATGGTGGCGGCGGTGGTGGTGCCCGTGACCTGCATTTCGCTGGTGGTAGGCGGTATCGTCATCATGAACATCATGCTGGTGAGCGTCACCGAGCGAACGCACGAAATCGGCGTCCGCAAGGCGCTGGGCGCGCGCCACAGCGATGTGATGCTGCAAGTGCTGATCGAGGCGGTGCTGCTGGCCATGGCAGGCGGAGGCATGGGAATCCTGATCGGCGCGATGGTAACGGAAATTCTCGGCCGGGTGTTCGAACTTTCCCTGCACATCACGATGGGGTATGTGGCGCTGTCCCTCGGCGTTTCGACGATTGTGGGAGTGGCGTCGGGGTGGTATCCGGCGTCGCGCGCGGCCAAGCTCGATCCGGTGGTGGCGCTGCGTGCGGAGTAAACCGTGAAGATCAGCGTCCGGCAGAACATGAGCATGGCCATCGAAGGTGTGTGGGTGCATCGCTTCCGCTCGCTGCTCACGATTCTCGGGATCGTCATCGGCATTACTACGGTGGTGACGGTGGCATCGCTACTGACCGGACTGCGCCAGGGAGTGGTGGATTTCTTCCAGGAACTCGGGCCGGACAACATTTTCGTTTTGAAGACGACGGGCGATCCCAACCAGGAAACGCGCAACCTCAAGGAGCGCCAGCGGAAGGCGATCAAACCGGAGTATGCCGAAACCATCCGGCGATGGTGCAGTTCGGTGGATGACATTGGGATCACGCTGATGCTGCCGCCATCGGTGGATGGCAACCCGCTGACGGCGCGCGTGCCGGGGTATGAGAGCGACACCATCAACGCGTCCGGCCTCACGCCCAACATCAGCGACATCACACCGCGCGATTTCACCTCCGGCCGTTTTTTCACTAGCGAGGAAGACCATCGCGGGGCGCACGTGGTGATGATCGGCGCGAGCGTAGCGGAGGCGCTGTTCCCGGACGGCCGCGCGCTGGGCAAGACCTTCATGATGGACGGCGCGGAATACACCGTGATCGGCGTTTATGCCAAAGCGAAGGGCGGTTTTTTCGGCGAGAACGGGATGGACAACGCCGTGGATATGCCGCTGCATACGGCGCAGACGCGCTATCCGCAAGTGGACCGGTTCATGATCACCGCCAAAGCCAAGACGGGGATGCGCGACGAAGCGTACCAGGAAGTGGAGGGCGCCATGCGGCGCATCCGCCACCTGGCGACCACCGCGGACGACGATTTCGCCATCTCCACACCCGACCAGATCATCCAACAATTCGACCGGATCACCGGCCTGATCGGGCTGGTGGCGATTGCCATTTCCGGTCTGGGGCTGCTGGTGGGCGGAATCGGCGTGATGAACATCATGCTCATGAGCGTAACCGAGCGGACGCGCGAGATTGGGGTGCGCAAGGCGCTGGGGGCGCGGCGGCGAGATATCATCGCGCAGTTCCTGGTGGAGGCTACTACGCTCACCGGCCTTGGCGGCGTCCTTGGCATCACGATCGCAGTGATGATCACCATGCTGATCGGCGCGCTGGTGCCGGCGCTGCCCTCGAAAGTGCCGGCTTGGGCGCTGATTACCGGGTTCACGACTTCGGTTGCGGTGGGTGTGTTCTTCGGCGTGTGGCCGGCGGTGAAAGCGGCGCGGCTCGATCCGGTGGACGCGCTGCGGTACGAGTAATGGGACTGCTGGTGAGCTGCAATTCGCTGGCGAAGAGCTTCGGCGCGCGCACGCTGTTCGAGAACATTTCACTGGGGATTTCGGAAGGCGAGCGGCTGGGGCTGATCGGGCCGAACGGCTCCGGAAAATCGACGCTGCTCAAGATTCTGAGCGGGCGCATGGAGCCGGATTCCGGCACGATCTCGCTGCGGCGCAATACGCGCGTGGGGTATGTGCCGCAGGAGGCTACTTTCCCCGATGGCCTGACCGCCGCGGAAGTGATCGCGCAGGCGATTGCCGGCGAACACCTCGACGATCAGGAGCGCGCGGGCCGGATCAGTCTGTCGCTGGGACGAGCCGGCTTCACGGAGGGCTCGGAGCGGGCCGATTCGCTTTCCGGCGGATGGCGGCGGCGCTTGTCGATTGCGCGCGAACTGGCTCTCAATCCCGAAGTGCTGTTCCTCGACGAGCCGACGAACCATCTCGATCTGGAAGGCATTTTGTGGCTCGAAAAGCAGCTCGCGGCGGCGCCTTTCGCCAGCGTGGTGGTGAGCCACGACCGGTACTTTCTGGACAACGTGGTGAATGCTATGGCGGAGATCGACAAGGTCTATCCCGATGGCATCTTCCGCATTACCGGGAGCTACAGCGATTTCCTCGAAAAGAAGGGCGAGTTTCTGCGCGCACAATCGAGCCGACAGGAAGCTCTGGCGAACATGGTGCGGCGGGAGATGGAATGGCTGCGGCGCGGTCCCAAAGCGCGAACCGGAAAATCGAAGGCACGCATCGACGAAGCGGGACGCCTGATAAAGGACCTGGCGGACTTGGAATCGCGCAGCGCGAAGGCTGTTACGCAGATCGATTTCACGGCGACGGACCGGCGCACGAAGCGGCTGGTTTCGGTGGAATCGGTCTCGCGCGAGATGGGCGGGCGAACGCTGTTTCGCGATCTCAGTTTCGTCCTCTCGCCCGGCACGCGATTGGGGCTGCTGGGACGCAACGGGACGGGAAAGACCACGCTTTTGAAGTTGCTCGCGGGCGAACAGGAGCCCGATTCCGGCCGGATCGAACGCGCGGCGGCGCTGCGCGTAGTTTACTTCGATCAGGCCCGGGAACAGCTCGACCGAGCGCAGACACTCAGGGAAGGTCTCGGCGCACACGGGGATCACATCATCTACCAGGATCGACCGATACATGTGGCGGGCTGGGCCAAGCGCTTTCTGTTCGATGCCGGGCAGCTCGACCGGCCGATTACCAGCCTTTCGGGCGGCGAACAGGCGCGGGTGCTCATCGCGCGCCTGATGCTGCGTCCGGCCGACCTGCTGCTGCTGGATGAGCCCACCAACGATCTCGACATCCGCACGCTGGAAGTGCTGGAGGAGAGCCTGGGCGAATTTGCGGGCGCGCTGGTGCTGGTGACGCACGATCGCTTCCTGCTCGATCGCGTGTCGACGGCGGTCATCGGGCTGGATGGGCAGGGAGGCGCGGAGATGTACGCGGACTATTGGCAGTGGGAGGCCGCGCAGAAGAGTGCCGTGGCGAAGGTCGAGAAGGATTCGGCGGATACTCCGGTGCATGCCGCGGCTCCGGCGTCGAAAAAGAAGCTCTCGTACCTGGACGCGCGCGAGTGGGAGCAGATGGAAACGCGAATACTCGAGGCGGAGGGTGAATTGGAGGCACTGCAGGCGGAAATGCAATTGCCCGAAGTGGTCTCAGATGCTCTCCGATTGAATGAGGTGTACCGGAAAGTGCAAGCGGCGGAGGCGCTCGTGGCACAGTTGTACGCGCGCTGGGCGGAATTGGAATCGAAGACCGGGGCGGGCAGTTGATGCCTTTCAGCCGGCCGCACCGGCAGTCTTTTCGCGAAATTTGATGGGCGCGACCTGGCGCACGAGGAAGGCATAACTGCAAGCCCCGAGCACGGCGAGGATCGCGGGCGAAACGAACGCCCAAACATAGCTTCCCGTCACTTTCACGATTATCCCGGTGACGATGGGCGCCACGATTCCCGAGAGATTTCCGATGGTGTTCTGCATTCCCGTCCAGGTGCCCGCGGCGGACGCGCCCGCGAGCGTTTGCGTGATAGCCCAATGGTTGGATGCCAGGATGCCGAAGGCGATGTAGCCGATGCAGAGCAGCAGCATCGAAGTCCGGAGGTCCGGGACAAGCGGCGCGCCCACCATCACGGTCGAAAGCAGAAATCCCGAGGCGACGAATGTCTTGCGAACGCGGGTGGGCGAGCCGCCGCGGCGAATCCAGGCATCGGAGAGCCAGCCGCATACAATTGCCGCGGCGGCAGCCGCGAGGTACGGGACGGATCCCCATAAGCCCATGGCTTCCATCGACAAGTGGCGCGCTTCGACGAGATAAGAGGGGAGCCAGGTGAGGAGGAAATAATACGAATAGGTGTAGCAGGCGTTGCCGAGGAAGGTGCCCCAGGCGTCGCGGGAACGGGCGATCTCCATCACGCCCGGAGAATCGCGCCGCTCGCCGGGTTGGCGCGCCGGCGTCCGCGGCGCCCAGGCCAGCCACGGGAGGAGCCACAGCAGGCTGCCCAAGCCGAGCAGCAGGAAAAGCAGACGCCATCCGTGGCGCGCCAGCAGAAATCCACCGAAGAGCGTGCCGAGCGCAGGTCCCAGCTTGGTGGCGGCCTCGATGAGCGAATTGGGGACGCCGCGCCCCTCGATGGGGAAATTGCCGGCGATGACTTTCGAATAGCACGGAAACGCCACCGATTCGCCGGCGCCCAAGACCACGCGGCAGACCAGGAGCGTCACGATCCCGCCGGCGAAGCCGGTGCTGAACGTGGCGGCGGCCCATACCACCAGGCCCACAGCGAGAACCCAGATTACGCTGAAGCGGTCGGCCAACCATCCAGCCAGAAACTGGAGCGCGGCATAGGACCAGAAAAACGCCGAGAGCAGCACGCCCATCCGCTCGGGATCGAGGCGCATCTCGGCGGAGATCACAGGCGCGGCTACCGAGAGGCTTCCGCGATCTATGTAGTTGATGACGGCGACGGCAACCAGCAGGCCGATGAGGATTCCGTTGCGCGGGCGCATCTATTCGAATTTGCGCTTGAACGCGTCGAATTCCTGGCGCAGCGCGGCGAGATCGGCCTCGAGTTTCACGATGCGATCGCGGTCGCCCGGTCCGCGCTCGGGCGCGGCCTGCACCGGCTCTTCGGCCGCTTCTTCCACGTCGCCGGCCAGCAGGTGCGCCCAACGCTGCTCTTTAAATCCCGCGCGCCGCGGCAACTTCTTTACGTAGCCCATGTCGCCGAGGCGTGCGAGCGTGCTTTCGACGCCCTCGAGGTCGTCGAACGTGTAGAGGCGCTCGCTGCGGCCGCGCAGTTCGCCCACTGTTTGCGGTCCGCGCAGCATCAGCACGCACAGCAGGGCCGCCTCGCGGCGCCCGAGATTATATTTTTCGGTGAACCGCTGCTCGTGCTTGGCCACGCGCCCGTCGCCCGTCACCCGCATCGCCAGTCCTTTGGTGCGAAGCTCTTGGAGCGCTGCCTCGACGGTATCGTCGTCGTAGGAGACCACTGGCTCGCGATTAGATTTCTGATTGCAGGCGTTCACCAGCGCATTGGTGGAGAGCGGGTAATAGTCCGGCGTGGTGATCTCTTTTTCGAGCAGCGCTCCGAGCACGCGCGTTTCCATGGCGTCGAGTTGCCAATCCATAGCTTACAGTTTACGTGGTAGCATGGGCGCAGATGTCGTCCGCACATCTTCCTCCCAGGGCTCACCTCGTGGCGGCTGGAATTCTGGTGGCGCTGTTCATGGCCCAGAGTTTTTCCGCGAGCCTGCGGAAGAGTCCGGTTTTCGACGAGCCGCCGCATATCGCGTCCGGCCTTTCATACCTGCAAACACGGGTGTTCCACGCCAACTTGCAACACCCCCCGCTGCTGAAAGAGATGAGCGCGCTATTTTTGATGGCGGCGGGGATTCACTGGCCGAAATCGCCCGCTGCCGACGCCCTGATTCGCAGCGGTCCCGAGGGCAACAATTTGGAATGGCCGATTGGAAACAGCATCATTCACGATAACGGCGCCGGCCGCGTGCTGTTCTGGGCGCGCCTGCCGTTCATTCTGCTGGGCGGATTGCTGGGATGGATGATTTACTGGTGGGGCCGCGACGTGGTGGGTTCGGCCGCGGCGCTCGGCGGGTTATTCTTCTACGCGTTCGATCCGACGATGATCGCGCACTCGGCGCTGGTGACGACGGACGTCGGGGTCGCCGCGTTCGCGATTCTGTTTCTTTTCACGCTTTGGCGGTATTTGCACGAACCGTCGCGAAAGCACCTGGTGTTCTGCGGACTAGCACTGGGAGCGGCACTGGGCGCAAAATTTTCCGGCGTATTCATGGCTCCGGCGGCGGCGATCCTGATGGGCGCCGCAATACGATGGCCGATTGTGCGGCGTTCCGAAGCAGAAAAAAGCTACTCCAAGGTCGGACCGAATAGTCCGTGCCCGTGCGGCAGCGGCAAGAAATATAAGAAGTGCCACGGCTCAGGCAGCATCGCCCCCAAAAACGCGGAACGCAGCATCCGCACCCACGAACTCATGAAAACCGCCGGGGCATTTCTGGCGATGTGCGTGATAGCCGGCGTCGTAATCGAAGCCCTGTACTTATTCAACAGCGACCCGTTTCTTTACCTGACCGGCCTTGCGAAAGTGAACGCCGATCACATCGCCGGATATCGCGCGTACCTGCACGGCGATCTTGCGCCGCATTTCTTGAGCTACTTCGCCGTGGCGTACCTGGTGAAGGAACCGGCGGCCACCGTCCTGCTGGCACTGACGGGTCTCGTGATTGTGCTGCGGAGGAAATCGACGCCGGTGCTGGCGAAGCTCTTCCTGCTGCTGACTCCCGCGATATTCTTCGTCGCCGTTTCCACCATGGCGGACGATCTTGGCATCCGCTACATCATCCCGGTGCTGCCGTTCGCTTACCTGCTGGCCGGGCTGGCCCTGGGCCGGTTGATCGAGCGCAGAGCCGCTTGGGGGCGGTATGCGGCCGCTGCGCTGTGCGTGTGGGTGGTGGTGGAAGCCGCGGGAATCTATCCCGACCATCTGTCGTACTTCAACGAGTCGGCCTGTCTGCTCGAAGCTCCGGGGCGGGTGGGATGGGACGGCGGTTCGAAATGCGGCACGATGTGGCTCGACGACAGTAATATCGATTGGGGCCAAGGTCTGAAGCAATTGCGCGCGTGGGTCGATCGCAATGCCAAAGGGCAGCCGCTTCATCTGGGATACTTCGGCTCCTATCCTCCCGAGAACTATGGCATCGATTACATCAAGACCGAAATGGGCCAACTTCCCGGCAAGCCGGCGCCGGGCCTGTATGCGGTGAGCGCACAGATGGTGGCGCGGACGCCGGCGATAGCCGATACCGTCCTGCCCGGTTCAGCGGCGTGGCTGCGCGCGATGCCGGAAGCGATCGTGGGGCACGCGTTTTATATCTACCGGGTGCGCTGACCGCGCTACCATGAAAGTTCGATGTCCTATGATTGGCCGGAACCCGCTCCGGTGAGAGCGCATCGTGAAATTCGATACCAGGCGGACCGCGAGCCCGCCCGAGGCGCCGCGGTTGCCCAAGCCTGCGAAGCTTTGTTGGCCCGGCAATCGCCCGAGGGCTTCTGGTGCGGCGAACTCACGGCCGATACCACGCTCGAGTCGGACTACATTCTGTTGCAGCTTTGGTTGCATCAACCCGATGGCGACGCCTGGAATCCGCCGTCGCGCGAGCGCATCGGCAAGGCATGCGCGTCCATCCTGGAGCGGCAGTTGCCGGATGGGTCGTTCAACATTTATCGCGGCGGTCCAGCGGAACTCAATGCGACGATCAAGGCCTATTCGGCGCTCAAGATCGCCGGCCACTCTCCGGAGAGCGAGCCTATGCGGCGGGCGCGGCGGTGCATTTTGGATCGCGGCGGCCTGCAGTCCGCCAACAGCTACGTAAAGATCAATCTCAGCCTTTTCGGACTGTATCCGCGGCAGTATGCGCCGTCGGTGCCGCCGGAGATCGTTTTGCTGCCGGGGAACGTCCTCTACGAAATGTCGTCATGGACGCGCTCGATTCTCGTGCCGCTTTCCATCGTGCAGGCGCGCGGAGCGAACCGGCGCACGCCCGCCGGCATCACGCTGGACGAATTGCTTTTGCCAGGCGTAAGCATGAAGCTGCCGAAGCGGAACCGGTTCTCGGTGCTGTTTCACCATCTGGACCGCGCGTTCAAAGTGTGGGAGAAACGCGGTTCGCAGCGGATTCGCGACTCGGCCATCCGCCACGCAGAACATTGGATTCTCGACCGGACGCGGTTCACGGAAGGCCTGGGCGCCATTTATCCGGCCATGATGTATTTCATCATGGCGCTGGATGCGCTCGGCTATCCCAAAGATCATCCGGACCTGGCGGAGGCCGTGCGCCATTTCGAATCGCTCCTCATCGAGACGCCCGACCGGTTCCTCTTCCAACCCTGCCTGCCGCCGATTTGGGACACGGCTTTAACGGCTTTCGCGCTCGGCGAGGCGGGTGTGCATGGCGATGCGCGCATGACGCGGGCCGCCGACTGGCTGATCAGCAAGGAAGTGCGCCGGCGCGGCGATTGGTCGGTGAGGCGGCCCGACACGCCGCCATCGGGCTGGGCGTTTGAATTCGCTAACGAGTTTTACCCCGATATCGACGACACGGCGCAGGTGCTGCTGGCGCTCATGCACGCCAAGGCTAGCGACCCGCAGGCGCAAACCGCGTGCGAACGGCGCGCGATCAACTGGCTGCTGGCCATGCAGTCGGAAGACGGCGGATGGGCGGCTTTCGACGTGGATAACAATTGGGCGGTGCTGAATCAGGTGCCGTTCGCCGACCACAATGCCATGCTCGACCCGACGTGCCCCGACATCACGGGGCGTGTGCTCGAGTGCTTGTGCCGGCGCGGCCTGGCAGATCACGAAGCGGTGCGCCGCGGCGTCGCCTACCTTCTACAGGCGCAGGAGAAGAATGGAAGCTGGTACGGCCGCTGGGGCGTGAATTACATTTATGGCTCATTCCTGGCGATGCGCGGACTCGCGGCGAGCGGCGCTTCCGGCGCGCGCGATGCTGTTGCACGCGCCGCGAACTGGCTTCGCGCGATTCAGAATACCGACGGGGGGTGGGGCGAAAGCTGCGCCAGCTACGATCGCGATCGCTTCGTTGCCGCGCCGAGCTGCCCGTCGCAGACGGCGTGGGCGGTACTGGGATTGCTCGCCGCCAACGATCGCGAAAGCAACGCGGTGCGGAGGGGGATCGAGTTTCTTCTCGAACGGCGCAATCCCGACGGCACATGGCCGGAAGACGCTACTACCGGAACGGGGTTTCCTACCGTGTTCTACCTTACGTACGCGATGTACCGCGATTACTTCCCGCTGCTGGCGCTCGCAAGAGTTTAGAAGATCGACGCACCGTTCTCCCGCCCTCGCGGCCCATAACGACTTCACATTCCTCACGTCATCTGATACCCTCAGAAAGCAATCGAGGGATTATGTTGAATCGGAGGGTCCTTCGTATCGGCGCAGCCAAAGTCGCGTTGCTTATTGGCGCTTGGGTTCTGACCTTGGCCGCACCGATCGCGGTAGGCTTTCTTGGCACTCGGCCGATTTACGCCCAAGCTACTCAGGACGGCGTTTCCATCCCGAGATTTGAAGTGGCGTCGGTCAAACCTGTGGTGCAGGATTGGGCGTCACGGGGTACAACAAGGCGAATCGAGCTGGGTAGCATTACTTACCTGAACATTACCCTAGGCGAATTCATCACCATGGCCTATGGCATAAAGCACTATCAACTGTCCGCGCCGAGCTGGATCGTAGACTGGGGAAGCTCAGACCGATACGATGTTGTTGCCAAGGCCGCTGGCCCCGCGTCTAAAGAGGACATCCAAAAGATGCTGGGCCCATTGCTCGCCGAGAGGTTTCACTTGCTGATTCACCGGGAAACGCAGGAACTGCCTGTGTATGCTCTCGTCGTCGCAAGAAAAGGTCCGAAGTTCAAACCGGGGGACGGTGGGGCGCTAAGCATGGCCCCAGCCGACGATGGAGGTTTTCACTACAAGAATTACACGATGGAGGCCTTGGCGGAATCGCTTTCATTAATGACTTCCATGGGACGTCCTGTGATTGACCGTACCGGTCTAAAAGGGACTTACTCATTCGACGCTAACATCTACAACTTGACGAAAGGCATGAGCGCAGCGGAATGGAGGGACGCCCAGGTCAAGAGCGACGCCATATTCTCGACGCTGCCAGATCAGTTGGGTCTCAAGCTGGAAGCTCAGAAGGCACCGATAGAGATTATTGTCGTCGAGCATGCCGATAAGGTCCCGGTGGACAACTGAAACCCGGCCCCGGTGGCATACCGCTCCACCAATCCCGCGACCGACCGTACCTTTGGCGCGAAGTGAACCCGCGTAACGCACTCCAGGTACGGGGGTCGCGCCCAGAGCGGATACTGGGTAGGCACCTCGGAAACGAGGGCACGAAAGACCGTGACAAACCCTGGGCGCGAATTCGGCTCGATCACCGGTAAATATCGTGGTCCGTTACCCGCGGTAATGTACGGGAAGCCCTAGGACTTTCAGGACTTAATAACTCTTTACCGGCACCCCTTGCATCCGGGTTACGTTTCTGACACAATTCCGGGCCATGCACTCAGGGATACGAATCGCCCTGGTCGGCGATTACAGTGAAACACAAAAGGCCCATCAGGCCATTCCGCGTGCCCTCGCGGCAACGACTGACGCATCTACGGAAGGGGTCTGGGTTCCCACCGATTCCATCGCTAACGGCAATTCCCTGTCCGAATTCGACGGTATCTGGTGCGTTCCTGGAATGCCCTATCGTAGTGCAGACGGCGCGTTGCGTGCGATCCGGCACGCCAGGCAATCGCGCACCCCATTTCTGGGAACCTCGGCTGGTTTCCAATATGCACTCATCGAACATGCGCGCAACGTTCTCGGCATGGCCGATGCCGATCACCAGAAAACCAATCCGAAGGCTGACACGCCCCTCATCTCCGCGCTGGGTTGCGCGCTCGTGGGCGTGAAGTCGAGAGTCAGGCTCTCGCCCGGTTCAGCCATCCGCAAAGCGTACGGCGTACCGGAAATGACGGTGCTGTACCATTGCAGCTTCGGATTGAACGGCCGCTACCGGCGCTTAATGGAGAGCAGTTCGATCCATGTGACGGCAGTGGACGATCAGGACGAAATTCGCGCGATCGAACTGGACGGCCACCCATTTTTTGCAGCGACGCTGTTCCAGCCGGAGGCGGACACGCCGAGCGCATTAGTCAACGCTTTCGCGGCGGCCTGCACGAAGCAGAAAGGGCGGCTCGCAAAAGTAGCGTCGTAAGGATCAAAATCGGGGCTACAGATCGAGGCGGCCCGAGCCCTGCCCGCGCATCTGCGGCGGTTTGGCCGCTTGGCGGAGTTCCAGCAATAGTTGCATGACTAGTGTCTCGATCTGATCGCGCACTTCGCAGTGGTCTTCGTACTGGAAGAATACCGGGTCGGGCACATCCCATTCGATGATTTTCGCCCCGGGAACCTCGCCTTCCGGGATGTCGGAGCCGCTCATGTTGACCACGAGATCGAATTTTGCGCGACCGAGGTTGCGGATCGCCTTCGGAAAATGATGACGCAGATCGATGCCTTTCTCCGACATGGCGGCGATGGTGTCGCGAGCCACGCTCATGGCAGGTCCGAGGCCCGCACTGGCCGGAATCAGGACGTCGGAGCCATAAGCGCGCGCGAACCCTTCCGCCATCTGGCTGCGGCAGGCGTTTCCGATGCACACAAACAGGACCCTTTTCACAGCTTCTCCAGAAACAGAGAGTGTACCCGCGGATCGGAAGTCAGTTCGGGATGAAACGTCGCGGCGAGGTGGCGGCCTTGCTCCACCAGCACCGGGTCGCCCTGGTACCAGATCAACACCCGGGCATCCGGACCGACGCGTCGAATGATCGGCGCGCGGATGAAAACCGCTTCGAGCTTCCCGGGTGCTGTGCGCCGCTCAAATTCGGGCCCGGTTTCCACTTCCGTCACGCGACTGTCGATCTGCCGCCCGTAAGCGTTGCGCTCGACTCCGATATCCATCATCCGAAAACTTTCCTGTACGGGGTTGGAAACCTCATCCGCCATCAGGATGGCCCCGGCGCAGGTACCGAAGACGGGTTTGCTCGTGCCGAACTTGCGCAGCGCCTGGCACAAGCCCGGTTCATAGGTCATCAGTTTGAGCATGGTGGTGCTTTCGCCGCCAGGAATTACCAGGCCATCGAGGGACGCGAACTGCCCCGGCTCGCGCACGAAAACCGGCTCGGCACCGGCGCGCTCAAGAGCTGCGCCGTGCGCCGCGAAATCGCCTTGCAGGGAAAGCACCCCGACCTTCTTCATTACCAGCCCCGCGTCTGGAGCAACTCCGATTCAGGGAGCTTGGCGACGTCGAGACCAGGCATCGCCGGACCGAGGGCCCGGCTCGCGGCCAGCAGCGCTTCCGGATTGTTGAAATTCTTGGCCGCCTGCACGATGGCCGTGGCGCGCGCCGCCGGATCGGACGATTTGAAAATGCCCGAGCCCACGAACACCGCCTCCGCGCCGAGTTGCATCACCAGCGCCGCATCGGCGGGAGTGGCGATACCTCCGGCGGAGAAATTCGGCACCGGCAGCTTGCCGTTCTGCGCGACCCATTCCACGAGCTCGAGCGGAGCCTGCAGGGTCTTCGCCTGATGCACCAACTCTTCCTTGCCCATCACGGTGAGCTGCTTCATCTCCTTCACGATGGTGCGAATGTGACGCACGGCTTCCACAATATTGCCCGATCCGGCTTCGCCTTTAGTGCGGATCATGGCCGCGCCCTCGGCGATGCGCCGCAGCGCCTCGCCCAGATTGCGGGCGCCGCAGACGAACGGCACTTTGTAGTCGGTCTTGTCGATATGGTGCTCCTCGTCTGCCGGCGTGAGCACTTCGCTTTCGTCGATGTAGTCCACACCCAGCGATTCCAGAATGCGGGCTTCCATGAAATGGCCGATTCGCGCCTTGGCCATGACCGGAATGGTGACCGCGCTCATGATCGCTTCGATGATGGCGATGTTGGCCATTCGCGCCACGCCGCCATCCCGGCGGATATCGGCCGGCACGCGCTCCAATGCCATGACCGCCGATGCGCCCGAAGTTTCCGCTATTTTCGCCTGCTCGACGTTGGTGACGTCCATGATGACGCCGCCCTTGAGCATTTCGGCGAGTCCGACCTTTACGCGAAACTGCTCGCTATTGAACTGAAACATGCCATTCTCCTCAAATTACGTTCAAACCAAAGCCGACGAAGGCTCAACCCGCTCGGAAGCAGTGGCGAGATCCTCCGTCACGATTTTTCCCAAGATGGCGAGACCGCGCCGGATCTGCTCCGGCTCCAGTCCCGCGAAACTCAAACGCAGTGCCCCCGGCTCGAACCGCGACACCGCAAAATACCGGCCCGGAAGATATGCCACTCCCTGCTTCTGCGCGCGCGGAAGCAATTCGCCGGCGTCCAGCGGCTCCGGCAGGCGCACCCACAGGTTCATACCGCCCTGCGGCTGAGTCCAACGCGTGCCGGCGGGAAAGTAGCGGCGGCACGAATCGAGCGTCGCGGCGAGACGTTCGGCGCCGGCCTCGACGATACGCGCGCGGTGCGCCTCGAGCCGGCCGGACTGCGCGAAGTCGAACAGAACCGCTTGCGAGAGCTGATCGGTATGCAGATCGGCCGCTGCCTTCGCCTGCCGCAACCGGTCGACAAGCGGCTTTGGCCCGATAACCCAACCCACCCGCAAACCTGGGAAGCTGACTTTCGAAAAGCTGCGCAACAGAATCGTGCCGCCGTGATCGTCGAGTTGTTTCAGTGCCGGGAGCGGCTCGCCCTGGTAGCGCAGGTCTCCGTAGGCGTCGTTCTCGACCACCGGAACCCGGGCCGCGCGCGTAGCTTCGAGAAGCGCCCGGCGCGCCGCCAGCGAGAGAGTTGCGCCGGTGGGATTCTGAAAGTTCGATGTAACCACAAGGAATCGCGGCCGCTCGCGCTCCAACATGCGCTCCAGGTGCGCGGTGTCCAGGCCATCGTTGCCCACGGGAATTCCGAATAACTGGGCGCCCATGCCGGCTAACAGATTCTTGAGCCCGGGGTAAATCGGGTCTTCCACGGCTACGGTGTCGCCGGGCCGCAGGAGGACGCGGCCAAGCAAGTCCAGCGCCTGCTGGCACCCGTTGGTGATCACCAGATCGTCGCCCGGCCGGGCGAGCAATTGGCGGCGTGCTGCGTCCATCAGGTGGCGGCGCAGGGGCTCGTAACCGCTGGGTGAACCGAGTTGCAGAATCGAACCCAAATCGGAGCCCGACAATACGGTCTGACAACTGGCGCGGAAATCGTCGAGAGGGAATAGTTCGCGCGAAGGGCGGGACATCACGAAGCTGGCCACTTCGTTGGCTGCGCCGGCGGCAGGGCCTGGAGGCGCGAGTTCGGTACCCTCGAGCATGCCGTTCCAATCGATGCCCTGCGACTGCTGCGCAATTCCGGTGACGAAGCTGCCGCGACCCACTTGTCCAGCAATCAGGCCGTCGGTTTCGAGAGCGTCATAGGCAGCGGAAACGGTGGTGCGATTCAGACCAAGCAGGCCAGCCATTTCGCGAGTGGCGGGGAGCTTTTCGCCCCGGGCCAAGTCCCCGGAACGTATGCGAAGCGCAATGTGTTCGTATAATTGGCGATATAGCGGGACTTCCGAGTCATGGTTGAGACTGGTCGCGAAGTCCGCTATGTATCCGTTGCGCATCCATCCATACCATACCATATTGGACTGGTGGATGGGGGTCCAAGTTATTGCTCAATGCGCTTGGGTTTTTCGTAAGGCGTCTTGAGGAGCTTAGCGGCTTCGGCTTGCGCCCCCTGAGTATTGTCCTTGGTGCGGATGGCGAGATTGTATTCGTTCACGGCGCGGTCGCGTGAGCCGCTGATATCGTAAATCCGCCCCATATTGATGCGAGACCAGACCTCAGTCCACTTTGGATCGAGATCGCCGTCGAGCGCGGCGCGAAACTCATTGATCGCCGACTGCCAGGTTTGTTGCAGGAAGTATACCTCGGCCATACGGTAGTGGGCCAGGGAACTGTTGCGGTTGGTCTCGAGCGCCTTTTGATATTCCTTCAGCGCGTCCCCGAACTCGCTCAATTCGGCGAACTGCTCACCTTTGCGGATGGCCACGGCCACGCGAATGCTCGGTTCGTAATGCAACACCATGCTGTTGGGATCGATTTCCACGGTCTTCGGCTTGCCGAAGGTATCCACGCTGAATTCCGAGGATGTTCCCACTACCTCCACCTTGGCTTCCTCGGGATTTCCTTCGGTGGTGATTTTCAGCTCGACGGGCATGCGGAAAGTGTCGAGATCCTGCGTAATCTTGCCCATGACGCGGAACCCCTTTTGCTGTTCGCGGAAGATCGTATAGTCGAGTTTAAATTCCGGAGCGCCGCTCGATTCAATCCATTCGGTAAAAAAATACCCCAGTTCTTTTTTGGAAACCGTTTCCGCCACTTTCTGGAAATCGTCGGTATTCACCGCTTTCCAGCCATCCTGCTGGGCAAAGGTTTTCAAAATCTCGAAGAAGGTCGCATCGCCCAGCATGTTGCGCAGCATGCTCAGGACGGTGGCACCTTTGGCACCGGTCAGCGCCCACAACTCCGGCGAATAATCTTCCAGCCGCGACGATTGGATGACGGGTACGGTATCCACCGTGAGGGCATCTACCATGACACCCTTTAGTGCCGTCTGCATGGCGCCTGTGCCGGTGTCATGCTCCGTCCATAAGAGCTCGGAATACGCCGCCAATCCATTGGTAATCCAAAGATGGTTGCGAGTGGTTGGGGACAACAGATCTTCCCACCATTGACGCGATACTTCATTGGCTAGCACGTTATCGCTCACCACCGGGCTGATTGCGTTGGGCCCGAGAAAAATCATCCCGGGCGCGGCATACCCTTTGGGCGCGTTGGCTTCGGTCTCGACCACGGTGAGGTTGGCGTAGGGCGGAATGCCGAAAAGTCCGGTGAAATGCTCCATCATCTGGCCGATTTTTTCGCCGACCGGCTGCGCTTGCGCCGCGTCCGGTCCGCGGAAATAAACCGACGTAGTAACGCCCGCGGCGAGCGCTTTTACCGGCTGCTGCTTGACCACGGCGATGCTGCCAGGAAACGATGCCCGTGTGAATTTGAAATTCCAGGTGGTCTTATCGCCGGCAGCCGCCTGGTTGTCCATACCTGTGCCCAACACGGTGTAGCCGGCCGGGACGGTGACGTGCATTTCGGCGGCAAAGCGGTCGGTTGTATAGCCGTACACCGGGAACCATCGCGCCGGATACATCAGGTACGCGAAATCCGGGTGGATCGCGGCAAACTTGATGCCATAAACCGGAGACTCCTCGTTGCCAGTGAGCTTGCCGTCATACTCGAAGGTGATCGTTACCGGCTTGCCTTTCGGCAGCGGCTGGTCGAAATTCAGCCGGATGGTGGAGTCGTTGGTATTGCGCGTGGTGGGAATCTGCTTTCCCGACTCGTCGGTCACCCGCGCGATGTTGAGCGCGTTGTTGAGTTCGAACGTGGCCGAGCCGATGTTGTCATCCACCGGAGAAAAGCGGACGGCAGCCTTCGCGGCAAGGGTAGAATTGTCGGGGACGATTTCGGCATCGATGGTGTACTGCTCCACATCGATGCGATTGGGGCGGCGTTCCTGAGCGGGACTATTGTGTACGCCGGCAAAAATCAGCAGGCCGGCCACCACGGACCAGCTCGAACCAGTACGAAAATTACGAAGCATGTGCAGTCTGTCCATCCAGAATACCGTCGATCAAGAGGGCCGCGCGCTCCGGAGCCGCCTGTCCACCCTGTGATAACTTGTCGCGTACCGCCGCCAGGCCGGCCTTCATTTCCTCACAGGCCGCCCCATCGTTCAACAGGCGATTGGCCTCGCGCGCGAGCGATTCTCCCGTCATTTGCCCCTGCATCAACTCGGGGACTACCGCGCGCCCGGCGATCAAATTCACCATGGAATAAAACGGCACGTCGACCAGGAACTTGCCTGCGATCCAGCTCGCCGGAGCAACCTTATAGAATGTCACCATGGGTGTTCCCAGCAGAGCGGCCTCCACCGTCACGGTCCCACTAGCCGCCAACGCGACGCTGGCATGTGCCATTGCATCCCAACTTTCCCCTTCAATCACCCGAATGGGCGATTCGCCCAGGCGCGCCCGGAAAAAAGCGGCCCCAGTCGTCACCGAGGCCGGCAAAAGTATGTTCAATGCATGCTCCCGATAAAGCCGGACGGCTGCATCGGCCAGCGCCGGCAGATGACGCGCCGCTTCACCGCGCCGGCTTCCGGGGAGCACCACGACTATTGGACGGCCCGGCGCCAATCTGTGTTTCTTAAAAAATTCGTCGCGGCTGAGCGCCGGTCGTACCAGACCAGCCAGAGGATGGCCGATATAGGTGGCTGGAACACCTTCGCGGCGGAAAAAGTCTTCTTCAAACGGAAAAATACACAGCAGATGCCGCAGGGTTTGGCGCATCTGGCCGAGCCTCCCGCGCCGCCACGCCCACGCTTGAGGCGCTACCAGGTAGACGACCGGAATTCCAGCCCGATGGAGGCGGCGGGCGACGCGGAGGTGAAAATCAGGCGAATCCGTGAGAACCGCGAGGTCGGGCCGCTCGCGCTCCGCTGCCGCGAGCAGCTTGCGGTACTCCCCATAAATCCTGGGAATGTGGTGAACTACCTCGAGGAGCCCGACTACCGCAAGGCTGGCCGCGTCCACCACTGTGCGCACGCCTGTGGACCGCAGCCGCGGACCGGTACATCCGAAGAAACCGGTATCGGGCGCGAGCCGGCGGAGTTGCTCCACGACAAGGGCGGCATACAAATCGCCCGACGCTTCGCCCGCCGACACGAGAATTTTCCGAGGCATATATAGCAACCGCGCCGCGACTTCCCGCCCACCCAAACACGGCAACTGAAAGCTATTTTAACCCTGATACAATCGAACCACGGGGAATGTCTACAGACGCAGATCAGAGCAGACTGACGGTAGAGGAATTGGCAGCCCGCTTCCGCGGCGAAATGATTCCGCTCACCAGCAAATTCTCGTATTTCAGTACGCTCCCGGTAGCGGAAGAAGACTTGCGCCAGTATCTCAATGACCCCATTGCCGCGATCTCGCCGGCGATCATCGCCGCTCTGCCCAACGTAGGCCTGATTCTCGCGCCTTACCTGGAAAAAGGCAACGGCAAAGGCGGCGACGCCGTCTCCTTCGAGAGGCCGGCGGATGCGCGCTACCTGTCCGTAGCTCGCCGTGATGTGGAAGACATGAGCATCCTGGCCCTCTGCATTAAGGAAGTCGAAGTTGCCGACTATCATTATCAACTGTACAGCTCGCTTTCCTCGCTGGTGGCCGAGCACTGGCCGGCGGAAGCGCAAGAGCGCTTCTTCCGCACCATCCGCGAAGAATTGAGCGCGGAAGTGCATGGCGAAATCGACGAGCGAAGCTGGCATCTCAAACAAGCGTTGCAGCGCCGCCAGACCAATGTTCGCAAAGAGACAAAGCTATTCCGGGAGTATGCGCGCCAGGCGTTCGAAGACACCCTGACGCTGTACCTTCACGGCACCTGCTGCGATATCGACCTGGAAACGGGTCCGCGGCAGATGCCGAGCCGTTACATTCGCCGCCGCCTTGAACTGCTGATCTCGCTCTTCCCGCCGCCGGAAGGATACGCCGTGCTGCCAGAGCAATTGAAGTCGCGGTAAGCCGGGCGTCCCGGCTTTCTTGCGTGGCGAACCGTAAATCCCCCTGGAGAGTTTCCGGAGAGCCGCAGCGCACCCCGAGAACGGCTAACCCAGCGACCGCAAAATCCGCGAGGCCACTTCTTTCCCGCGCTCTCCCACTTCGCCGACCGGACCGACGCAGGACGGGCACCCCGCTTCACAGGGACACGCCGCGATCAGTTGCGCGGTCTGCTGGAGCAGTCGGGGCGCCAGCCGATAGAGCGGCGCGCTCTGCCCCACGCCGCCAGAATACATGTCGTATAAATAGAGGTTCGGCTCGAAGATGGTTTGGGCGCTCCCGCTCTCTTCGCCAAGCGCCACTCCGAGGTCGCGCGGATCGCACATCAACAGCAGTGCGGCCACAGTGCGGAGGGCATTGCCGAGTCCGCCGATGCCGCTCTGTTTTTCGGTGGGGCTGAACTCCGCGAATTGCGCCAGAAACGCCGCCGGGAAATGCAGCCAGAACGCCGTGGTGTGCATCTCCTGCTCGGGCATCGAAAGCTTCCCCGCCCCGACGTTTTCCATGGTGTAGAACTTAATTTTCTTAAAGCCGACGATCTGACGATTCACCCGCACATCGCCGTGCAGGCGTTGCGCTCCAGCGAGCGATTGGCTTTCGAATTCCTCCAGCACTTTCACCTGGGTGTAATCAATGGCATCCGTATAGTAATCGCAATCTACACTCTTCACGTAGGCTTTGCGCTCGTCGTAATCGAACCGTTCGACATGAAATTGCCGCGCCTCGTGCAGGTAGATGGCCTTTTCATGAAGCGTAGTCAACGCCGTCGAGAACGACACTTCGGCGATCACATTGGCCTCGCCCGTGATATCCACGACAACGAAGTTGTCGCTGGTCACCGAGCGCAAGCTTGTGGCATCGGCCGGGTAGCTGTCCTGCGTCCAGTGCCAGGCGCCAGCCGAATGGTGCAAGAATCCGCTTTCCTCGAGGAATTTGCAGATCTCACCGATGTCGAGCCGGCCAAAATCCTCACCCTCGCGCAGCGGTAATTCAAATGCCGCGCATTTCAGGTGGGCCATGAGAATTTCCAAGTTGTCGGGATTAATATAGGCGTGCTCCGGAGATCGCCCGAAAAAGAAATCGGGATGCTCGACGATATATTGATCGAGCGGCGCGCTCGATGCCACCAGAACCGCCGCGGAAGTCCCCTGCCGGCGTCCCGCCCGCCCCGCCCTTTGCCAGCTCGAAGCGATGGTTCCCGGGTATCCAGCCATTACCACCGCATCGAGCGACCCTATGTCGATGCCGAGCTCAAGCGCGTTGGTCGCCACCACGGCGCGGATTTCGCCTTCGCGCAGCCGCCGCTCGATTTCGCGGCGTTCGCGCGGAAGGTATCCGCCGCGATAACCGCGCACCGTCTCCCGGGGCGCGGGACCGCGATCGCAGGCGTCTTTCAGATAGGTCACCAGCACTTCGGTGGCGAGCCGGCTGTTGGCGAACACCAGCGTCTGCAAGTTGCGCTCGATGAATTCCATGGCGATGCGCCGCGACTCGCCGACGTAGCTGCGCCGGATTCCCAACTGCCGGTTGACCACCGGCGGATTATAAAAGATGAAATATTTTTCCCCGCGCGGCGCGCCGTTCCGCTCCACGAGTTCGAATTTTTCGCCAGTGAGCGCTTCTGCCAGCTCGCGCGGATTGGCAATCGTGGCCGAGCAGCAGATGAACTTCGGGTGGGAGTTGTAGAACTCACAGACGCGGCGCAACCTCCGGAGAAGGTTCGCGAAGTGGCTCCCATATACGCCGCGATAGTAGTGCAGCTCATCGATGACGATGTAGCGGAGGTTCTCGAAATAGCGGGCCCAGCGGGTGTGGTGCGGAAGAATGCCGCTGTGGATCATGTCCGGATTGGTCAGGACGACGTTGGCTTTCTGGCGAATGGCCTTGCGCGCATCCTGCGGCGTGTCGCCATCATAGGTAAAGGCGCGAATCTCCGAACCCATGGCGTCCACCGCCGACTGAAATTCGTGCAACTGATCTTCGGCGAGGGCCTTGGTGGGAAAGACGTACATCGCGCGCGCGCCATCCTCGGCGAGCAGAAGATTCAGCACCGGCAGGTTGTAGCAGAGCGTCTTGCCGCTCGCGGTGGGCGTCACGATCACCACGTTGCGTCCCGCCGCGGTGTGCTCGAAAGCCTCCGCCTGGTGGGTATATAGCCGGGTGATTCCGCGATCAGCCAGGGCTTTTCCCAACCGCGAGTCGATGGTCGCAGGGAGATCGGCAAAGGAACCTTCGGCAGCCGGTTGATGATGGATGGCGCGGACGGGCGAATCGGGCTCGCGATGCGCCGAGCGAAAGCGTGAGACTACCGCTTCGAGCGACGGTTTGGTGGCGATCGCAAGTTGATGTGAAAACTCGGGAAATCCCAGCGACAAGTCCATGGCCTTCGCCTTTTCTTTGCTAGTGTAGCAGAGTTGTCGCGAGGTGGACTGGGGGGGTGAAGTTTTAGTGCTCTCTTACGAACTCGTACCGTTCCAAGGTCGCGGCAACCTGGTAGGCGGGAACTTCTTCGCGACCGCTTTCCATGCGCTCCGAGCGAAGGACTTTTCCGATGCACCGCAGGTTTACCGCCTGGGTGCCATCGGAATTGAGCGTGATCACGTACTCGATTGGTCCGCCGAGATCCGGCTCCCGTTCGGCGGTGAACAGCACGCCGGTCGAACTGATGTTCTTGGTCAACCCGATAGTGGCGATCCGGTCGGTTCCCGAGCGAGTAATTTCCAGCGGGAGCTGTAGTTTGAAACGTCTGGTGCGTCGCTGTTCCATTGAGTCGATACTAATGCTAATGGACAGTGAGAATCAGGTCAATAGATCTTCGATTCACAGACGTGACGATTGTACTAGTCATTCGGAGTCAGTAGTACGGGGAGAGGGATGAGCGGGGACGGGAAAAATCGTCCCCGCGCAAGTTTATTGCACTTTTACGAACACGATCAGCAGAGTGTACAACGCCAACGATTCAATGAACGCCAACCCGATGAGCATGGCGAGCTGAATCTTCTGAGCTGCCCCGGGATTGCGGGCCATGCCTTCCACAGCGCTGGCGATGGCCTTTCCTTGCGCCAGACCGCAAACCGCCGACGCGATCGCCATGGCGAAACCGGCGCTGATCACGACCCACTGCGCATGCGATTCGCTCGCCGGCGCGGTGTTGCCTTGCGCGAAAATCATCGGGCTGGCCAACATCATGAGGGCCAGCAGTACGAAAAGCTTTTTGGTCATTCGTCTTCTCCTTAAGAAATCGCCCCAGGAGGTGGTTCCCGGACACCGTACAGCCGGGCTCACACTGAAAAGCGGATAAAGCCGCTATTAATGTTCGTGCGACACCGCGCCGCCCACGTAGACCATGGCGAGCAGCATGAAAATATAAGCCTGGATTACGCCCACGAAAATGTGCAATCCCATGAAAATTACCGGGCCGATCAGCTTGGTGAGTTTCAGAAATACCAGCGTCACCTGCTCGCCGGCAAACATGTTGGCATAAAGACGAACGGTGAGCGAGAGGACGCGTGCCAGGTGGCTCACGATTTCAATAGGGAACATCAGGGGAGCGAGCCACCACATGGGACCGCCGAAATGCGCAAGGTACCGCAAAGGGCCCTGTTTGATGACGCCCATGAGATTGTAATAAAAGAACGTGGCGACAGCGCAACCGCACGTCACGGACGCGTTGGTGGTGGGCGATTCGAGGATGGGCACGAGCCCGATCAGGTTCGCGGTCAAAATAAAAAGAAAAAGGGTGGCGAAGAAAGCCATGTAATGCGGCGCGTCATGACCCACCTGTTCTTCCGACTGGCCTTTTACGAAGTCGTAGAACAACTCGCAGAGATGCTGGAGACCGCCCGGCTTGTCCACGGAGAGGCGGGTTCGCAGAAAGGCGAAGAGGAGCATCAGTAACGCGACGACCACGAATTGCATGACCACGAAGTTAGCCCATGGACGCGCTTGCGGATGCATGCCGACTAATTGCAAGGCAGCGTTTCCGGCACCTGCCAGGTAGTCGTTAAAGAACCGGGTGATCCAAATTTCACTTTCGGGCATATACGATTTCGCAGGCTACTTCCACAAAGAGTGCCGCCGTCAGCACAAAAAGCCCGGCCAGAACAGCCTTCACACTGATCGGAGAAAGCCTTACTATAACATAGGCTCCGCCTCCTAAAATCAGGTAACGAAAGCCCAAGACGATACTTCGATAGCGCGGCGGGCTGCCGCCGCCAAGAGATTTGACCAGCTTATGCAGCCAGTGATAATTGAGCCCCGAAATGGCCGCCCCCAACAGAAATCCGGCACCGGACTTCCAGCCGCCTACGGTGAGGGCGCCGAACGTCCCCAGGAGCGACACGATCACCAGGATTCGACCGATGCGTGCCGCGGCGCTATCGAAGCTCAGGGGATCAGGAGCCATCGCCATCGGATGCCCGCATAATTTCGCGGATTATGGTTACGAATCCGGCCACGCTGCCAAGGATCAGAAGCACGATTTTAAGCCAGGTAGTACCGAATGCCTTATCGAGGTAGTAGCCGATCGCATATCCCACGAAGGTGGACGCTGGTAACAGCAACGCCAGCCCGGCAAACTGCGCATAGCGCGCGGCAGTAGTTTGCTTCCTCGCCACAGTAATAGTGTAAGCGCAGGTGCTTTCGTTGGCGGCTTGGTGGCTCCTCGGGAAGCTTGCCGGAGGTGTTCCGTTGCCAGCCCGAGGACGACGGGTGACGCGGTTTCATTTCAGCAGGGCCGCAAAGGGCGCAGAGAAGGTAGAATCGGGGTACGACCTGGCGAGTTCCGGCTCGCCGTCACGCCGTGAGAATACCTTGTCGGAGCGCGGGTTCTCAATCGGCAGGAACGCGCCAATGGCACGCTTGGGCCGGCCTATTATGCGCAGACCTACTACCCAAGTCCGATAGAGATGACGGGATTGGTTGAGGCCCGACCCGGATAGGAGACGCTGGGACTCGAGATTCGCATGATCCAGTTTCTATTGAACGATGAGGGCGCGAACCTGCGGTTTCGGCTTGTTCACCCTGGCGGCGCAGATGACGCAACGCATCCCGGTCAACTATGCGCCGGCGCGAAACGCCGGATAGCGCGGCGGCGCGGCGTACCAGGTGTCGTTCCATGAAGCCATGATTGTCGCTCCGGAGCACGATTCGCAGTTCCTTGCTCTCGACGAAACTCTGGAGGCACTCGCGATCTGACCGTAGCGCGCTGAAGCGTTACGCGGCAAACAACGCAAACGCGAAACCAATTATCCTGAAGTCTGCATGGTAGAGACGATCCAGTGGGTGAATGACACCGTCGTGATGATCGATCAGCGGCGGTTGCCGCTCGAAGAAAGCTACATCACCTGCCGCACCTATGACGAAGTGGCGGAGGCGATCCGGAACATGACCATCCGCGGCGCGCCGGCGATCGGAGTAGCGGCGGCCATGGGGGTAGCGCTCGGAATGGAACAAGCGTCAGCCGAGAATCTCGATAGCCAGTTCGCAGCGATTTGCGACACGCTGGCTGCCACCCGTCCCACGGCGGTAAACCTCTTTTGGGGCATCGATCGCATGAAGCGCCTCTATGCTTCCCTGCGCGGGCGGCCGATCGAGGAAATCCGACGCCGGGTTCGCGACGAAGCGCTGCTGATGCGCGAAGAGGATATCGCTATCTGCCGCGCCATCGGCCGCAACGGCGCGCCGCTCGTTCCCGACCGGAAGACGGTGCTGACGCACTGCAACGCGGGCGCACTGGCGACGGCAGGTTACGGCACTGCTCTGGGCGTGGTCCGCGCCGCCATCGAAACCGGCAAGACGATCGACGTCTATGCCGATGAGACGCGTCCATTCCTGCAAGGCGCACGCCTGACCGTCTGGGAACTCCAGCAGGACGGCATTCCCGCCACGCTCATCACCGATAACATGGCTGGTCATTTCCTGCACTCCGGGCGCATCGGCTGTGTAGTGGTGGGCGCAGACCGCATCGCCGCCAACGGCGATGTCGCCAACAAGGTGGGCACTTATTCGGTAGCGGTGCTGGCGAAGGAAAACAATGTGCCGTTCTTCGTGGCGGCTCCCATCTCCACGCTCGATCTGACGCTGGTCTCCGGCGAGCAAATTCCCATCGAGCAGCGCGCCGCCTCAGAAGTGACGCACGTCTTCGGGCAGGCCGTCGCACCCGCGGGAATCGCCGTCCAAAATCCGGCGTTCGATGTGACACCCGCGCGTTACGTCAGCGCAATCGTCACGGAACGCGGCGTGGCGCGGGCGCCTTTCGAGGAATCGTTGAAGCGTCTGGCGGCGGACCAGAGGGCACGCGACGGCAAGTTTTAGCCCTGTGTTAACTTGTAGGGAAATGCGAAAATTCCTGACGGTTATCCTGTGCGTGGCCGCATGTGTGGCTATCGCGGCCGATCGGCGCGCACCCGGCTTCTGCCTCATGGACGCCAAGGGCGCCTGGCACGATCTGGCAGACTATCGCGGCAAGCCGGTGCTCCTGGCAATGATGCAGACTACCTGCCCGCACTGCGCCACATTTGCGGAAACCCTGGAGCGGGTGCGGCAGAAATATGGCGATCGGATCGGCGTCCTTGCCGTGGTGGTACCGCCGGATACTTTGGAGAGGGCCAAGGAATTCACCATCGGCCACAAGATCACCTACCCGATCCTTTTCGATATGGGGCAGGTTTGCATGTCCTATGTGCGCGATCCGAAACTGCAATTCCCGCGGCTGTACGTAATCGACCGCAACGGAATGATCTACGCGGACGATGAATACAGCCCTCTCAATGTGGCGATTTTCGAAGGCAACGGCCTGAACCCCATCCTGGACCATCTGCTGGGCACGTCGCGCATGTAGCCACATACTACGAGCAGTAGTACAGCGTGGGACCCGCGGCGCCGCTGTTATATACTTGCGGGTTACCTCAGATGCTACCCATTTTTTTTGCCACCTACGCCGCCGTTTTCATGGCTGAAATTGTCGGCGACAAGCTGCTGTATACCACGGGATTGCTGGCCACTCGATACAAGACGCTGCCGATTCTGTGCGGCATGGCGATGGCGTTCATGCTCAAGATGGCGGTGGCGGTGCTCATCGGTCACCTGATCGCCAGTCTGCCAAAATGGCTCGTCGCCAGCATCACGGCAATCAATTTCTTCGCCATCGCAGTGGTGTTGTGGCGCAAGAAAGACACGCGCGAAGTCACGGAGAAAAATTACAAGGCCTATCGCGCGGCAATGGTGGCGTTCGCGGCGATTTTCTTCTCCGAGTGGGGCGATGTGGGCCAGATCACGGCGGCCACTATGGCGGCGCGGTTCAATTCGCCGCTGGCTGTCTGGCTGGGCGCGGTAGCGGCAATGGTGACCAAGGGCACGCTGGCTTCATTCGTCGGCGGCGGAGTGCGCGGTTGGATTCAGGGTCATTTCACGCCGAAAACGCTCCGCTACGCCGCCACGGTGCTGCTCCTGGTGCTGGGCGCGGCTTCGGTTTGGGAGATTCTCGAACCCGATACGCCTGGCATGCTTTTTTGCCTCTTCCGCTAGATGGTAAGGTCAGAGTAATGGTCTCCAGCGAGGAACGCAATACCGCGCTGCGCTTCATTGTCTGCCTGGGTGTGGTCAGTCTGTTCGCGGACATGACCTACGAAGGCGCGTACAGCGCCATCGGTCCTTTGTTCAAGGAACTGGGCGCGAGCGCCGCCGCACTCGGGCTGGTCTCCGGACTGGGCGAGATGATCGCCGCGAGCCTGCGATTCTTTTCCGGCCGGCTGGTGGATCGCACGCGCGCTTACTGGACGGTGGCCATTTGTGGCTATGTCCTGAACGTGGTGGTGATTCCGGCAATGGCATTCGCCGGCAACTGGCCCATGCTCGCAATGCTGGTGGTGATCGAACGGACCGGCAAGAGCCTGCGCGGTCCGGCGCGCGACGTCCTTCTCTCGGAAGCGACCAGCAAGATCGGCCACGGGTGGGGTTTCGGCGTGCACGCGGCCATGGATCAGACGGGCGCGGTGCTCGGGCCCCTATTTGTGGCCGCAGCGGTACTGCGAACCAACCACTTCGCTCCGGCGTTCTTACGTCTGGCCTTTCCGGCTGCCGGCGCCCTCACCGCTCTTCTGATCGCGCGATTCGTATATCCGAACGCGGGCAAAGCAACGCCCAAAGCGGCAAAGACCATCGTGCTGCCGAAGGTTTTCTGGTGGTACGTGGCGGCATCGGGCATGCTGGCACTCGGGTACGCCGATTTCCCCGTGCTGGCGTATCATTTTCAGGGCACCCATCTGTTTGGGCCGGCGGCCATCCCGGTACTGTATGCGGGCGCCATGGGCATGGAAGGGCTGGCGGCACTTATCATCGGGAAGCTGTTCGACCGCCTCGGCATCGGTATGCTCTCCGTAGGCACGCTGATTTCGCTCGCGGGTCTGCCGCTGGGATTTCTCGGGGGAGAAATTGCCGCTATTGCCGGGGTGGCCTGCTGGGCCGTCGGGATGGGCGCCCAGGATGCCTGTCTGCGATCGGGCATCGCGCAGGTGGTGTCGATGAACAAGCGCGGCACGGCTTTCGGTGCGTTTAATGGCGTTTTCGGAATCGCCTGGTTCCTGGGCAGCGTCACCATGGGTCAACTCTATGGACATTCGCTGGTAGCGCTGGTGATTTTCGGAGCAGCGGCGCAGTTGATTTCGGCGGTGATGTTCTTCCGGTTGCGCGCGCCATTAGCCGAAGCGACCACAAGCGCGTAGTCACTATTCGGACATTTCCGGCGCGACTTCGGTCCATAACATGCAAACGTCATGGCGGTATGGGACGGCTGATTCCAGTAGCCGCGGCTCTAGCCGCATGTTTGTGGGCACAACCAGTCGCGGTGCGACAACCGGAGGGCGAGGTGCGCGGATTTCTGGTCCTGCGAGGCGAAGACGGAGCCTTCGTCGCCAATGGCGATTCGATGCAGACAGTGCGCAACGGCAAGCTCGTCTACCGGGCGGTGTATCGCTTTAAGGATGGATCTTTGCAGGATGAAACCACCATATTCACTCAAAGCGGCCATTTTCGCGTGCTGAGCGACCATCTGATTCAAAAAGGCCCGCTATTCAAGCACCCGATCGACATGACAGTAAACGCGGGTACCGGCGAGGTTACAGTATTGCACACGGATGACAAAGGTGTGCAGAAAACCGAGAACGCGCATATGAAGCTACCGACCGACCTTGCCAACGGGATCGTGCCAATCCTGCTCAAGAATCTGGCGCCCGGCACCGCCTCGATTACCGAATCGATGGTGGTGGCGTCTCCCAAGCCAATGCTGATCAAGCTGCAGATCCGTTCCGAAGGCGAGGACTCGTTCACCACAGGCTCGCTCGGGCGCAAAGCCACGCGGTACACCGTCCACGTCGATATCGGAGGCGTAAAGGGCGCAGTGGCGAATGCCATCGGCAAAGAGCCTCCCGATACCCAGGTCTGGATTCTCGGCGGCGAATGCCCGACGTTCCTGCGTGCGGAGGGCCCCACTTTCGACGGAGGGCCCATCTGGTCCACAGAACTGGTGAGCCCGATATTTCCGAAGGGCTCGGACGCCGCCACGCGCGAGAAGAAATAGTTTTAATACTTCGGCACGTTCGGATCGACCCTGTCGCTCCAGGCGAGGATGCCACCCACGACGTTCCGCACGTGCTGGAAGCCGTTCTGCCGGAGGACGGCACAGGCTTTCGCGCTACGCATGCCGCTGCGGCAATGGATCACGATGTCGGAATCCTTGTCGAACTCGCCCACGTGCTGGGGAAACTCCCCCAGCGGAATCAGTTTCGCGCCCGGGATGCTGCAGATCTTGTATTCGTGCGGCTCGCGCACGTCGATCAGCACGAAGTTGTCACCGCGGTCGAGTTTCTGTTTGAGTTCCACTACGTCGATTTCGCCTTCGTTCACTTTCGTCTCCTGGACCGCGGGAGCGGCCGCGGCTTGCGGCACGCCGCAGAATTGATGATAATCGATGAGCTTCGTAACCGTCGGGTGGGCGCCGCACACCGGGCACTCAGGATTTTTGCGGAGCTTCAGCTCACGGAATTTCATGCCGAGGGCATCGTAGAGCAGCAGGCGTCCGACAAGCGGATGGCCGATTCCGAGGATCAGCTTCACAGTCTCGGTGGCTTGGATCAGGCCGATGGTGCCGGGCAGAATTCCCAGCACGCCGCCCTCGGCGCAGCTCGGTACCAGCCCGGGAGGGGGCGGCTCGGGATAGAGGCAGCGATAGCACGGTCCGCCCTCGTAGGCGAAAACGGTCGTCTGTCCTTCGAAGCGGAAAATGGAGCCGTAGACGTTGGGCTTGTGGAGCAGGACACAGGCGTCGTTCACCAGGTACCGCGTGGGGAAATTATCAGTGCCATCCACGACGATGTCGTAATCCTTGAGGATATCGAGCGCGTTTTCGCTGGAAAGCGCCACTTCATGCGGCACGATTTCGACAAAGGGATTGATGGCCTTCATCTTCTCGGACGCCGATTCGATCTTGCGGCGGCCGACATCGCTCGTGAAGTGGATCACCTGACGCTGCAGGTTGGTGAAATCGACGGTATCGAAATCCACCAGGCCGATTTTGCCGATTCCGGCAGCAGTGAGATAAAGGCTGAGCGGCGCACCTAATCCGCCGGTGCCGACGAGCAAAACTTTCGCGGCCTTCAGTTTTTGCTGTCCTTCAATGCCGACTTCGGGGATGATGAGATGCCGGCTGTAGCGAAGAATCTCCTCTTTGCTCAGCGCCGGTTCGGGCGGCGCGACGACACTCGATCCACCGGCGATGGAAGGCACGAGCGAGAGAGTATCGCCCTCCTTGGTTTGGGTGGCATCCTTGCTCAGATAACGGATGTCTTCGTCATTCAGGTACACATTGACGAAGCTGCGCACCTTGCCTTCATCGGTGAAAATTTGTTTGCGCAGGTCGGGATATTCGGTAGTGAGCGCAGTGAGTACTTCGCCCACGGTGGCGCCAGAAACGCTGATGGAATCCTGCTTTCCGGTGAATTGCCGCAGGGGCGTGGGGATTAAAACCTTGGCCATTTTAGTAGATCAACTCCTCTTTCGCCGCTTCGGTCTGGTCGAAGTTGGGCAGCCAGCTGTTGGCGTGGTGGAATTCGCCCTTTTGGATGGATAGTACAACAAACGAGTACCACGGGCACGAATTCTGCAAATCCGTTTTGGAAAAATAAGCATCGCAATCGGGGTGCGAGTGGTAGATGCCGATGAGATCCATGTTGCGCTCGCGCGCGGCCTTATCGGCGGCGAGCAGGTCTTCGGGACGCAGTTCGTAGCGCGCCGCCTGCGCGCCTTCGAAGGCATTGCGCAAACGGATGGCAATCCGTACGGCTTTCCGCTCGCCATCGGTCGAGCCGAGCATGGCGCCGCAGCATTCATTGGGATAGGTTTCGCGGGCATGGGCCACCATTTCCGCCCACGGTTCGGATTCGATGCGGATCATTAATCGTCCCAGAAATGTTCGCTGAGATACTTCTCGGCGCTGTCGCAGAGAACGGTGACGATGGCGGCGGATTCGCCATTGGCGACGGCTTCGCGGGCGATCACGGTAGCGGCATGCACGTTGCATCCCGACGAAATGCCCACCAGCAACCCTTCTTCGCGCGCCAGGCGCCGCACCATTTTATAGGCGTCCTCGGTTTCCATCCAGATATTGCCGTCGGCCAGATTCTCGTCGTAGATTCCGGGGACAATGGCGGTGGGCATGTGCTTCAAGCCTTCCAGCCCGTGGAATCCGCTGGAAGGCTGCACGGAGATGCATTTCACTTCCGGCAGATCGCGCTTGAACCGGCGGGTGTTGCCCATGAAGGTACCGCTCGTGCCCATGGACGCGACGAAGTGGGTGAAACTCCCACCGGTCTGCTGGATGATCTCGAGTCCGGTGTGTTCGAAATGCGCTTTCCAGTTGGCCGGATTATTGTACTGGTCGGGATAAAAGTAAAGGTCGGGATCGGCCATGTAGATCTGGCGGCAAAGTAGGATCGCGCCGTCGGAGCCTTCGGCGGCGTCGCTGTAAACGGCCTCGGCGCCGTACGCTTTGAGAATGCGCTTGCGTTCTTCGGATGCGTTGGCCGGCAGGACGAGCTTGACCTTATATCCGCGATTGGCTCCGATCATGGCATAGGCGATGCCGGTGTTACCGCTGGTGGAATCGAGGATGGTGCGGGAGTGATTCAACTTGCCCGAACGTTCGCCATCGAGGATCATATTTAGCGCGGCGCGGTCTTTCACCGATCCACCGGGGTTGAAATATTCGGCCTTGGCGAATATCTCGACGCCCGGAAATTCGGCGGCAATTCGATCGAGCCGGAGGAGCGGAGTATTGCCGATGGTGGCGAGCAAAGGCTCGGCTTGACTGCGCGCCAGATGTGGGACGGGTAAGACTTGGGCCATGCTCACCTTCTTGGATTCATTCCCGTACGCAAAGATGCAAACTCCGCATACATTTGACACCAAAGGAATTATCCGGGTCTCTGAGTCTGTTCTATTGTACCATCGCCCTAAAGTCTGTCAATAAAGTGGGGAAAGCTCAATGGAGAGCTCGGTTTTGGACTTTGGGGCGCCCTCGATGCTCTTCGCCTGGAGGGCTGCCAGCATCACCTTGTCCAGGTCTTTCCGGCACATTCCATCGGGTGGTGACCGCAGGGACGAGCACGCGATATTTGCCGGGTGCGAGAGACGGCGAGGTATAGCTGCGTTCTGATCGGCCTGTCCGCGGATCGCGAGCCGTGAGAGAGCGGGCGCCGTGCTAACGGAATCGGGAACCAGCACAACCGAGGCGCCGGGGACGAGATTGTCGAGAGCGTCCTTTACCAGCGAACGTAAAGGCGCCGCGCATGGCTTATGGTGCGCTCACTCGCGCGCCGCGCGAAGACGATTCATCCAGTAAGCCCAGGCCACCGCGAGCGAGAAAAGAATCAGGCTGGCGTATGGCGCCGAGTGCGGATCGCGGGGCGGCGGTCCGGAAATATTGCCGTACCAGGCGATCGTGAGGAGCACGACGACCGTCCAGAAGGCGACGATTCCGGTACGGCCGTTGGGGCGGAAGGCGCGCGCATACAAGATGACGGCGGCCAGCCAGAATCCGCCCTCAACCATGATCGTGGCGGGGATGGAAGTCCAGAGCCCGAGCCCGAAAAACGCGTGCGCACCGGGGGCGAGCTGCAAATCCGGAGGGTGCGCGATCCAATCCAGTACCCAATGGCTGACGACGGCGGCGAACAGAATCCATGCGCCGCGCGGCGACCGTCGCCGCAGGAAATAAACCGCGGCGAACAGCCCGCCCCATACGCAGTCCAGGAGCAAGCTGTGGCTGAGCGCGATATTCGAGGCATGAAAATAGTTGGCCGCGCCCATCCCCTGCCGGAATTCCATTGGCTCGATGCCGGCGATCCAGAAGACGCACCAAAGCAGGTCGGCGAGCATCGCGGCGAGCACCAGGGTGCCGAGCGAGACCGACGGCGCGAAGCGCTTTCCGGCCAGCCCGACGGCGAAATGGCCGACGAACATCAGTTACTCCCGAACCAGAGTTCCCTGGTGACGCCCACCGGCCGGATCATCCGCACATCGGGCAATGCGCGCCCTCGCACCACCGGATCGGTAGTGCGCTTGGCGATCCACTCGCGCGCGGTGCCGATGAGCAGGCTGGCGAGTTCACGGGTGTGACGATCAGGCGTCAATTGATCGAACGTGCGGAGCATCTCCTGTGCGAACATAGCCCGGTAATCGTAGGGATAGAGACTAAGCAGCAGGCGATAAATGCGTTTGATCATCAGGCTTCCCGGCTTTTGAGCCGCGCCGCGGCAGCGCGGGTCAGATGTTTCATGCGCTCGAGTTCGCCTTCGAGCTGGGCGCGGCCGGACGGGGTGAGTCGATAGGCCTGTTTTTCGCGCGAGGTATCTTCCTGCTGGAAACGCTCTATGCACCTCTTTTCGAGCAGGCGGCGCAGTGCGCCATAAAGTGTTCCGGTGCTCAATCGGACTCGTCCCCGGCTCAGGGATTCGATGTCTTTCAGGAGGGCGTATCCGTGCCGGGGGCTCCCGGCGAGGCTGAGCAGAATCAGGAGGACCGGTTCAGATATGACACTTTGCGACATGTCGTACAGTGACATGTTAAAGAATCCGGACCGAACCTGTCAACCGCGTGTTTTCCTCCGCGTACTCCGCGGCTCCGCGTGAACCAGAAAGAATTTCACGCAGAGCCGCAGAGAACGCAGAGAAAACGGGATTGGCCTGCATTACAATGGCTCAATTATGCTTTTCCGTGGCGCTTCTCTGATATGCCTGTTGGGCCTGGTGTCGTTTGCGCAAACCGCCAAGCGGCCCCTGAATCACAAAGACTACGACGGTTGGAAAACCATCAGCGGGCAGCATCTCTCGGCTGACGGCAAGTTCCTGGCCTACGCTCTCTTCCCGGAAGAGGGCGATGGCGATATCGTGGTCCGCAATCTGGTCACCGGCAAGGACTTGCGTTTTCCCGCCGGCGCACGGCCGCTGCCGACGACGACCCTCGTTGAGGAGGGGCCACCACCGGAAGCACGGTCGGCCACCATCACTTTCTCGTCGGACAGCAAAATACGTGGTCTTCTCGGTCTTTCCACTGAAGGCCGATACCGACAAGGCGCACAAGGAGAAAAAGACCGCCGAGCAGATGCCTAAGGAATCCATGACGATTGTGGATCTGGCAACGGGCAAACCGGCCACCATCGAGCGGGTAAAGCGGTTCGCCATGCCGGAGAAGGCCGCGGGTTGGCTGGCCTACCAGAAAGAAATGCCGGAAAAGGCGGCGAACGGCGGAGAAGCCGCCAAGCCGGCCGGCGGCGGTGACGACGAAGCCGATCAGCGCGGCGGACGCGGTGGCCGCGGCGGAGCGGGCGGACGGGGCGCGGAATTCGGAAGCGATATGGTTTTGCGGTCGCTGGCGGATGGCGCCGAGCGCACATTTGCGGACGTCTCGGAGTTCGAGTTTACCGATGACGGCAAGCAGTTGGTCTACACCGTTGCGGCCCATGACAGTGCCAAGAACGGAGTATTCGTGGCGACGCCGGGAACGGCCGGTGCAGCCGCCACAGTGCTCGACGGCAAGGGGAAGTATTCGAAATTGACCTTCGACGAAAACCAGTCGCAGATGGCCTTTCTGAGCGATCGCGACGATCCTGCCGCCAAGCCGCCGAAGTGGAAGCTGTACCGCTGGGATCGCAAGGGCACGGCCGCGGAACTGGTATCCGATGCTGCCTCCGGCTTCGAAAAAGGATTCACCATCAGCGACAAGGGGGCAATATCGTTCTCCCGCAACGGTTCGCGGGTTTATTTCGGAGTCGCGGTGCCGGCACCGAAGGCAAACACCGAAGATGCGGCAGACACGGCTACGGACGAGAAGGCGGTGGTCGATCTCTGGAGCTACAAAGACGAGTACCTTCAGCCGGTCCAAAAGATCAGGGCGGCGCGCGATCGCGATCGCACTTTCATGGCGGCGTACATCATCCCGGAGCACAAGCTCGTGCAACTCGGCGACCCCGAACTGGAAACGGTAACCACGTCGGAAAGCCTGCAATGGGCGCTGGGCAGCGACGACCGGGCCTATCGCAAAGCCGACGACTACGACGAGCATTACACCGATCTTTACCTGGTGGATTCCACTTCCGGCGGGCGCAAGAAAATTGCGGAGAAGAGCTTCGGCCAAACGACCTGGTCGCCATCCGGACGGTATCTGCTGACGTTCGACGGCAAGGATTGGAACACCGTCTCGGTACCTGACGGCAAGAAGACCGATCTCACCGCCGCGCTCGGGGTGAAGTTCTTCAACGAGGACACTGACACGCCGAGCATTCCTACCGCGTACGGCTCGGCCGGCTGGACCAAAGACGGCAATTCCGTGCTGATCTACGACCGGTACGACATCTGGCGCGTTTCGCCCGATGGCTCAGGCGCGAAAAATCTCACCGCGGGCTATGGCCGCGCGCACGACCTTCGGTTCCGCTATGTCCGCACGGAAACCGATCCTCACGAGCGATGGATCGATGGTTCCAAGCCATTGCTTCTTTCGGGCGAGAACATGAAGACCTACGACCAGGGCTTCTTCCGCGTCTCCATCGAGGGCGGAGAGCCGAAGCAACTCGTGATGGCCGCAAAATCGTTCAGCGCGCCGGTGAAGGCGAAAGATGCCGACGTTTACGTGCTCACCGGGCAGACCTTCAACGAGTTTCCCGATTTGCTTACGACTGACGGCACATTCAAGGAACTGCGCAAGGTGAGCGATGCCAACCCGCAGAAGGCCGGACTGTTGTGGGGCACAGCCGAACTCGTGCCGTTCAAGAATGCGGATGGGGTCCCGCTGCAGGCGACCCTCTACAGGCCGGAGAATTTCGACGCCAGGAAAAAATACCCGATGATGGTCTACATTTACGAGCGGCTCACGCAGAACACGAACCACTTCGTGAATCCCGCCCCGGGCACGTCGATCAATATCAGCTACTACGTCAGCAATGGATACCTGGTGCTCACGCCGGACATCGTATACACCGTGGGCTATCCCGGGCAGAGCGCGCTGAAGTGCGTGCTGCCGGCGATTCAGGCGGTGGTGAACCGCGGAATCGTTGACGAAAACGCCATCGGCATACAGGGCCACAGTTGGGGCGGTTACCAGATCGCTTACATGGTTACGCAGACTAATCGTTTCCGCGCAGTGGAAGCGGGCGCGCCGGTAGCCGACATGATCAGCGCCTATGACGGCATCCGCTGGGGCACGGGGATCACTCGGCAGTTCCAATACGAGCGGACGCAGAGCCGGATCGGGGGATCAATCTGGCAATATCCGACGCGTTTTATCGAGAACTCGCCGATTTTCTGGGCGGACCGGGTACAGACTCCGGTGCTGATTCTGCAGAACGATGGCGATACCGCGGTGCCGTGGTATCAGGGACTGGAATACTTCCTGGCCCTGCGGCGTCTCGGCAAGGAGGTGTACCTCTTCAACTACAACGGGCAACCACACGGACTGCAGAATCGCGCAGATCAGAAAGACTACGCCATCCGCATGCAGGAGTACTTCGATCATTATCTGAAAGGCGCACCAGCGCCCGCTTGGATGACCAAAGGAGTACCGTATCTGGAGCGCGAGAAGACGGAACTGCAGGCGTTGCAGGGCGGCGAAAAGTAGGAAGACAGGGAATCCGCCTGGAAGCCGGATGCCGGCAGGATTGCCCCATGCCAGATCGTTTTCGCGGGGATGGAATTCCGCGCAGATCGTAGGGCGTGCAATCGTGCCAGGCAGGAAGCCCGCCAGGATTGGCCGCCCTACTGTCGTTATGTGATATTCTACATAGGGATCTCCCTATGAAGAACCGGACTATTCACACGCTGGCTCTCGCGGTATTTTCTCTCGGAGCGCTTTTCGCTCAAGATATTACCGGAACGTGGCAGGGCACGCTGGTGCTCCCTAACAAGCAGGAATTGCGGATCGTCTTCAAGATCTCGAAGGCGGATTCCGGGCTAAAAGCGACGATGTACAGCATCGACCAGTCGCCGCAGGGGCTTACGGCGGACGCTGCCCTGACGGGTTCGACGGTGAAAATCACGATTCCGGCCATCGCTGTCACGTATGAGGGCAAGCTCGATTCCGACGGTGTCACCCTCACGGGGAACTTCACGCAGGGAGGCGCCCAGCCGATCGCCTTAAATTTGAAGCACGCCGGCCCCAAGGAGCCGGAATGGTCGATGGAGGATGCTCCGAAGCTGCCCAAGAATATGGCAGCCGACGCCGATCCCGAGTTCGACGCTTGTTCGATCAAGCCGAGCAAACCGGGACAGCAAGGCAGGGGCATCACAGTGCGGGGACGCGAGATCGTCACCATCAACACACCGGTCAGCTTTCTAATCAGCTTCGTCTATGGCGTGAGCGCGCAGCAGGTGACCGGCGGTCCGGCGTGGATGGACAACGAGAACTACGACCTGGACGGCAAGCCCACGCAGGAGGGCATGCCTAACCAAAAGCAGATGAAGATCATGATCCAGAAACTGCTGGCAGACCGGTTCCAGTTGAAATTCCATCGCGAGAAGAGGGAACTGAACGTCTACGCCATCCAGGTGGGTAAGAACGGGCCAAAGCTCACGAAGAGTGCGGCCGATCCGAAAGGGCTTCCCGGGCTGGGTTTCCGCGCCCTGGGCGCTTTAAATGCATTCAACGCCACCATGAGCGATCTGGCAGCCACTTTCCAGACGACGGTTTTGGACCGGCCGGTGGTAGACCAGACTGGACTTGAGGACCATTACGATTTCCAACTGAATTGGACGCCCGACGAGACGCAATTCGCGGGTTTGGGGATTAGGGTGCCGCCGCCATCCGATAGGCCGGACGCGCCGCCGGATCTGGGTGCGGCTCTACAGCAGCAACTTGGGCTCAAACTGGCCGCAACGAAGGCCCCGGTGGACGTGCTTGTGATCGATCACATCGAAAAGCCGTCAGCGAATTAGCCAATTCACTCGCAAAAGGGCGATGAATTTCTCTGCTTCTGCTGGCCCTACACCCACCAGGCCGCCGCCGGCTGTTCCTTAATTACGATCTCGCCCAGGAAGCTCGCGGCTTTCGTCAGCCCTTCCTCGGGCGAAAGTATGCTGTCTTCGTGTTCGATCGAAAGTACGTAATCATAACCGTACATCCGCAAGGTGGACACGAATTCGCGCCACCACTCCGCGCCATGCCCGTATCCGCAGGTCCGGAAGATCCACGCGCGATTCCGTTCGTCCGTGTACGGCTTGGTGTCCAGCACGCCGGTGAGCGGCAAATTCCGGCCGTAGATCTGAGTGTCCTTCGCGTGCACGTAGTGAATCGCGTCCCCCAGCACGCGCACCGCCGCAATCGGGTCGATACCCTGCCAGAACATATGGCTGGGGTCGAGATTGCAGCCCACTGCTTTGCCCGCAATCCCGCGAAGACGCAGCATGGTTTCCGGGCTGTAAACGACGAACCCCGGGTGCATCTCGATCGCGATCTTTACTCCGTGCTCCGCCGCGAATGCGCCGTGTTTCGTCCAATAGGGCGTCACCACTTCGTCCCACTGCCACTTCAGCACTTCCAGATAGTCGGGCGGCCAAGGGCATGTCACCCAGTTCGGCTGCTTCGATGCGGGCGAATCCCCCGGACAACCCGAGAAATCCACCACTACCGGCACACCTAATTTTTCCGCCAGCAGAACCGTCTTCCGAGCAACCTCCGCATCGTGCTGCGCGCGCTCTGTGTTTGGGTGGAGCGCATTCCCGTGGCAGCTCAACGCGCTTATGGTGAATCCGTACCTGGCGATCGTCTTTTGGAACGCGTCCAACTCCGAGGCGTCGTCCAGCATCGTCAACTTGCAGTGAGCATTCCCGGGATAATTACCCGTGCCCAATTCGACGGTGCTAATTCCCTTCGCGCTCAACTTTTTCAGCACATCTTCCAGAGAAAGCTGCGATAGCAGCGGCGTAAAAACTCCAACTCTCATCCCGATTCCTCTTTTCTGTTTATTTCGCCAACATCGCCCGCAATGCCA
>DATJMA010000080.1:0-13869 GCA_035509055.1 Bryobacteraceae bacterium | reverse complement strand
GAGGCCGCGGACGTATTCATATCCGAAAAGGAGGACAACCAGCGGCAGCCAATCCCACAAAAACGCTCTCACGCGCCCGAGAAGCACGCTGACCAGCAGCACCAGAACAAAAAACTGGTCCGGCGAGAGGAAGGTACGATGCCACAGCAGGTACGCGGCGGTGAGAGCCACATAAGCGAGAACGGCGGCGAAGATCGTCTTATCGTAAGAGCTTAGTTTGGTCCAGCGCTCGCGCGCGGTGCGCCGCGCCTCGCGGACATGATCGGAGATCCTCATCTCTGGCGACGGCTAATTGTATCAGCCCCGCTTGCGGGGCTGGCAATGGCCACGAAGGCGGGCCGGGGGCTAGCGTTGGCCGATCAGTTCCTCCAACTGAAAGGTGTGGCGGATGGGATGCACGACGGCGTGCTCCAGCATCGAATCGATGGAGTAGCGCGTCCCCCAACGCGAAGGGTACTCGGGAGTCTCCAATTGCCCGGCGGAAATTTCCCGAAGCGCTCCGGCGCGCCAGCGCTCGAGAACATGCTCCAGATACTCGTCCGCCTCGCGTACGATGGCATCGGCGCCGGGGGCAGGCCGGACTCCGGGATCGGGCAAAGTCAAAACCTCGCACACCCAGGTCAGATAACCGCGGGAGGCGTTTAACACATGCCGTCCCAGCACGCTCAGCGACGCATAATTGGGATCATCGGTCGGCGGGAGGGTCACCGGGACGGCCAGGGCCAGGCGCCACGTCTGCACGAAGCGGCGCAGATGTTCTTCGTGCAAGCGCACCAGAGCGCGGACGGCACGCGAGCGATACGGGAGATCGGGTGGCATAAGGAGAGGATAGCCGATCCACGGCGGCCATGCCGGCGCGGGGGAATCGGCCGGCACTTTGTGCCACCATGAAAGATACATGCCTTTGACCTGCTACCTGGACGCCTTTTCCGGCATCAGCGGCGATATGCTGGTGGGCGCGCTGGCGGATGCCGGCGCGGACCAGGGAAACATCACGAGCGCCATCGCCGGGCTGGATATCGGCGCCACGGTGCGGTTTGAAAAAGTGAAGCGCCGCGGCATCGGCGCCACCAAGTTCCACGTGGCGGTGGAGCACCAGCACGCTCACCGTCATCTCTCGCACATAGTCAAGATTATCGAGAAGGCGAATCTTCCGCAGCGCGCGGCGCAGAACGCGCTGGCGGTTTTTCGACGGCTGGGCGAGGCGGAGGCGGAAGTACACCAGGTGGCGATTGAAAAAGTCCATTTCCACGAAGTGGGCGCGGCCGATTCGATTGCGGATATCGTGGGCGCGTGCCTGGCGTTCGATTCGCTCGGGGTGGAGCACATCGTCTGCTCGCCAGTGAACGTCGGCAGCGGGACGGTGAAGACCGAGCATGGCATTCTGCCGGTCCCGGCGCCGGCGACGGCGCGCCTGCTGACCGGTGTTCCGGTTTATGCGCGCGGTCCGGAAGTGGAACTGGCGACGCCGACCGGGGCGGCAGTGGCGGTAACCCTGGCGGAGCGCTTCGGGGTGCTTCCCCCGATGACGATAACGCGCAGCGGGTTCGGCGCGGGCGGGCACGATTTCGCGGAGCACGCCAACGTGCTGCGGGCGATCCTCGGCGAGAGCGCGGCGGCATCGGAGGCGACCACGGTCGCGGTGATCGAGACGAACATCGACGATTCGAACCCGCAGGTCCTGGCTTATGCCATGGAAAAGCTGCTGGCGGCGGGCGCGCTCGACGTGTCGCTGGCGCCGATCGTGATGAAGAAGGGCCGGGCGGGCAATTTGCTGCGCGTGGTGGCCTTGCCGGAAACGCGCGAGGACCTGGCGCAGATGGTTTTCGCCGAGACTTCCACCTTGGGAATGCGGATTTATGCCGCTGAACGGCGCGTGCAGGCGCGCACTTTTCTGGAAGCGGAGACGCCGCACGGCAAAGTGCGAATGAAGGTGTCGGCCGATGGCGCTTATGCGCCGGAATACGAGGATTGCCGCAAACTGGCGGAGGAGAGCGGCGTCGCGCTAAAACAGATTATCGCGGAAGCAAATTACGCGTACATGAAATCCCGATGAAATACTACCTCACCACTCCCATCTACTACGTGAATGCCGCGCCGCATATCGGCCACGCATATACCACCATCGTTGCCGACCTGATCAAGCGATTTAAAGGCATGCAGGGTTATCACGTCGTGCTGACCACGGGGTCGGACGAGCACGGCGTGAACGTGGAACGCTCAGCGGAGCGGGCCGGAAAGTCTCCCATTGAATTCACCGACGCGGTATCCGCGGAATTCAAGCGGCAGTGGGAGATGCTGGGTCTCGGAATCGACCACTTCCAGCGCACTTCCAGCCCGCAGCATGCCCGCGTGGTGAACGATTTGTTCCGGCGCTGCCGGGAGAACGGGTTTGTCTACAAAGGCTCCTACACGGGCCAATACTGCATCTTCGACAACCTCTACGTGAACGACGCCAAGCCGGGCGATCCCTGCCCCGATTGCGGCCGCCCCACGGAAACCATCACCGAGGAGAATTTTTTCTTCAAGCTTTCGGCGTTTCAAGACCAGCTGCTGGCGCTTTACGAGAGCCAGCCCGATTTCATGCAGCCGGACACGCGCCGCAACGAAGTGATCTCCTTCGTGAAGGCGGGGCTCAGCGATCTTTCCATCACGCGCACGAACATCAAATGGGGCATCCCGGTGGAAGGCGAGGCGCCGCACGTATTTTACGTATGGTTCGACGCGCTGATCGCCTACATGAGCGCGGTGGACGGGGAGAACCTCTGGCCGGCAGACCTGCACCTCATCGGCAAGGAGATTGTGCGCTTCCACGCCATCTACTGGCCGGCATTCCTGATGGCCGCCGGGCTGCCGCTGCCCAAGCGCGTGTTCGCCCACGGCTGGCTGCTGTTCGAGAACGACAAGATGAGCAAGTCGCGCGGGAACATCGTGCGCTCGGAGCCGATTCAGAAGGTGATGGGGGCGGACGCACTGCGGTACTTCCTGCTGCGCGAGGTGGTCTTCGGGCAGGATGGCAGTTTCAGCTATGACGCGCTCATCGGCCGCTATAATTCCGATCTTGCCAACGGTCTCGGCAATCTGGCGAGCCGCACGCTGACCATGGTGAATCAATACCGCAAGGGCGCGATTCCGGCGGGAGGCGCGGGAGGCGCCGTGGCGCCGCTGGCGGCCCAGACCATCCAGGCCGCGCAGACGGCATTTGAGAATTTCGAGTTCTCCAAGGGGCTGGAGAGCATCTGGAGCCTGATTTCGGCGGTGGATAAATTCATCGTCGAACGGGCGCCGTGGAAACTGGCGCGCAGCAGCGAAGGGGACGCGCCGGCGCAGCTCGACGATACGCTTTACAGCGCGGCGGAAGCGCTGCGCATCGTGAGCGCGCTGCTCTATCCCGTGCTGCCCGAAAGCACACGCAAGATCTGGTCGCAGCTCGGCATGCCGGGCGCGATCGAAGAGGTGGGTTTGACATCGCTGGCGTGGGGCGGATTGCAGGCGGGCCAGAAGATCGGCGAAATCTCGGGCGTGTTTCCGCGGCTGGAGGCGAAGCCGGCCGAAGACAAGATGCGGCAACTGGAAGCCGAGGTCACGGCCGCGCAGGCGGTGCTGATGGGCAAAAAGCCGGAACCAGCGCCGGAAGGGCCGGCCAAGATTGCCATCGACGACTTTCTCAAGGTGGATCTGCGGGTGGGCATGGTTCTGACCGCGGCGCCCGTAAAGGGCTCGACCAAGCTGATGCACATGACGGTCGATCTCGGCGAAGGACAGCCGCGGACCATCGTGGCCGGCATCGCCGAAGCATACGGGCCGCAGGACCTGATCGGGCGAAAAGTGGTGATCGTCGCCAATTTGCAGCCGCGGAAGCTGAAGGGCATCGAATCGAACGGCATGATCGTGGCGGCATCGGTGAATGACGGCAAGCCGGTGCTGGCGGGCTTTCACGAAGACATTCCGGCCGGGGCGCGCCTGAAGTGACGCTAGTGGATTCCCACGTCCACCTGGACGATCAACAATTCGACTCGGATCGCGAGGCTGCGATCGAGCGGGCGCTTGCCGCCGGTGTCGGGCGCATGATGGCCATCGGCACGGGGAACGGTCCGGCGGACCTGGAAGTCGCGGTACGAATGGCGGATCGCTACTCTTTTATATATGCGACCGTCGGGGTCCATCCGCACGACGCGTCCAAGGCCACGGAGGAGACGTGGGTGCGGATGCGCTCGCTCGCCGTTCACCCGAAAGTGCTCGCGGTGGGCGAAATCGGCCTGGATTACCATTACGATTTTTCTCCGCGCGAAGTGCAGCGAGAGGTTTTCGAACGGCAACTGGCGCTGGCGGCGGAGTCCGGTAAGCCGATCGTCATCCACACGAGGGAAGCCTGGGAGGATACGCTGGCAATCCTGCGATCTCACTGGCAGGGTGGTGGAATCATGCACTGCTTCACGGGCGACGAAGCGCAGGCGCGGGAGGCGCTGGACCTCGGATTTTACCTTGCGTTCGGCGGTGTGCTGACATTTCCCAAGGCGGAAGCGGTGCGCCGGGCGGCGCGGATGGCGCCGGAAGATCGCATTCTGGTGGAGACGGATTGTCCGTACCTGGCGCCCGTTCCGCACCGCGGCAAGCGCAACGAACCGGCGTTCGTGGTGGAGACGGCGCGGCGTCTGGCCGAGGTACGGGGCGTGCCAATGGAGACAATGGCCGAAGCCACGACGAGGAATTTTGAACAAAGGCTGTTTGCAGGGCGGGTCGGGTAGCAGGTAAACTGGTTAACTTACATGAATTTAGGCAAGCTGGGTCAGGCCTTCACCGCGCGCGAGATATTCGACCTCATCCACGACGAGCTGGAACAGGTGGAAAAACGGATCACCGTCGAATCGGTGGCCTCGGTGGATGCCGTCACCGCCATCGGGCAATATCTGCAATCGAGCGGCGGCAAACGGCTGCGGCCCACGCTTTTGCTGATTTCCTCGAAGCTCGCGGCGCCGAGCGGCAATGGCACTTCGGGCAGCGGAACGGCGATCCAATTGGGCGCCGTGGTGGAACTGATTCACGCGGCGACGCTGGTACACGACGACGTCATCGATGCCGCCGAAACGCGCCGCGGGCGGCCATCGAGCAATGTGAAGTGGGGCAATCACACCTGCGTGCTGGCGGGCGACTGGCTGTACATGCAGGCTTTCCAGATCGCGCTGCGCGAGCGTAATTTCCAGATTCTCGATCTGCTGATCGGACTTACGCAGATGATGGTGGAGGGCGAACTCCTGCAACTCGATCGCATCGGCAAAATCGATGTCAGCGAGGCCGACTGCATGGAACTGGTGGATCGCAAGACGGCGTGCCTGTTCTCGGTGTGCGCGCGGCTGGGGGCCCTGGCCGCACACAGCGATACGCATACGCAGGAGCTGCTGGGCGAATATGCCTGGAACCTGGGGATGGCGTTCCAACTGGTGGACGACGTGCTGGATTTCACCGCGCGCGAAAAAACGCTCGGCAAGCCGGTGGGCGGCGACCTTCGCGAGGGCAAGGTGACGCTTCCGCTGGTGTACGCGCTGGAGCGCGCGAGCGCCGGCGAACGGCGACTGGTGGAGACCATTCTGCGCGAGCGCAACTACGAGGAAGTACGGTTCGCACAGATCCTGGCGCTGCTCGAAAAATACCGCGGCATCGAACGGGTGAAGGAGCGCGCGCAGACTTTCACCGACAAAGCCCGCCAGATCATCGGCGGGTTCCCCGATTCTCCCTATCAACGCGCGCTGCTGGCGGTTACCGAACTGGTTACGGAGCGCGATCACTAAGACGGCCCGCTCGCCGCCCGCCGGCGAGCGGCTTATGTTACGAACAGCCCGAAGCCGCGGGGCTAACCTCGGGCCGGGTATAGTTCCATCCACTTACCCCAGGGCGCTGTAGCTTGCCTTACAGCGCTTACCGCGGGCTCACGGCTAAGATTGAAATTGAATAAGGGCGGCGGCCCGCCTCGCTCCGCCTAGCTCGCGAAATGGCAGGCCGCTCCATCGCCTATAAGGGGGGAAACACATGCGTCTGATACAACTGTGCGCCGTCTTAGCCGTAACGGCAGCCTTGCTACCCGCACAGGAAGAAACGCCCGACAAAAGACTCCGGCATGCCGCCGATACGATGCAGGAAATTATGGCCACGCCCGACAGAGCGATCCCGCAGGATCTGTTGAATCGATCGGAATGCATCGGCATCGTTCCGAACATGAAAAAGGCCGCGTTTATCGTGGGCGGCGAATATGGCCGCGGTTATGCGATGTGCCGCACCACGGCAGGCCATTGGAGCGCTCCGGCGCCTATCCGGCTCGCCGGCGGCAGCTTCGGGGCGCAATTGGGTGCCGATTCGGCCGATATCGTTTTCCTGGTGATGAACGATCGCGGCATGCAGCACTTGCTGTCGGACAAGTTTAAACTGGGCGCGGACGCCGCCGTGGCGGCGGGTCCGGTGGGCCGAAACGCCTCTGCCAATACCGACGTGCTGGCGCACGCCGAGATTCTTTCCTGGTCCCGCTCCCGCGGGTTGTTTGCCGGAGTCGCATTGAACGGCACAGTGGTGGAACACGACTCGGAGGAAACCGACAAACTGTACGGACACCCGATGAGCGGCCGCGAGATCGTCGACGGACGGACGCGCATCCCGGAAGCCGCGCGTCCGCTGGTACATGAAATGGACATGCTGTCCCCGACCAGAGAGAACCGAAGCAACTGATCCAGGTGCCATCGATCAGGCGATCGAGGCACTGGTTTCCGAGCGCGGCCCGGGCAACGCTTCCGGGCCGCGTTTTTTTCCGATCACGCCCTTCCAGTCAGAGTTCGCTCCTCCTGAAGAGTCCGTAGCCATTCCTCGATGCGGTGCCGTGCTTCGTTCCGGTCGACACTGTAACGTTCGGCCACCCGGCCGATGAAGATATCCCGCTGGCCGGCGATCACGTCCAAGTCGTCTTCGGTAAGACGGCCCCACCGATGGCGGAGTTGACCACGCATTTGCGGCCACTTCGACTCGAGCCGATCCCAATCCATAAATGTCTCCTTTCACCCGGCATCGTGCAGATGGCTGGCCAAGGGTGGTAAGAGCACGGTTTATGGGTTCGGGCGACAAGGGTGGGCCTGACAATGGGATGTTTCCTGCGCAAGTTTCCCGAAATCTTGGATTTAGGTAGCGCCGCCCGGCCGGCGGGCGGCAGCCGGGCGAGCCGGGATGGACCCGATCCGGCGTAGCGCGCGAGTGGAGCTTAACCATTCGTCCGGTACTGGTAGATATTGCCAAGGAGACGGCGCGTAGGGGTACGACGGCGCCGGCTGTCCAGCGTGACGCCGCCAAGAATTCGACGCGGCGGCAGGAAATTGACGCGAGTTTGGCTGCGAGGGCCTTTTTTTTCAACGCGCAAGAGTTAACAATTTTGGTTCGAAAGGTGCCGATAAGAGCGGCATGAGCACCAGCCCCCTCAATTCTCTCAGCAGCAGCTACCTGCAATCGATTCTCGGCACGGCGCTGAAAGATGCCGGGCTTTCCGCCGCGTCCAACGGCGTCTCCGGCACCTCGTCGCAGCAGCCGGATTCCGGACAGCTTTCGCCCTTCGCACAACTGCTGAGCACACTCCAGCAACTGCAAGAGTCCAACCCGACCCAGTATCAGCAAGTAACCCAACAGATTGCCACGAACCTGCAAAACGCGGCGCAAACCGCGACGCAGGATGGCAACACTTCCGTCGCCAGCGAACTCAACAATCTGGCTACGGATTTCACCAACGCGTCCGACAGCGGACAACTGCCCAATATTTCGGACCTGGCACAGGCGATCGGCGGCGGCGGACATCACCACCACCACGGACATCACGTCTCCTCATCGAATGACAGTTCGCCGGGCTCCAACTCCAGCGATTCGACGTCGAGCAGCGATTCGACGAGTGCCAGCTCTTCCAGCCCGCTGCAACAGCTTCTGGCGGCGTTCCAGTCCAACGAAACTCAGAACGAATCGCTCAACCCGCTATCGATCATCACGAACACGCTGGTGAGCGCCGGCATCACGACGAATAACAGTTGAGTTGCGGCGCCGCAGCGGGGCATGCCATTCTGGGCGCGAGGACGAACTTATGCGCCGAATTCTCACGCTCGTACCGCTGTTTCTGCTGGCTCTTCCGGCCGCCATTACACCCCTGATCGAGTTATCCAAGGATGACGCCGCGAACGCGCAGACCCTGCACGAAAACCTGGCGCAGGCAGAGAAGGATTACTCCGACCTGGAGCGGCAAATGTATCGCGGCTACGTGAAGGATTCGAACACGCAAGGCTTTCCGGGTCCGCTCTACAGTGCGGATTTCCACTTCCTGATCGGGACCGGCGACCCGGCCCCGATCGTGGAATTGAGCCCGGACGATACGGCCAAATTACAGACGGCATATAGCGCGCTGGTGAAGGCACAAGGAGATCTCGAGGCTTTCCATCATCACATTCTGGAGACATACCTCGCGATTCGCGGATCGGAAAAAGCCGCGGTCAGCTTTGGCGATCCTCCGGTGCAGGTTCCGGCGGCACGAGCCATGTTCCAGCATTTCCGCTATACGCAGGACTACCGCTTTATACTGCCGAAATAGCTATTTGAGGGATGCGCTGACCTTGGCGCGATACTCCGCGGCTTTGGCGAGAATCTCCGGCTGGTTCAATGTCAGGATCTTGCCGTCGCGCACGACCGGTTGGCCGTTCACCATGACGTCGGCGACATCCTCGGCCTTGAGCGCGTAGACCATCTGCGAGACAGGGTCGTACATCGGCACGCCGTTGGGACGATCCACGCGAACCAGGATCATGTCGGCGAGCTTGCCGGTCTCGAGGGAGCCGATCTGCTTCTCCATGCCGAGAGCGCGAGCGCCGCGGATGGTCGCCATTTCGAGGGCGGCTGAGGCCGGCAGCACCTCGGGGTTGAGAGTGACGACTTTTTGCAGCTTGGCGGCCAGATCCATCTCTTCGAACATGTTGAAGTCGTTGTTGCTGCCGGCTGGGCCATCGGGACCGAGGCCGACCGGGAGATCGAGCGCCAGCATGCGGACCACGGGAGCGACACCACTGGCGAGCTTCATGTTACTGGAAGGGCAATGGGCGATTCCCACGCCGCGAGCCTTCAGGATGGCCAGGTCCGCCTCGTCTACCCAGACGCAATGCGCCGCCACGGTGCGGCCGGTCAGAACGCCGAGAGAATCGAGCACTTTAGTGGGGCTCATGTGGCGCGCGGCCATGATATCGTCATTCTCCTGCCTAGTCTCCGAGAGGTGAATCAGCAGCGGCGCCTGGTATTTATTGGCGAGAGCGCGGGCAGCACGCAGAGTATCGTCGGAGTTGGTGTAGAGCGCATGCGGCGCGACGGCGGGCGTGACTAACGGATCGCCGTGAAAGCGGATGAGGTATTTTTCGGTGAAGGCGAGGGCCTGGGCGGGGGTTTTGTTATCCGCTACAGGGAATTTGATGATGGTCTCACCGAGCACGCCGCGCATGCCCGCCTCTTTGGCGACCTCCGCCACGACGTCCTCGAAGTAATACATGTCGGTGAACGTGGTGGTGCCGCCGAGCAGCATTTCGAGGCAGCCGAGGCGGGTGCCCCAGCGAACGAAATCGGGAGAGACGTTCTTCGCCTCGGCGGGGAAGATGTAGTTATTGAGCCAGTCCTGGAGTTTCTTGTCGTCGGCGATGCCACGAAAGAGCGACATGGCGGCATGCGTGTGGGTATCGACGAGTCCGGGCGCGAGAATGGCGGCCGGATTGTCGATTCGGCGGGCGGCGTGAAAGCGCGCGTCGATTTCGGCCCGGGTGCCGACCGCCACGATGCGATCGCCGCGGACGGCGATGGCGCCATTGGGGATGACACGGTGCTGGGCGTCCTCGGTGATGACATAGCGCGCGCTCCAGATCCAATCCGCGGTTTGAGCGGAGAGGGTGGCAGCAAAAAGGAAAAGGCTACAGGTACGAAGCATCGAAGGCCCTGGGGAACAGATCTTTCAATTGACAGGTTTCGGTTTGGCCGTGCAGATTGACCAGCGTTACCGGGATATCACCGCAGAATTCCCACAGAATCTGCCGGCAGGCGCCGCACGGAGGGGTGAGGTTTTCGGTGTCGGCCGCCACTACGATGCGGCGGAACTTGCGGACGCCCTCGGAAATCGCCTTGAAGACGGCGACGCGTTCGGCGCACACGGTGAGGCCATAGGTGGCGTTCTCGACGTTGCAGCCGGTGTGGATGCTGCCCGCGTCATCTTCGATAGCCGCGCCGACCAGAAATTTGGAGTAGGGGGCGAACGCGCGCAGGCGGGCGGCGAGAGCGGCGGCGACGAGAGGGTCAGTCATTCCGCGAGCCTCGGCACCAGCGCTTTTAAGAAACGGACGAGGGTATCGCGGATCGCGGCGCCGGCTTCCAGGACCTCCTCGTGGACCAGACGCGCTTCCGGAATCACGCCCGCCGCCATGTTGGTGACGCAGGAAATGGCGAGAGTTTTCATTCCTGAGTGGGCAGCGGCAATGGCTTCGAGCACGGTCGACATCCCTACCAGGTCGGCCCCGATGGAGCGCAGGAAGCGGATTTCGGCGGGCGTCTCATAGCTCGGGCCGAGCATGGCCGCATAGACACCCAGGCCGATCGGAATGCAGATTTCGGCCGCGACCTGCCTGGCAATCTCGCGATACTCCCGCGTGTAGACGTCGGACATATCGGGGAATCGCGGACCGAGGGAATCGTCGTTCGGGCCCACCAGGGGATTCGCGCCCTGAAGGTTGATGTGGTCGGTGATCAACACCAATCCTCCCTGCTCGTACGCCAGATTGATGCCGCCGGCGGCATTGGTGAAAATAATCGAGCGCACGCCGAGCGCGCGCAAAACGCGCACGCCGAAGGCGACCTGCTGGGGCGAATAGCCTTCGTACAAATGGGCGCGTCCGGCCATGACGGCGACATCGATAGCGGCAAGTTTGCCGAGAATCAATCGGCCCGCATGGCCGACGGCGGTAGAGCACGGCCATCCGGGCAGTTCGCTGTAGGGAATGTCCGCGCGATCCGTCAGTTCGTCGGCGAATGCCCCGAGCCCGCTGCCCAGCACGACGGCGATCGACGGCCGGAGCGGGGTCCGGCTTTCAATCAGGGCTTTGGCTTGCGCAATCACAAAATCATTCCGGCGATGCACGCGGACATGAAATTCGCCATGGTGCCGGCGGCGACGGCGCGAAGGCCGAGGCGCGCAAGGTCGGACTTACGGGATGGCGCGAGGCCGCCGATGCCGCCGATCTGAATGGCAATGGAGCTGAAATTGGCGAATCCGCAGAGCGCGTAGGTGGCGATGATGAACGATTTGGGATCGAGCGTGTCTTTGATTTTTCCGAGGTCCACGAAAGCCACGAACTCGTTGGTGACCAGGCGCGTGCCCAGCAGGTTGCCGATGGTGGCGCAATCCTTGGACGCCACCCCCATGATCCAGGCCACGGGCGCGAAGACCACGCCGAAAATCCCTTCGAGCGAGCCGGGCAGCCAATGCATGAGGGGCAGCGTATGGACCCATCCCAGAATGCCGTTGAGCATGGCGATGAGCGCCAGGAACGCGATCAGCATGCCGCCCACATTGAGAGCCAGAAACAGGCCGTCGTGGGCGCCCTGGGCCGCGGCATCGATGACGTTCACCGCGGTCTTTTCCACCTTGACTTCGACCCTGCCGGCGGTGGCGGGCTTGCCGGTCTCGGGGATGAAGATTTTGGAGAGCATGATGGTGGCGGGCGCGGTCATGATCACCGCCGTCAACAGGTGGGTGATGGAAACGTGGGCCACCATCACGTAGGCCGCCATCACGGAGCCGGAAACATGGGCCATCCCGCTGGTCATGATGGTGAACAACTCCGATTCGGTCAGGCCTTCCAGGAACGGCTTGATGGTGAGGGGGGCTTCGGTCTGCCCCATGAAGATGCTGGCCGCGACGTTGAGCGATTCCGCGCCGCTCACGCCCATGACTTTCTGCATCATGACGGCCATGCCTTTCACCACCCACTGCATGACGCCGAGGTAATAAAGGATGGAGAAGAAGGAGGCGATGAAAATGATGATGGAGAGCACCTGGAACGCGAAGATCACGCCGTAAGGGCCGGTGGGAACGCCGAGCGGGCCGAACATGAAGCTGGTGCCGGCCTGCACGTAGTTCAACATGTTGTTGACGCCGGCGCCGATGGCCTGAAATATCTTACCGAAATCGGTTTTCAGCACCAGCAGGGCGAAGGCGAACTGCAAGCAGACGCCCCAGCCCAAAATGCTCAACTTGATGGCCCGTTTTTTCGACGAGAAGAGCCAGGCTGCGGCCAGAATTACGACGAGGCCGATCAAGCCTGTGAAGCGGCCCATTACCCGACTACTTCCAGGATCAGTTCGCGCTCATCGGGCTTCTGGGCGGAAATACGGAAAGCATCCTCGACCATTTCGGCGGCTTCATCGACGCGATCTTCCTTGGTGTAATAGATGCGGCACAAAACCGAGCCGGCATCCACCTTCTCGCCGGTCTTGACTTCGAGAATGATGCCGACGGCGGGATCGATGGCATCCTCTTTCTTATCGCGGCCGGCGCCGATCATGTTGGAAGCGATGCCGATGTCCTCGGCGTCGATAGAGGTGACGTAGCCACCGCGCGGCGAGGAAACTTCGCGCATGCCGGTGGCGTTCGGCAGCAGCACAAAGTCGTCGAGCGCCTTGGGATTGCCACCCTGCGCCGCCACCACCTGCTTGAATTTCTTGTAGCCCGAGCCGTCCACGAGGTGCTTCTCGGCGATGCGACGGGCTTCGTCGAGCGATTCCGCCTTTTTGCCGACGAAGATCATGCGCGCGGCGAGTTCGAGCGAGAGCTTGGTGAGATCGGTGGGGCCGGCATTCTGCAGTGTCTGCGAAGCTTCCATGACTTCGAGGGCGTTGCCGACGGCGTACCCGAGCGGCTGATTCATGTCGGTGATCAGCGCCTGCACCTTCTTATCCATGCGGCGTCCGATGCCTACCATGGTCTGGGCCAGCCGGCGGGCGTCGACCTGCTTTTTCATGAACGCGCCGTTTCCCACCTTGACGTCGAGCACGAGCGCGTCGACGCCCTCGGCCAGTTTCTTCGACATGATGGAGGACGAAATCAGGGGGATGGACTCGACGGTGGCAGTGACGTCGCGGAGGGCGTAGAGTTTGCGGTCGGCGGGCGCGAGGCGGTCGGTCTGTCCGATGAAGCACAGACCGAGTTCAGCGAGTTGCTTTTCGAATTCAGCGGAGCTGAGGTTGGTGCGGAAGCCCGGGATGGATTCGAGCTTATCGAGCGTGCCACCGGTGTGGCCGAGCGCACGGCCGGACATCATGGGGACGACCACGCCCGCGGCGGCGGCCAGCGGCGCCACGATGAAGCTGGTTTTATCGCCCACGCCGCCGGTGGAGTGCTTGTCCACCTTCACGCCCGGCACAGAAGACAAGTTTACGGTGTCACCGGAACGCAGCATGCATTCGGTGAGGCGGCTGACTTCGCGGTCCGACATCCCGGAGAAGAAGACCGCCATCAGAAACGCCGACATCTGGTAGTCGGGGATGTCGCCGGAAGTATATCCTTCGACCAGGAACTCTATCTCGTCGGGTGCGAGTTCTTCCCCGTCGCGCTTGCGCTGGATCAAGTCAACTGTACGCATTATGAGACACTTAGCGTACCATTCCAAAGAGTAGAAAGTAAAGGCGCTATTGGGACGGGCGGTGTGAAGAGGGATCCGTTTGGAAAAATCGTGGAAAAGCGCGGGAGTCTTTCGGAGGAGAGTTTGGCCGGGGGAAAGGCGCCGCTCCCCCGCGGCCGCGGATGAGTGAGGCGTTGCCGCGGCCGCGAGGGCT